>NZ_JBIWCX010000018.1:0-81064 GCF_044761695.1 Lysinibacillus sp. NPDC097287
AATGCGGATATTCCAGTCATTCCAGGTACAGATGGACCTGTTTCTTCGGTAGAAGAAGTGCTGGCATTTGGTGATCAGTATGGCTATCCACTTATGATTAAAGCTGCTTTAGGCGGTGGCGGTCGTGGTATGCGTGTTGTACAGACAAAAGAAGATATTCAGTCGGCTTATGATCGTGCCAAATCAGAGGCGAAAGCGGCATTTGGGTCAGACGAAGTGTATGTAGAAAAATGTATATTAAATCCGAAACATATTGAAGTTCAAATAATAGGGGACAAGGAAGGCAATATCGTGCATTTATATGAGCGTGATTGTTCTATCCAACGTCGCCATCAAAAAGTAGTAGAAATTGCCCCATCGAATTCGATTTCAGAAGATTTAAGAAATAGAATTTGTGATGCAGCTGTGAAACTCATGAAAAATGTCTCGTACATAAATGCAGGGACAGTTGAATTTTTAGTCGCGGGCGATGATTTTTATTTCATCGAAGTAAATCCTCGTATTCAAGTAGAGCATACGATTACAGAGATGATTACAGGTATTGATATTGTGCATGCGCAAATTAAGGTCGCGGCGGGTTATGGCTTACATGGTGAAGAAATTCATATGCCACTGCAGGCAGATATTCCGTTATTCGGCTTTGCAATTCAAGCACGTGTGACAACGGAAGACCCTGCAAATGGCTTTATGCCGGATACAGGAAAGTTGATGGTGTACCGTTCAAGTGGTGGTTTTGGCGTCCGTTTAGACGCAGGAAATGGCTTCCAGGGTGCTGTTGTCTCACCTTACTATGATTCATTACTCGTGAAAATTTCGACTTCTGGTATGACATTTAAAGAAGCAGCGGCAAAAATGGACCGCAATTTACGAGAATTCCGTATTCGCGGGGTAAAAACAAATATTCCGTTTTTAAATAATGTCGTTGTACATGAGAAGTTTTTAAGCGGAACATTCGATACAAGTTTTATCGATACGACACCGGAACTTTTCGAGTTCCCAGATCGTAAAGACCGTGGAACAAAGTTACTTAGTTACATCGGGAATGTAACTTTAAACGGCTTCCCAGGCGTAGAAAAGAAAGCTAAGCCAATTTTCTCTCAGCCAAGCATTCCAAACGTTGATAAATTGATCGTACCTCCAGCGGGGACAAAACAAATTTTGGACACGCAAGGTGCAGATGGTTTAGTGAAATGGATTTTAGCGCAAGAGGATGTGCTGTTAACAGATACAACTTTCCGTGATGCGCATCAATCCTTACTTGCGACGCGTGTTCGTTCACAAGATATGTTCGAAATTGCAGATCAAACAGCGCGCATGATGCATAACTACTTCTCACTTGAAATGTGGGGTGGCGCAACCTTTGACGTGGCGTACCGTTTCTTAAAAGAAGATCCATGGGCGCGTCTAGCAAAACTACGCGAACAAGTGCCAAATGTGCTGTTCCAGATGTTACTTCGTGGGGCGAACGCAGTCGGTTATACAAACTATCCAGACAATTTAATCCGTGAATTCATCGCAGAATCGGCGTCTTCAGGTGTAGATGTCTTCCGGATTTTCGACAGTTTAAACTGGATTAAAGGAATGGAAGTGGCAATTGATGCCGCACGCCAATCAGGAAAAATTGCAGAAGCGTCAATCTGTTACACTGGTGATATTTTAGATGATTCACGCGCGAAATACTCTGTTCAATACTATAAAGATATGGCAAAAGAGCTAGAACAAACAGGTGCACATATTTTAGCGATTAAAGATATGGCAGGCTTATTGAAACCAGAAGCTGCTTATCGTTTAATTTCGGAATTGAAAGAATCTACAAACCTACCAATTCATCTGCACACGCATGATACAAGTGGCAACGGTATTTACTTGTATGCAAAAGCGATCGAAGCAGGCGTGGATATCGTTGATACAGCACTCGGTTCAATGGCAGGTTTAACATCACAACCAAGTGCGAACTCATTGTATTATGCGATGAAGGGCGGAAAACGTGAAGTACGTGCTGACATTGCATCGCTTGAAAATCTATCATACTACTGGGAAGATGTTCGTAAATACTATAAAGATTTCGAAAGTGGCATGAATAGCCCACATTCTGAAATCTACGTCCATGAAATGCCGGGCGGTCAATACAGTAACCTACAACAACAAGCTAAAGCAGTAGGGCTGGGTGATCGTTGGGATGAAGTGAAACACATGTATTCTCGTGTGAATCTACTATTTGGTGATATCGTCAAAGTAACACCATCATCAAAAGTAGTCGGCGATATGGCATTATTTATGGTGCAAAATGACTTGGATGAGGAAACAGTGATTTCGAGAGGGCAAACAATCGACTTCCCAGACTCAGTGATCGAGTTCTTCCAAGGCTATTTAGGACAACCACATGGCGGATTCCCACAAGAATTACAAAAAGTGGTCTTAAAGGATCGTGAAGCGATCACAGTTCGTCCTGGTGAGCTGTTAGAGCAAGTGAATTTTGAACAGCTTGAAATGATACTAGAAGAGAAACTGAATCGTTCTGTGACGAAACAAGATGTGTTAGCCTATGCGCTATATCCGAAAGTGTTTGAGGAATATGCAAAAACGCTTGATAACTTCGGAAACATATCCGTATTAGACACACCAACGTTTTTATACGGCTTGAAATTAGGCGAAGAAATCGAAGTAGAAATCGAAAAAGGTAAAACACTCATCATTAAACTCGTATCCATTGGCGAATCGCAGCACGATGGCACACGTGTGATGTACTTCGAGTTAAACGGTCAATCACGTGAACTCGTTATCCAAGATATGACGGTGGAAGTGGATGGCAGCATTACAATGAAGGCTGATCCAAGCAATCCAAACCAAATCGGCGCAACGATGCCTGGAACTGTATTAAAAGTCGTTGTCTCAAAAGGTAGCCAAGTGAAACGCGGGGACCACCTACTGATTACAGAGGCGATGAAGATGGAAACGACAGTACAGGCACCAAAAGATGGAGTAGTAAAAGAAGTTTATACGACTGCAGGCGATGCCATTTCAACAGGTGATCTATTAATTGAAATTGAATAATTACTAACATTTAAAGGCTATTACACGGCTTACACAGCGTGTTAATAGCCTTTTTTAGCATATTTACTGACTGTTTTATCAGGAAGAAGTTCTTATTTTAATAAGTAAGATAGTGAAAAATATTTGGGATGCAATGAATGTAGGAGGAGTAAAGATAGACAAAAAAATTTTTAATTGGATGTTAGTCATTGGAATCATTTTATTAGGGAACGTATTGTAACAAGTGTTTGTTGTTATTTGGACAGTCTATTTATCACTTTTTTAAAAGACTACATCTCCATAGCTCATATCGCTTAAATAGTAGAAGGAATTGGTATAAAAAGAGAAAACAACTAAATAAAAAAATCGACATACATTTTCATGTGCTGTCGATTTTAATAATACTATTTACTTTTTTCATTATGGTTGCTTCGGGATACGAGCATAATCATGTAACAAAGCAAACCAAATAGAAGTGAAATGAGTAATGAATGTACGAGTGCAATAGTTAAGTTCAATCTTGTTAGTACTACTAACATACCAGCTATAACTTGTAAAACAACAATACTGAAGGCAATGATCCAGCCCCAATAGATGATGCGTTGATCTTTGTATTCTTTTACTGCATGCCACGTTATGTATGCGATCCAGATGAAGATAATAAGAACAGCGATGCGATGACCCATTTGTACCCATTCATACATATTATTTGGTAACGCAAACGGCGTTTCATTATAACAAAACGGCCAGTCTGGACAGACCAAACTTGAATCTGTATGACGTACAAGAGCACCTGTATAAACAACTAAATAAGAATAAATTGTGACAGCAATCGTATGCCAGCGTAATTTTTTTCCAATAAATACTTGGTCAGCATCAAATTTCCTATCTACTTCAAAAACGATCATCGAAAGGAGTAAAACCGCTGCAAAGGAAATAAGTGAAATTCCGAAATGTAGTGCTAGAATGAAATCCCCTTGTCCCCATAATACTTGAGCTGCACCAATTAAAGCTTGCGCGATTAAGAAAAACATCGCTAAAAATCCTAAGAATTTTACCTCACGAATATGACCGAGTTTACGCCAAGTCCAAACTGTTAAACCAAGAATAGCAATCGAAACGACTCCAGTTACTAGACGGTGTGAAAATTCGATTAATACTTCTGGTGTAATTTCCTTTGGAATTAGAGAACCGTTACAATCCGGCCAATTTCGACCACAGCCCAAGCCACTATCTGTCTTTGTTACGAGTGCACCTCCAATTAAAATGAAGAGCATTCCAACTGTAGCGGCAACAGCAAACCACTTCATATACCTGTTGTGTTGCATAAAATAAGTCACCCACTTTGTCTATCCACATCACATCTTAGTGTAATGTTTCTGCTACTAGATAATATCTAAAATAAGGATAAAAAACAACTTGTATTAAGATGGTAGTAATGTATGTTGGCTCCATTTCACAAATTGTTCATAATTTCGTGCTTTAACCTTCACAATTCATTTTAGAAAATGATTTACTATAGATATGTTGATTTTAATTATATTTCTAGACGAGCTAATTTTTACATGTTTATCTAAATTTCACTAAACGTCTAGAAATCAATCGCAAATTTCGCTATAGTTATGGTTAGCGGAATATGCTTACAAAAATGAAAGGAGAGGTAATATGTCAAACGGTCGTACATTGACTGCTACTAGAAATACTGGTCCTGAAACAACATCTGTTGTAACCGATTTCTTAGCACTGATTAAAATCGGCATTGTTAATTCGAATCTTGTCACAACTTTTACAGGGATGTGGTTGGCCTTCCAGTTTACTGGTGGACACTTCTTGCAAGAGCTTGATGTTATCTTTTGCACGATGATAGGTGCGGCTCTCATTATTGGTGGTTCTGGTGCAATGAATAACTTCATTGATCAGGATATTGACCCAATAATGAAAAGAACAAAGACAAGACCAACAGTTACTGGTAGATTCAAACCAAGTCTTGTATTGACCATTGCACTCTCGTTTTTATTTGTAGGTGAAATTTTGTTATTTGCGGCATCATTTGCGGCCGGCATGTGGGGACTAGCAGGGATACTTGCTTATGTAGTTCTATACTCAATGTGGTCAAAAAGGAAGCATGTTAGTAACACGGTTGTAGGAAGTATTTCTGGAGCCATCCCGCCAATTATAGGGTGGGCGGCTGTTGAACCAGCACTAAGTTCCGGAGCACTTGCTTTATTTCTTATAATGTTTGCTTGGCAGCCACCGCATTTCTATGCACTTGCGATGAAGCGAACAGAAGAATATCGTGCGGCTAATATTCCAATGTTACCCGTTGTAAAAGGGTTTAAACGAACGAAGTACTCAATGTTTTTTTGGATTCTTTTATTATTACCATTACCGTTCCTTTTACCCGAGCTAGGGAGTGGATTTTTACTCCTTGCAACAGCATTGAATGTAGGTTGGTTAATCCTGGCGTTTAAAGGCTTTACAGCAAAAGATGATTTGAAATGGGCAAATAAGATGTTTATATATTCCTTGAATCATATGACAATCTTGTTTGTATCAATGATTATCTTTGCAGTGTTTAGCTAACTACTGGAATTCTTTCTTAATTATAAGAATTCACATAGACAGAACCAATGTCCTAGGTACACATGAAAATACAACAAAGAAAGAGGGGTTTAATTAAGCTATGATGAAAGGGCTTAAAAAGTGGCGTCTTTTTTCACTTCTAACAGTGATGATGGTCTTCCTTTCCGGATGTGGTGAAGAATATATTTCTACACTAAAACCAGCTGGTGAAGTAGGTAAAGAGCAATTAAATTTATTATTGTTAACTACTGGAATCATGACGCTAGTAGTAGTAGTAGTATCAGTTATCTATTTACTTGCATTCTTAAAGTTCCGTCGTGCTAAAGTAGGCGAAAATGTTATTCCTAAGCAAGTAGAAGGTAGCCACACTTTAGAAGTGATTTGGACAGTTATTCCTATTATCTTATTATTAATTATCGCTGTACCAGTTGTTACGGCTACTTACAAATTTGCAGATGTTGCTGCAATGGACGAAGTAGACGAAGATGGCAACAAAACTGCTCTTACAGTTAATGTAACTGCAAAACTTTACTGGTGGGAGTTCGAATATCCTAACCAAGGCATTATAACAGCTCAAGAATTAGTTGTACCAACAGGTGAAAAAGTTTACTTTAACCTAAAAGCGGCTGATGTTAAGCACTCATTCTGGATTCCTGCAGTAGGCGGTAAAATGGATACAAACGTAGAAAACGTAAACAAGTTCTACCTAGTATTTGACAAAGAATCAGAAGGTCTTAAAGATGGCGTATTCTATGGTAAATGTGCTGAGTTATGTGGTCCTTCACATGCTCTAATGGACTTCAAAGTTAAAGCGTTAAGCCCAGATGCATTCGATGCATGGGTTGCATCTATGCAAGCAACAGAAGGTCAAGTTGCGGATAAAGCATCTACAGATCTTGGTGAAGCAACATTCGCTAACAGCTGTCTATCTTGTCACGCGGTTTCAGGTGCAGGTTCGGCTCCAGGAATGGGTCCAAACTTAGCGACATTTGGTGACCGTAATCGTCTTGCTGGTTTCTTGGATCACAGTGAAGAAGACTTAAAAGCGTGGATTAAAAACCCTGAAGAATTCAAACCAGGTAACTTAATGATGAATGCTGATGGCACTGCACCAATCTACGGCGACTTATCTGACGAAGAAATTCAAGCTCTTGCAACTTACATCATGGGCTTATCTGTCGAAAAATAATTTTTAGTTTATGTTACAAACTTTGAAGGAGGTAAAAGTTGTGAGCTCATATACACAGAAAAAGGGCTTCGGAGCAACTGTCTGGGATTACATTACTACTGTTGACCATAAAAAGTTAGCAGTCATGTATTTATTAGCCGGTACATTGTTCTTTGCTATCGCTGGTTTTGAAGCGTTATTAATGCGTATTCAGTTAATGAAACCAAATAACGATTTCATTTCAGCTGGTTTTTTCAATGAATTATTAACAATGCACGGAACGACAATGTTATTCCTAGCTGCGACTCCATTGCTATTCGCATTTATGAACATGCTTGTACCATTACAAATTGGTGCACGTGACGTTGCATTCCCATTCCTGAACTCTTTAGGGTTCTGGTTATTCTTCCTAGGTGCGGTATTCCTTCACCTGTCATTCTTCATGGGTGGCGCTCCTGATGCGGGCTGGACTTCTTATGCATCATTATCATTATATTCTCCAGGTCATGGTATTGACTTCTATGTACTTGGTTTACAAATTTCAGGGGCAGGTACATTAATCTCGGGTCTTAACTTCATCGTTACGATTATTACAATGCGTGCTCCAGGTATGACATTCATGCGTATGCCTTTATTCACTTGGACTTCATTAGTATCAAGTGCATTAATCTTATTCGCATTCCCTCCACTTACAGTTGGTCTTTTATTAATGTTAATTGACCGTATGTTCGGTGGTAACTTCTTTGACCATACTATGGGTGGTAATACAGTTATTTGGGAACACTTATTCTGGATCTTCGGACACCCAGAGGTTTATATCTTAGTTTTACCAGCGTTCGGTTTATTCTCTGAGATTATTCCAACGTTCTCTCGTAAACGTCTATTCGGATACTCTTCAATGGTATTCGCAACAATCTTAATCGGTTTCCTAGGCTTCATGGTTTGGGCTCACCACATGTTCACAACTGGTCTTGGGCCAACTGCGAACGCAATCTTCGCTGTTGCGACAATGGCAATCGCCGTCCCGACAGGTATGAAAGTATTCAACTGGATCTTAACGATTTGGGGCGGATCCATTAAAGTTACAGTACCAATGCTATATGCACTAGGTTTCATTCCATCGTTCGTAGCTGGTGGTGTTACAGGGGTAATGCAAGCATCTGCTCCTCTTGACTACCAATTACACGATTCTTACTTTATCGTAGCTCACTTCCATTACGTAATCGTTGGTGGTATCGTTACAGCATTATTCGGTTCAGCGCACTTCTACTGGCCAATTTTCTTCAACCGTATGTTAGATGAAAAATTAGGTAAATGGACTTTCTGGGTATTCTTCATTGGATTCCATTTAACATTCTTCGTACAACACTTCCTAGGTTTAATGGGTATGCCACGTCGCGTATTCACTTACATGGAAGGTCAAGGTTGGGATCAGTTCAACTACATTTCCACTGTCGGTGCGGCAATGATGGGTGTAGGGGTTGTCATGATGGTAATCAACTGCTTACTGTCAATCAAACGTCCACCAGCTGGTCAAGATCCATGGGGCGATGGCCGTACTTTAGAATGGGCTATTCCACAACCAATTCCATTCTATAACTTCCGTCAAACTCCACTTGTTCGTGGATTAGATCCTTATTGGATTGAGAAACAAGAAGGTAACAAAGAAGGTATGGTATATGCTGAGCCACTAGGTGACATCCATATGCCAAACAACTCTGCAATTCCATTCGTAATTTCTGTTGGTATGTTTATCGCAGCTTTCGGTGCTCTTTACAGCCCACTTGGTGTTGCAGATGATTCACGTACATGGGCAATTCCAGTTCTAATCATAGGTCTAGCTATTACATTCGGTGCTATGATTGTTCGTTCTGTTAAAGACGATCACGGATTCCATTTACACAAAGAAGAAATTATGGAAATTGAAGAACAACTTTACGGCAAAGGGGGAAAAAAATAATGGATTACAACACAAAATTTACTCCTCATACTTGGCCAGATCATCCTGAACAAGCTACAATGGAAGGGAAAAATAAAGTTGTTGGTTTCTGGATTTTCCTTGCATGTGAAGTTGTACTTTTCGCAAGTTTATTTGCGACATACTTAGCACTTAAGAACAAAGGGCCTGCGGGCATGGAGTTCTCAACACAAGAATTATTTGAATTACCATTAGCATTTGCGATGACGATGTTACTTTTAACATCTTCACTGACATCGGTTTATGCAATTTACCATATGCGTAACTTTAACTACAAAGCGATGCAAACTTGGTTAGCAATCACGTTACTTTTAGGTGCAGGCTTCTTAGCTCTAGAAATCTATGAGTTCTATCACTATGTGCACCTTGGTTTCACTTTTGGGCAATCTGCATTCTCAACTGCGTTCTATACGTTAGTTGGTACACATGGTTTCCACGTAACTTTAGGTCTAGTTTGGATTTCAACATTACTAATTCGTAACGCTAAACGTGGTCTTAATCTGTACAACGCACCAAAATTCTTCGTAGCTGCTTTATACTGGCACTTTATCGATGTAGTTTGGGTGTTCATCTTTACAGTAGTATACTTGATGGGAGTGATCGGATAATATGTCACACGATACACCTGTAGTTGCTAAGTCTCAAACGCAGTACGAGTATGATCGTCATCACAATGCCGTTCATATGCGTAAACAAGTAATTAACTTTGCGATCATGATTTTCTTAACGTTTATCGCGTTCGCAGTAGTTGCTGCTGATTTCTCACCATATTTAATTATGCCATTCGTTTTGTTATTGGCAGGTATTCAAGTAGTGCTTCAACTTTATTCATTCATGCACTTAGAAGATAAAAAAACTCACTTCGGTGGCGTTATTGCATTCTTCATGTGGTTTGGTATTCTTGTAGCATTCACTTTCTTCCTTGCGTTCTTAACGATCGTTTGGTGGTAATCATTAGAAAAGCACGTTCCTACTATTTAGGAACGTGCTTTTTTGTCTCCAAATCGTGCTAAATGTGGGGAAATTGTTCACCTTTCGTTCATTGCAGTTCACAAGTAAGGGCTTTATAATAGGAGTATTGAAGTTTAGAGGGGTGCGTTTAAAATGTCACTTAGTATATTTGGTTTCCAAGCATTATGGAGCCCGTATTTAATAGGGGTTCTCGTTTTTATAACAGGATTGTATTTTTTAGTAACAATTAAATGGAGAAATGACTTTAAAGTAAATGAACCTTTGAAAAAGGGAGAGGCAATTTACTTCCTATTAGCCATGGTGACGATATATATTATTAAAGGGTCGCCTTTAGATTTAATGGCACATATAATGTTTACGGTACATATGGTGCAAATGGCTGTGTTATTATTACTTGTACCAATCTTCATTATCAAAGGGATTCCTTGGTGGCTATGGAAGGTTGCAATTGAGGCACCAGTCGTAAAACCATTATTTAGAGTGCTTACATTACCTGTAGTAGCTGTCTTGGTCTTTATTGGACTATTTTCGTTCTATCATTTACCATCCGTATTAGATTACATTAAGTTAAACGAAACATTACATGGTACATACACATTTGTATTGTTTGTTTCTGCTGTATTAATGTACTGGCCTATACTTCAAAAAATGCCAGATCGACAACAGATGAAGCCGCTTTATAAAATAGGTTATATTATCGCTAATGCAGTATTGATAACACCTGCTTGTGCACTTATTATTTTCGCACCTACTCCTATGTATGATACATATACAAATGGTGATGCTTGGTTGAAAGCAATGGAACTATGTGTACCTGCTTCAACTTTATCAGGGCTATCATTATCTGGACCGGAGTTATTTACTGATATGAAGCCTGTAGAGGATCAGCAGCTTGGTGGCGTAATAATGAAAATTATACAAGAAATTATTTTTGGAGTTTTACTTGCTTCTATCTTTACAAGATGGTATCGCTCTGAACAAAAGGATCCCGATAAAATTACTGCAGATGCATTAAAAGCGCATCAGGAAAAATGGAAAAACGAACATCAGCATCAAATGTAAAACTAGAAATTTTATACGTATAAGGGGTTTTGAGAATGAGTTTAGAATTATTACCCACGATTAGTACTTCGTTCATCGTCATTAGTGCGGTGTTAGTGGCAATCGGTTGGGGCTTAATAGTAAAAGGCAAAGTAGAAGCGCATAAAAAAGTAATGTTGGCTGCAGGTGCTGCCGCACTTATTTTCTTCATTATCTATGCTTCACGCACAATCTTTATTGGTAATACAGCATTCGGTGGTGGAGATGATTTAAAACCATACTATACATTCTTCTTAATTTTCCACATTATTTTAGCAACAACAGGAGCTGTTTTTGGTATTGTTAGTATTATTTCAGGTTTGAAAACAAACTTGAAGCTTCACCGTCGTATCGGACCAATTACAAGTATTATTTGGTTCTTTGTAGCAATTACAGGTGTAATGGTTTATTGTCTATTATACGTATTATTTGAACCAGGCGAAACAACATCGGTTATTAAAGCTATTCTAGGGTTTTAATATAATTCAGCAGTAAGTGCCTGCTGAATGCGGAACTCTGGCTAAGAACGCCGCGTCTTGCGGCAACGCCTGAGAGTGACCAACATCCTGTTGGCCCAACGCCTCCGGCGGATGTCACAGATTTTGAAAGGAGTCAATTGTGCAAGCGCAATTCAAAATCTGGACGCATTATTTTTCTGTGCGAAAGCGTAGCGTCAGCAACAATTACGCCGAGGCGTAATCTGTTAATAAAATCTCCCATCTTACTCTTCAGTAGGAGGGAGATTTTTTGATGGTGGTGGATTGATGAGGGTAACGATAACAACAATAACCAATGGACCAATTAATATACCAAGAAAGCCAAAGATTTTGAAGCCTATGAACATCGAGATGAGTGTAGAAAGTGAAGATAATCCAATTTGGTCACCAATGATTTTAGGTTCGATCATACGGCGAATTAAAAATAGCACGACAGTTAAAATTATTAGAGCCAATGCAAATAAATATTCGCCTGTTACAACTTTATAGATAGCCCATGGACCAAGCAAAATAATCGAATCTAAAAAGGGAATACCATCAAGTATAACGAGTAGCAACGCCAATACAATTGGGAAAGGCATCTTTAAAAAGAAGAAAGCTAGTGATGCTACAATGAAAATACAGATTGCTACTAAAAATTGTGCTTTGATAAACCCGAACAAAGCGATCTTAACACGCTGTGCAATTAGTATTAACTTTTGTTGATGATGAAAGGGAACAGGTGACAATAACTTTTTATTAATGGATGGTAGCTCTAAAAGCAACATGTACAAGACGATCCAATAGATGAGTACATCAAAAAGTATTGTCGGTAAATGCGTCATAAAGGATGACCAGTAGTTTAAATTTGTTAGTGAAAAGGCGAAATCTTCGAGAGAAATGAGCCCGCGAGAAATAAGTGTTTGAATCTGAATCACAAGTTCGAGTGGTAGAGGATGCGTATAGACTGCTAGTTTGGATTGCATTTGAATCCAGAATGCAGACAATTGGTTTATATATTCAGGGAAGTGATTCAAAAATGTCGAAAATTGCTTCCATGCTATATAGCCTAATAACAGACAAATCAAGGTACTGAGAATGAAAAATAATATAAAAAATATAGATACAACGACACTTCTTTTAAAGCGAAGTCTCTTTCCGATTTTTAGAACAAGGGGCTCTAGTAATAGGGCAGTTAAGTAGGCAAGTATAATCGGGAGCGATAAGGATGATAGCCAAAGGATTGCGGTAGCTATTAAAATAACTGTTATTGGATGGCGAAAAAAAGGTTTTTGGAAAAAGGTTTTCAATTTAAACACCTACATCATTTGAAAGATGTAGTTAGTATGAGGAGAAAATTTTTTTTTACAAGGGAAAAATAAAAAAGACTGGATATCCAGTCTTTCATCAGTAATTAAACACGGACTTCAAAAGCTTCTAAATCTAATTTTACTTTATTTAGAATTTCTTCGCATTTTTTAACAAGGTGTGCAGGGAAAACTTCACCTTCACCATATTCTACACCGTGTGGATAGTAGTATTTACCGATAACTGGTTTCATTAAAGTTAAGACTGCATCATGTGCGCCAACATCACCAGATTTAGCATATGCGAATACACGAAGGTAGAAACGTCCCTCACGAGTATCGAAACGACGGTCGAATGTCATGCGTTCATAATCCCAGCCGCCATCACATTCAAGACCATTTTTGTTCATAACGCTTTCGATTAATTCTTGGTCAGCTGTTAAATTTTCAAGGTTAGTATTTTCAAAATACATCTAATAATCCTCCTTTAGCTTTTCGTACATATAATACGCTCATTTTTATAATAGAGCATATTCGACATTGTTGCAATGACAACATTGTGTCAACGCACTTACAATTGATATAATAACTACCAATAATGGTGATGAAAAGGAGTAACGTATGAAAGCTTTATTTCGCATATTATTAGCTTGTGCAACGATTGCGTTTATCGGCTTTATATTCTTTAATACCGCTCGTGAAAATGAGCCATTAAAAGGGCCTAATGCGAATTCAAATGTAATCCCAAAGACCGAGTTAGAACAACCTGAAGAAGGTGCAATAACACGTCCGCAAAGCGGTTTGTCGATATTTGTCGGGCAAGGAGTGGGAGCTGTACTCGAACAATATGGAGAGCCAGCAAGAATAGAGCCGTCGTCGTTTGGTTATGATTGGTGGGTATATAAGTCAAGCGCAGCGACGTTTTTTATGCTAGGTGTACAAGAAGACATTGTGACACAAGTATACATAGCTGGTGATGAGTTAGATGCGTCTCCCTTTAAAATTGGACAAAAGCGAGATGACATTTATCGCATGACAATCATTGACTATGAAGTCGCTGCCAATGTCGACGATAATATTTTTATTTTTTCAATGAATGAAGAAGATATGCAGACACGTTTACTCGTTAAATTTGACGGCATTTTTGCACAGTTGTATATAGATGGAGAAACAGGCGAATTGCAGGGTGTACGCTTTACTGATAGTGAAACGCTAGTATTACACCAACCATATGAAATGATTTATCAAGGTGAGCTTGTTACACCAACACCACCATCTTCTTTTTTACAGCAAGATATTAACACAGCAAATGCCAAACAATTAAATGATTTAATCAATATCACACGTGTACATCATGAACTACCCTCGTTAGAAATCGACAAGGCACTTGATGAGGCGGCAAAAATGCATAGTGAGGATATGAAAATACAAAACTTTCTTGCACATGAGTCACCTACAAATGGCGATTTGAAAAAGAGGTTAGAAAACCAAGGCATAGCATTTAATGATGCAAGTGAAAATCTAGCAACTGCTTATTTCGATGCGATTGAGGCGATGCATGGATGGCTCAATTCAGCGGAGCATCGTAAGGTTATCATGGATGAGAAATACACAGTTGTTGGTTCAGGTGTATATTTAAATTACTATACGCAAATCTTTATTGAACCTTCAGAAGATAAAGAGAGCAGTGAGGAACAGGATAACGAATTACCTGTAGAAGGATCAGAAAATATCACCAGATAAATTAAAAGCAGTGTACACGGTAGGAACGTGTACACTGCTTTTTTTCGTCACCACGTTACAAACGTCGACATATGATAGGGGAAATAGGGAGGGGAGTTGTATGATGCAATTAGCAGAGCTGTTAAAGGAATGGCCTTGTACCGTTACTGGGGGCTCGATTCGGACGATTATTACAGGGGTAGAGGATTATGCACAGGCAGTAAAGCCAGGTGATATTTTTGTCGTGCGAAAAGGTGTCAAAACATCTGGAAGTCGTTTTATAAAAGAAGCGTTGGAACGAGGCGCTGTTGCGATTGTGTCAGAAGAGAGTATAACAATTCCTACAAATGACAAAAAAATACCTTATGTATGGGTTCCAAATACAGCCTTGTTTCTATCATATGCCAGTGCAAAATTAGCGGGTTTTCCAGCAGAGGCCTTAACGGTAATTGCTGTGACAGGAACGAATGGAAAAACAACAGTCAGCCACTTTATCAGTCAATTACTAAGAGGCTTACATAAAAATGTAGCGGTGATTGGAACTGTTGGCTATTTTATAAATGGACAAAAACAACAAACAAAATATGAAGAGTTAACAACAGTACAGGCGAAGGAGCTACATCCTATTTTAAAAGAATGTGTGTCTGCTAGAGTCACATATGTTGTACTAGAAGCCTCATCAATGGGCTTACAGCAATATAGACTTGATCATTGTGATATCGATTGTGGCGTGTTCTTAAATTTATCAGAAGACCATTTAGAAGATCATGGAGGACTAGAGGCGTATAAACGAGCCAAAAAAAGATTAGCGGATTTATCGAAAAAGCTCGTACTAAATGGTGATGATAATTTTTGTCGGTCTGTAGGGATTTATGATAAGAAAAAGGCGAGCTCATTTGGATTTGAGAACCACAATGATTTACATGTTCAAATACTAGGTGAAACAGCTGGGAAAACGACATTATGTTTGCAGACGAGTGTGAGTGAGCATATTGTCGCAATTCCATTTGTTGGTCGTTATCATGTGCAAAATACCATTGCTGCATTAATGGCGGTCTGGCGCCTTGGTTTTCCAATGGAAGAAATAATTACGCATATGTGGAATTTAAAATTACCAGAAGGGCGGCTTGAAAAAATAGATAATCCATTGGGAATAGATGTCTATGTCGATTATGCGCATACAGCAGAAGCATTACAGGCTGTTTTACAAACCTTTGAGGACAAAAAAACTATTCTTCTTGTGTTTAGTTGTGGAGGAAATCGAGATAAAGCAAAGCGTTTTGCCATGGGGGCTGTGGCCAGTAAATATGCCGATATTATCTTTTTAACAACCGATAATCCACGTGATGAAGATCCTATTATTATCAATGAAAGTATCATAGCTGGTTTTTCTGAACAACAGTATTATGAAGTGTTTTTAGACCGACAAGTTGCCATTCATCAAGCGTTGTCAAAGGCGAATAAAGGTGATATTGTGCTTGTTGCTGGAAAAGGGCATGAACGAACTCAGCAAATAAAGAATGAAAAGTTCCCCTTTTCCGACCAACAATGCATTCAAGACTATTTTGCTAATCTTACGACAGGCGACGTTTAATGACAAAGAAGGAAGCTGTTGCAATGGCTAGCTTACGCCCAGTTTCATCCTCGATATCACATTCCATTACTAATGTTTGACGACCTTTATGCACAAAACGCCCTCTAGCAATCAGTTCTTTATTTGTTGTCGTCGCAATATATGAAATGTTGATATTCGTAGTGACCACGTTAAAGCCTTCTGGAACAGAGCGTGAAGCGAGCCCACCCATTGCTGCGTCTGCAATGGTTGCGATTATTCCTCCGTGTGGCACTTTTATCGTGTTATGAATAACGGGAGTAATTGGTATCCGAACTTCGCTTTCTTCCGGCTTGAATTCCCCCACCATATGAAGTGCAGCATTAATGTAACGACGATGGGTGCCTTGTTGCTTATCGCGAAGGCCACCTAATAAATGACGTAGTACTTCCTCATCTTCTTCCGTACTATTTTGTAAAATTTCTGCTAGTAGCTCTTCAATTTGTTCTTTCGAGGATATGACCAATTGTAAAAACTCCTTTATGTTGAAATATCAATAATGTAAAATTACCATAAAATCTGTTATGATGGGAATTAGATTGGGGGAATTAACAATGATGATGACCTCTGAATGGGCACTCATTTTGGATGAAGCCGATGCGCTTTGTGAGATGATTCTTTCCTCCGAACCTGCGAATACGCTACAGCAAGCGTATAATGCCGTTTATAGCGACCCTAAATTAGTAGAAGCTATTCACGCATTTGGACGTATGAAAGAGCAATACGAAGATGTACAACGTTTTGGGAAATATCATCCTGATTATCATACAATCATGAAATCGATTCGTCAGCAAAAGCGTGAACTCGATTTAAATGATAAGGTTTCAGCGTTAAGACTAGCTGAAAACGACTTTCAAGATTTGCTTGATGAAATTAGCTTACTAATCGGTAAAACCGTATCTGAAGCGGTGAAAGTACCAGTAAGTAATCCCTTTTTTGCATCAAGTTCTGCTTGTGGTAGTGGCTGTGGCTCAGGAGGCTCTTGCTCTTGCTCGGCATAACGATAGAAGAAGTGTAGGCATTACACTTCTTCTATTTTTTTTGTGCCAAGAAGAGTGTATAGTAAATTATGTAAGGAAAGTTCAAACAGGGGGCAATACATATGAAAATTTACCGAATTGCAGTAATACCAGGGGATGGCATAGGAAAAGAAGTTGTCCCAGCGGCAATGGAAGTACTCGACAAGGCCGCACAACTAGATGGAAGTTTTCAATTTGAATGGACAACATTTCCGTGGGGATGCGAATATTATTTAGAAACAGGTAAGATGATGCCAGATGATGGCATTGATATTTTAAAAAGCTATGACCAAATTTTCTTAGGTGCGGTTGGTATGCCGGACCTTGTACCAGACCATATTTCACTTTGGGGTTTACTCATTAAAATTCGCCGTGAGATGAAACAATCGATTAATGTACGTCCAGCAAAATTATTACAAGGTTTACCTTCACCATTACGTAATCCAAATGGTTTTGATTTTGTAGTTGTTCGAGAAAATTCTGAAGGGGAATATTCAGAAAGTGGCGGCCGTATCCATAGTGGTCAAGACGAGGTGGCAATTCAAAATGCCATTTTCACACGCAAAGGAACAGAACGTGCGATGCGCTATGCATTTGAAATGGCACAAAATCGTCGTCAGCATGTAACGAGTGCTACAAAGTCGAATGGCTTAACGTACAGCATGCCATTTTGGGATGAAGTTTTTGCAGAAGTGGGTAAGGATTATGAAGGCATCGGACAAACAACAAATCATATTGATGCTTTAGCTGCTTTTTTAGTGATGAAGCCACAAGTGTTTGATGTTATTGTTGCATCGAATTTATTTGGAGATATTTTAACAGATTTAGGCGGGGCGATCATGGGAAGTATCGGGATTGCACCAGCTGCCAATTTAAATATTGAACGTGAGTATCCATCTATGTTTGAACCTGTTCATGGCTCTGCACCGGATATTGAAGGAAAAGGTATAGCAAATCCACTTGGACAAATTTGGACAGGTAAGATGATGCTCGATTTCTTAGGCTATTCAGAAGTAGGAGAAAAGGTGTTAAATGCTATAGAAGAAACGTTAGCGCAAGGTGTGAAAACAGGTGATTTAGGCGGTGCAGCCAATTTACGTGAAGTAACAGATGCTGTGCTTAATAATTTAAAATAGGTTAAAAACGAGAAGAGCGTCTTCTAAGTTAATCTGGACTTAGGAGACGCTCTTTTTTATTGATATTTTTGTAATAGCACCATCGCTATATCAGGGCGGTCGGTAATAATACCCTTAGCACCATTTCGAATTAGCTTGTTCATAGTTACTAAATCATTGATTGTCCAATAATGGACAGGAATATTGAGGTTGTTTAAAAACTGAATGAATTTTGGTGAATCTAGTGCAACAACACCGGACTTTATTGGTATTTGAAATACATCCACTTTCGGATGATATAAATGCCCAAACTGGCTTGAAAAAGATGTGAATGCTTTTCGTACATCTGACTCACCTGCGCCAAGTGCCACACGATTTTGTGCATATAAATTAAAACGATCTACTTGTTCGCCATAGAAGCTTGCCACAATGACACGATCTTCTACACCGAGCTCTTCGATTAAACGCCATAGTTTAGAAGGCATTAAACTACCTTCATACGTATCTGGTGCATCTTTTATTTCAATATTTATTAACATGTTTGAATATGTTTCTAGCAATTGACGGAGTGTAACAACGTCGACTTTCTGATCACGGTAAGTAGTAATGCCATCTAAATCTTCAAACTGGTAGCCATGGTTAAAAGCATTAATCTCTTCTAATGTCATTTCAGCTACAAGGCCATAACCATCTGTTGTACGGTCAATCGTAGCGTCGTGGAAGACAATAATCTCTTCATCTTTAGTTAAACGAATGTCGACTTCAAAGCCATCTACGCCTAATTGTGCAGCTTTTTCAAAAGCCGGCATCGTGTGCTCTGGTGCCAAATCTGCACCACCGCGATGCGCAAGTACAATAGGGCGATCAAATTGTAACGCTGGTTTTCCTTCGCGTTGTTGCGGTTTAGAAATAGCTTTACTCCCTGCCCAGGCTGCTGCACTAGCTGCTGCAATGGCAATTGCTATCTTTGTCTTCTTCCCCATATTCGTCCTCCTTAACAATCATCTTCATTCCAAAAGGTACTGGCAAATTCACTTTATCTAGCATAAGTGAATAGATTTCTGTCAACAAAAAATTCTATGCTTTTCCATTATAACGGAAAAACGATCCAGCTGTCAGCTAAACTCTGTTGCTATCAATTTCCCGTGTATGGTATTCTTTTAGATAAGAAATGAGGGAATACTTATGAACGAACGACAAGGGCTTATCGTTTACGTCCATCAATTAAAACATGCAAAATCACTTCGGAAGTATGGTCATGTTCATTACATTTCTCGTAAGCAAAAATATGTTGTACTTTATTGCGATCGAGAGGATATTGAAACAATGATTACAAAAATACAACGCCTTCCTTTCGTGAAAGACGTTGTTGAATCTTTTCGTCCATTCGTTAAAACTGAGTTTGAAAATGCTAAACCAGATAAAGCGAAGGAATATGACTATAAAGCGGGTCTATAATATCAGTTTAATGCCGGAATATAGTGATGTAGTCTCATTATTCCAATAAGGTATTGATAAAATAGTTTTGACTCCGAAAATATAGATGAGTGCTTTATTTCTACAACTACTGCTTTTCTACCGAGTTGTTCAATACATTCTTCGAACATTATTTGGCGTTTTGATGGCTTCTCCTCATTAAAAGGAATGCCTTCTCGGCAAATGTAAATGGGCATGAATTTACTGTCTCCTGCTGGTTTAAGGGCTACAGCTAAAGAAGCAATTGTTTGTTCTTCTTTTGTTGATGTTAGAATGAAGGCTTGATGGAAGCGGCTGTCATTTGATTTGATAATCTCAAGAAGCTCGTAAACATCACCGTAGCCTTCACCTAGTTCTATAAATTGTTGTGGCATTATATTCGCACATCCTTTCCAATACACATAGTATCATGCTGCGGGAGGTCTAGCATATGAAATTTGCATTGAGTTTTTTTTCCATTCTAGCTTTAATAATAACGGGCACATTGTTCTTCCAATATCAGGCATACTCATCTGATTTAGAAGTAGGTAATGGCGAATTCCACTACTCACAAGAAATTGAGATTGTTTATCGTGAAAATAGTTTAGATGTTCGTCAGCATTTTAAAAACTTGCCAAATCAAAAGGTAAAAATAAAATGGCCAAAAAATGCAGTGGATCCAACTTGTTTTATCGACAACGAGAACAGTTGTAACCGTTTATCAGAAGAAACAACATATTTTAAAAAAGGTGAAACAAAAGCACAATCAGTTTCGTACATAATTCCACTTGAGGGTGGTCTGCAAGATAAAATGTTGATCCAGGATGTATTTGCTACATTAATTAATGGAGAAACCTCTTACTCGGTTGTGCATATTTCAACTGAAGGGAACATGGAAGGACAGTGGGTAACAGGTTTGCCATTAATTGGGCAACAACAATTATCGCTTGTGAACTACACAATGTTTAGTGGAAACGGTGCAGTGCATGATTTATATTGGCAAACAGGTAATTTAAAAGTGCAAAAACAAACACCTGTATTATCGATTTATGCAAAGCAAGCGGTATCCAACGAATTTTTAAAAGCACTTGAAAGCATACAATTTTTAAATGATGAGCATATTTCTATTGTACAAGAGCAAAAGCCAATTGCTACACATGATGATCGTATATTATTCTTACCAGAGTTAACAGTGCAGGCAGTAGAGAAACAGGTTATTCTATCGCAAATCAAGTCGGAGTTAGAATTTAAGGACGCGCCAGAGTGGTTAATAGAAGTTGTAGCATCGTATTTAGTAAGTGGCTCTATTGGTTCTGATAAAGCGAAGGAAATGGTAGCAACCTTGAAGGAGTATATGTCTGATGACCAAGAGCGTGCTTGGCAGGAAGCTGTAAAAGGATTGGGTGAAGAGCCGATTTCTCCGACAAAAATGGATGAGCTATTATCGGAAGTATTAACAGCGAAAACATCCTATTTTGAGTTAAATGTCACACATGAAAATGGTGTTTACCCATTGTTATTTGAAGATGGGCGAAGCGTTTATGTAGATGACCTTATTAAAGAAGATGTAGATATTATTTTATATGAAGGACAAACTTTATATTCTGCTGATACACTATTACCGCATTTAGGCTACACTGCTGGTGAGGGGGAAAATGGTTATTATGTGAATAGTGAGACACGTTCATTCCGATTCCCGAAAGAGCCAGGGTTTTATGTATTTAATCAACGCAGATATTCAACAATTTCTGAACCGATACTCAAAATTGCTGATCGTTATTATGTAGAAGAGGCGTGGTTACAACGTTTATTCTTAGTAGAATTGAAAAAAAGTGATGGTCGTGTACAAGTGTTAACACAGGAACAAAAATAGTAAGAGTAAAAAGCGACACATTTGTGTTGCTTTTTGCTACTAGAAGTAAAAGAAAGTATGAAGAAGGTGCATCTATGAGAGTAGTAGCAGGAGAACGTAAAGGCATGCCATTAAAGGCGATTTCAGGAAATACAACGAGGCCGACAACAGATAAAGTAAAGGAATCCATTTTCAATATTATTGGCCCATTTTTTGATGGTGGAACGGCGCTCGATTTATTCGCGGGTAGTGGTGGACTTGGTATTGAGGCTCTGAGTAGAGGGGCTGAGCATGCAGTATTTATTGAGAAGGATTTTAAGGCTTTTCAGGTACTACAAGAAAATATCGGAAAATGTCGATACGAAGAGTACTCTGAGCTTTTCCGCATTGATGCGAAGCGTGCTGTAAAAGCGCTATTAAAGCGTGATATTAAATTTAAATTGGTTTTTTTAGATCCGCCATACCATCACAAAGAGTATTATGATTTAGTACAAATACTTGTCGACAACGATAAAGTGCAAGAGGATGGTATCATTTTATGTGAACATGCGAAGGAAGTAAACCTACCACAAAACTTTAATGCATTCACATTACAAAGACAAGAAACATACGGTGGAACGATTATTTCGGTATATCGTTGTACTGGGGAAGAGGGAGAATAAGTTGTCAGAGAAAATTGCTGTTGTTCCTGGAAGTTTTGATCCTGTTACATTTGGTCATTTAGACATTATTAAACGAGCTGCGGATATTTTTGATGTTGTGTATGTGGCTGTATTAAATAATTCATCCAAGCAGCCTTTGTTTTCGGTAGAAGAGCGCATGAAATTGATGGCGGAGGTCACAAAAACGCTACCGAATGTGCGTATTGAATCCTCATCAGGGCTTCTGATCGACTATGCCAAAGAAAAGGGTGCCAAAGCTATCGTACGTGGTTTACGCGCAGTATCGGACTTTGAATATGAAATGCAAATTACATCGATGAACCGTTTCCTAGATGAAACGATTGAAACATTTTTTATTATGACGAAAAATCAATATTCATTCTTAAGTTCGAGTATTGTCAAAGAGGCGGCAAAATACGGCAGCGATGTACGCGAACTTGTACCTGATTGTGTGGAACGCGCATTAAAAGAAAAATACGGTTTTGCAAAGTTATAAAGGCACATGTACCTATTCGGGTACATGTGCTTTTTGTTTGTTAAGGAAATTATAGATTTTTTTTCTGCGGATAACCTAGGGCATTGTCGTCTAGGCTAAAGCGTTACATCCTCGAGGCCGCGGTCTGCTCCCACTGGCGAAAGTGGTGGAACGTTTACTTTCGCTTCGGGCTCTCCAGCGTATTTGTTCCTATAAAAAAAATAAGGCATAAATAGTTGGCACTACAATGATGCTGAGTAGACGAAATTTAATATATGGGCGAACGGAGAGTTTGGCTGACTTAGCGATAACGAATATTTGTAGGTGGATGCTAATACTTTGCATCGTCAACAGTATGACCACGAATAACGGTAAGTACGGATGTGAGGGAAAGGTTGTAATGGTCATTTTTATGCCATTTGTCACTTCTAATACGGCAGCAATCATAAACTCTAACGAATGTGGTAAGCCAGGAATCAATTCTACTAAACTTTTTTGCACAATCGTTTGAATAGCTGTGAAAAAAATAACTGTTGTCCCAACTAGGAGTAATGTAGGTGCTGTTTCCTTGATACTTTCTGAAAAAGGTGATCCGTGTAATGGGGTGTTGTGTACTGAAATAGTAGGGGGTGCTGTTTTACGAAATAAAAAATAGCCGCTGAGTAAACAACAAATATTAAAACTATGTAATAAACATAAAAACAACCATCCAAACGTATTGTTTTGTAATAAATCAAGACTTACAAAGCCGAGTACAAAAAGCGGACTAGGGGCATGACATACAGCTAATAAAAAATTTGCTTCTTTTGGATGAAGCTGCCCACTGTTTTTTAAGTACACAATTGTTGTTGCACCTGTAGGATAGCCGCCAAGAGCGCTAATCACGTAAGCTTGTACGTACAGAGAGGCTCTTTTTGTTTTGGTACGAAGTGGTGCAGTTAAGCGCAGTAGCCATTGTGTCAGTATGAGATAAGGGAGCAAATACGGGAAGAGTGCTTCCATGAAAAGTTGTAGACCTAAATCTGTCCCGGTATGAGCGGTCTGTGGAAATAACAAGAGTAATAGAATAAGAAGTATGCAGAGCAATATTTGGATTGTCGCAATCATCATATCATCTCGTTTCAACTTTTTGTCATTCACATAGGCAAATGCTAAAATCAATATATGTGTAAAAGGCGAAAACATGAACAGTTGGTTTTAGTGCGTCTAGGGAGGTGTCTTTAATTATGAAGAAAAAAATTAGTTTATATGTTTTGTTTTTATCTATGATTGCTTTTTTATCATTGTATCGAATAGACGCTTATATTATGAAGCCAGGAAGTGCTTATGATGTTAGTGAATTTGTAACCGTAGAAGATGGTGATGCAGACGATGAAGGATCGCTAAGTTTGATGACTGTTGCTATGCAACAAGCAACTCCCATGACATATTTATGGGCAAAAACACAAAAGTACCAAAAGTTAATGGATATTAACCAAGTCAGAAATCCCTTAGAGGATAATGAAGAATACAGTGTTCGCCAGTTAAAGCTTATGTCAGATTCACAGTTTAATGCGAAATATGTAGCTTTCAAGAGAGCTGGCCTAGATGTTAATGTTAAATTTGATGGTGTTTTTGTATTAAATGTCCTTGATGGTGGTGCTTCAGATGGTATTTTAAAAGCAGGTGATGAAATCATCGAAGTTGATGGACAAAAGATTGAAAATCAAGAAATGCTTGTAGAATTGCTAAAAACGAAGCGAATGGATGACGAAGTAAATATACAATTTCTTAGAAATAAAAAACTAAAAGAAGAAAAACTTACGCTAAAAGAAATTCCAGGTACCCAGGAGAAGCGTGCGGGTTTAGGGATTACGTATGCAGAAAGTAAAACAATTGAAACGACGCCGGAAGTTTCGATGAAAACAGAAGATATTGGTGGCCCGTCTGCAGGATTAATGTTCACACTTGAAATATTAAATCAGTTATTACCCGAGGATTTAACAAAGGGCTATAAGATTGCAGGTACTGGTGAAATGCATATGGATGGTAAGGTTGGCCGTATCGGTGGAATTGACTACAAAGTCATTGCTGCTGACCGTGATGGCATGGAGATTTTCTTTGCCGCAGACGATGAAATTTCGCCTGAACTAAAAGCGAAGTATCCTGAGTTAGAATCGAATTATGCGACAGCAGTTAAGACAGCTGAGGACATTGGTACGGAAATGAAAATAATACCCGTGAAAACTATAGATGACGCTATTAACTATTTAGAACAATTGGATACAAAATAAAAGACGCCGCACTGCATGTTGTGCGGCGTTTTAGTGACATTAATAAAAGGACCGCTTTAAAAATCGTATCCGACCGCTAAAAGCGAATTGGTGGTGTTTGATAGTCTTTCGGGAGTTTATGTGAAGTGCCACCATACTCAACACTAAAGTTGTAAATTTCCGCCGCGTGAAGGTCGATAGCAAGCATTTTGTCTTCGGTTGCGGCAACACGGCTTATTAGTGGCAGTGTGAATTCTTTTTTATGCAGTCCTAAATATTGCTGTCCCTGAGCTGACATACCAAGTAAGCGAATTGTTGTTGGTGCATCAAAAGTATGCAATTGTTCCTTTGTAAATCCTGTATAAATATGAGTAAGCATTCGTTGTAACCTTGTCCACGTATAGCGTTTAGATTTTATCTTTTCCATAAAAATTTTGAATGTATCGCTTGTTTTTGCAGCTTTCAAAAGTGTATGCTCGATGCCTTCTGTTACTTCTGCATATCGTGTTAACTCTTTTGGTGAATGGCGGATAATTGTAAATTGTAGGAGCGGCCAAAATGCTTCCCAACTGGCGAATTGAGCATGCCTTTCATGCCAATTGCATAAATATTCATATGAAGGTTTTGGTAATACATTTTTCACACCATGTAAAGAACCTGTTTCGGCGAGTTCTTTTCGTATACCGGTTGCACTGGCAATTGAAGCACCTTCTCGTAAATCGTCATGATAACCAGCTGCTATACGTGGAATCGTTAATGGCTTGATGGAGCTACCAAGTCTGTCAGCAGCTTCAATATAATGAAAGCCTAAAATATTATTTGGTTGTGCTAAATTAATGTATGTTGAAGGGTGATTTTGTGTAAGCTGTTCATAAGCGTAATGTAGGCTTTTTGGAAAGCTTGCACCGGTTTGTAAGCTTGTTCTAACAAATGCATCGTACTCGTCTCGGTGCTGTTTAATGAGATGGTAGGTATTTAAAAAAGGCTGAACAGTGCCGTCCTCGCTGCCAAAGACAAAGGAATCACAACCAATCGCTGAAAGAAGAGCAATCGCCCCTTTTGCGAAATCTGTTGCTGATGCGGTACTATAGACATATGGTAGCTCTATCACAATATCGACACCGCTTGCGAGTGCCATTTGTGTTCGTGTCCATTTATCCACCATAGCTGGTTCTCCGCGCTGTAAAAACGAACCACTCATTACTGCAATGGCGATATCAGCCTGTGCTACTTGTTTTGCCTGTGTTAAATGATAGGCATGTCCATTATGGAATGGATTATATTCAACAACAATGCCGACTGCTTGCATAACGTAAAACCCCCCTTTAACTGTATTCAGTAAATGTCTTATGCGGTAGAATCTGGGCGTGATTACGCCAAGTTGTAATTGGTAGTATGTCTAATTATAAGTGGGTTTTTAAGTGGTGACAAGAAATTATCTTGACATCTATTTTCACACAATATATAATCAACAGTGTTGTCTCGAGGTGATTAAACGAATGAAATGGTCAATTCATCAATTATCTAAATACCGCCAAGACGGAATGCCAATTGATGCCTATGTACAGTTGGACGAAGTGATGGAGCGAAACCAGGATATTCGTGCGATTTCGCCCGTTCATGTAAAAGGGCTATGTACTTTTGGTGCATCGCAAATGACTTGTCAGTTGACAGTGACAGCTACGTTAACACTTCCATGTGCACGCACGTGGGAAGATGTTGAGTTTCCTATCGAAATCGAGACAGTTGAAATTTTCAGCTGGGTAGATGAAGAAAAACGTGGGGAAGATGCCGATGAGGTTCACTATATTGATGGTGATGTTATCGACATGAAGCCGGTTATTGAGGAGTTAGTTCTTCTTGAGGTGCCAATGCAAGTATTCAAAGAGAATACCGAAGGACAAATGCATGGTGGCAAAAACTGGACTTACGCAACGGATGAAGACGTAGTACTTCACAAAAAAGCTGACGAACCAAAATTGGATCCAAGACTGGCTGCTTTAGCTAAGTATTTTGATCAAACAGACGAATAAACGATCTGTAAGGAGGTGCCATCAATGGCTGTACCATTTAGAAGAACTTCTAAAACTGCAAAAAGAAAGCGTCGTACGCATTTCAAACTATCTGTACCTGGTATGGTAGCTTGCCCTAACTGTGGTGAAGCTAAATTATCACACCGTGTTTGCAAAGCTTGCGGACAGTACAAAGGTAAAGAAGTAGTAAGCAAATAATTCAGTGTTTGCTCACTTAAAAGGCTAGTAGAGAGACCATGGCTCTCTACTAGCCTTTTTTTATTTTTTTAGCTCTTGGAATTACACCTCTACGTAATTGATTATAACGAAATGACCGAATTTTTCGTCAATAACGAAAGAATATATAGTACAATAATAGTTGTATGATACAATTTATCTTATTAAACAAAGGGGGACTAGAAATGGCTTATATAATTGACAACAATGATGGCATCATTACTTTTACGATTAATCGAGAAGAAAAACATAATGCTGTAAACGATGAGGTAATGAACGGTTTACAGGAAGTAATTACATATATTCGTACACATAATGATGTGCGTTTCTTAGTCGTAACGGGAGCGGGAGAGAAATCATTTTGCTCAGGTGGTGATTTATCAGAATTTCATTCGCTAGAAACGGAAGACGAAGCTTTCGGCATGCTTAGCAAAATGGGGAAAATTTTATATGATTTAGCGACATTACCAGTACCAACAATTGCACTTATTAACGGAACTGCAGTGGGTGGTGGCTGTGAGATTGCAACGGCTTGTGATTTCCGTCTAGTGGCGAGCCATGCGAAATGTGGCTTTATTCAAGGTACTTTAGCGATTACGAGTGGCTGGGGTGGCGGCACGTACTTGTTCGAAAGAGGTTTACGTCATGACCGTGCAATGAAGATGCTTGTAGATGCGAAAAGGTACCCTGCAGATTTACTTTATGAAATTGGCTGGGCGATGCGTGTCTTTGAAGGTTCTAAAGATGAGGCACTTGATGATTTTGTTGAGCATATGTGTAAAATTCATCCGTCTGTGCATAAAGCATATAAGGAAATTGAGCTTCGTAAATGGCGCGAACGTAATATGTATGAACGTGTGATGGAGGAAGTGCGTACATGTGCAAAGCTTTGGGAAAGTGAAGCACATCATGAGGCGGTTAATAGCTTCTTAACGAAAAAAAATAATAAATAATATTTTAGCTCAACACCAAAATCTGTTCTTGAATCATTATATATTGATATAAAGCACATGGAACGGAGGCTCAACCCACGCCCCGCGGAAAGCGTCCACCCGTAGTGGAATGTGCAGACACGTACATGTTTTGAAAAGAGCCAATATTTTATATGCAGTGATTATTGAAGCTAACAATAATCATTGCTTTTTTCGTAGAATGATTCTATTTTCTTTACCAAAGCATATAGTAGTAAAAAATGCGAGGGTGATAGATTATGGAACTTAAAAAAAGAAAAGATCAATGGACGAAGGATGACGATGAAAGATTAGCGGAAATTGTGCTGCATAATGTGCAAAATGGTAAAACACAGTTAGAGGCATTTGAATTAGCGGCGGAAGAACTTGGACGTACGAAGCAGGCATGTGGTTTTCGTTGGAATAAAACGTTGCGTGGTCAGTATAGTCAATCATTATCAGCCGTGCGCAATCAACCACAACAATCCATGCGTAGTCATTTGAAGTTAGCGTTGACAAGTTTTGATGAATTGACTGAGGCCTACCAAAGTCTTGAGGTGCAACATCGAGAATTGCAAAATGAACACGAAAAGTTAGTGAAATGGCTGCAACAAGGCTATTCATTAATGAAAGATTAGCGATTTAGAAAAAAGTAAGATATGGATATATAAAATGAGTGTCGGTTGATTTTTGTGCGATACTTGTAATGTATATCCGAAGGTTAGTATCCAAACAAAATGCTATTATCGTATCGAAAACATTCGGTGAATCCTGTATAATAAAAACACCTGCGAAGGTCTGCCATCTAGTCGGCAGGCCTTTTGCGCATAAGAAAGCGGGGAGATTTTGTGAATGTTGTTGTTGTAGGGGCGGGTGCTGTCGGTATGCTGACGGCAAGTTTTTTAGCGGAAGCTGGCATACATGTGACAGTAGCTGTTAGAAGACAAGAACAGGCACAAAAATTAAATAAAGTAGGTTTGACAAGAGTCAATCTTGACGGTACAAAAACGCAAAGACAAGTTGGTGCAACAACAAGTTTAAGCACTCTACCTCACCAAGATTTAGTCATTGTCGCTGTTAAATACGGTCAATTACAGACGCTGTATAAGGAATTGTCAGTGTTACCGAAGAATGTACCACTATTGTTTATGCAAAATGGTTTGGCGCATTATGAGGAGGCCCTACAATTACCACAACAGACGATAGCCTTTAGTTCTGTTTTGTATGGTGCGCAAGTTCAAAATAGTTCGACTGTCTTACATAGAGGGCTTGGTTTATGCAAAATTGCACCTGCTCGTGGGGATCATACAATCTTTTGGGAGCTTCAACAAATGGTTGATTCTGTTTTTTCGCTTAAATTAGCACAAAATGCAGAACAAATGTTATTTGAAAAGGCAGTGTTAAATTGCTTAATAAATCCACTAACAGCCATTTTGCAAATGAAAAACGGAGAGTTACTAACGAATAAGCATGCGTTTTTCTTAATGCAGACTCTGTATAATGAGTTAATAGATGCATTTCCGGGTCTCGAGGCTAATGTTGCTTTTTCTGATGTTGTTGCTGTATGTGAAAAAACTTCAGCCAACACGTCATCAATGCTAGCGGATCGTTTGGATGGGAGAAAAAGTGAAATCGACACAATTGTAGGTGCGATATTAAAAAAGGCTTTAAACAATGGACACACATTACCGACTTTGCGCACGTTCTATCATCAAATACTAGCAATTGAGGAGAGTGATGAAGGAAATTGAAAGATTTTTTACATATCCTAATTAGTATTATTATTTTTTGTCCTGTTCTTATTTTTTTGCTTGTTCTTTTCATTGGGCGAAAAATTAATGTTAAAGGAACCCGTGCATTTGGTGTAGCATCGGATGTAACAACATTTTTTTTATTTTTTTCAGTACCACTTGCAATCGGAGCGGTATGGCAAATAAATATAGGTGGATTTTTAGTAATAACAGCCATCATAATGGCGATGATTTTTACATACGTAGACTGGCGTACGAAAAAGGAAATTGAAGTAAGGGCATTACTGCGAAAAATTTGGCGCTTTTTATTCTTATTACTAAGTGCTGCGTATATTATTATTTGTGTAGTGGGTATAATCCAATCGCTGATAGAATATTTACAGGTTGTATAAGCATTTTCTTTTCATGTTAATGAGGAAAGCGTTAAAATAATAGAATTAACAGAGTGTGAAAATTAATTTAGATGATTTAGTGAGTAGAGGAGTTTATGTTAAATGAAACTGGAGTCAATCCAAGTACCTGTGGGAAGTCGTGTGCTAGCAGACTATTGGTCGCCAAACACTGCCATTCATAAGTTTTTTGAATACGAATATAGTGATGAGGCATTTCAAAAACGAGCAGCATATTTAGAAAAGCAGACGAAGGACCAAACTGAAATAGCTACAATAATTCGTCAATTTATGGAACCACTTGGTATAACGGATAAAATAAATGAGCATTTAAAACAATTAGAACAAGGCGCACTTGTTGTTGTTGGAGGACAGCAGGCGGGTGTTTTAACAGGCCCTCTTTACTCTGTAAATAAGGCAATTTCAGTTATTGCGTTAGCGAAAGAGCAAAGTATGAAACTTCAAAGACCGGTTGTACCAGTTTTTTGGATTGCTGGAGAAGACCATGATCTAGAAGAGATTAATCACACTTACACAATGCGTGAAGAAGATGTGAAAAAACGTGCTTATGGGGAACGTTCGAAACGTAAAACAATGGCTTCGACAACAGCGTTAAATCAAGAAGCAATGACTCAATTTATAAATACGGTTGTAAAAGATTTTGGCGAAACAGCTTATACTGAAGGACTTAGAAAACATTTGCTAGAGGCATTAACAGAAAGTGACACGTTTACCGATTTCTTTGCGCGTTTAATGAATCAATTGTTCAAAGAAGAAGGATTACTTATGATTGATGCGGCGGATATGAAGTTCCGTCAATATGAAAGCCAAAACTTTACGCATATTATTCGTAATAACGCAGAAATTGCTCAGGTTGTAACTGCGCAAGAGCAAGCATTTGATAGTGCGGGATACGGGACGCCGATTTTTTCAACAAGTGAAGCTGCCAATCTATTTTATGTAAAAGACGGTGAACGTCATTTACTAGAACGTCGTCAAGATCAATTTGTGAATTTAGCTGCGAATATTAAGCTATCTCGAGAAGAGTTACTGGAAATCGCTGAACTTAACCCTGAGCAGTTAAGTAATAATGTGGTTACAAGACCATTGATGCAAGAAATGACATTGCCGGTATTAGCCTTTGTCGGAGGACCGGGAGAGCTTGCTTACTGGGCGACGCTAAAAGATGCATTTACAGTTCTAGGTTTGAAAATGCCTATATTTGCACCACGTTTAAACATAACACTAATTACTAGACAAGTAGAGCAACTACTGAAAGAGTATGGATTATCTGTCGAAGATGTATGGAATGGAAAAGCGATGCAATTAAAAGACACGTTTGTTACAGCTGTGCAAGACGAAAAGGCAAAGCATCAAATTCAGGCGATACAACAATTAATTAATGAAAAATTAGATGAGCTTGAAGTGCATTTAGAAGCGCAACAAATTCCGTTAAATAAAGTCATTATGAAAAATAAAGAAACACATTTAAAGCAATTTAATTATTTGCAACAAAAAATTGAACAAACAGTACTTGCGAAGCATGAAGTAACTATCCGTAAGTTTATGATACTGCAAAACGAACTGTATCCAAATGACGGGTTCCAAGAGCGTTCTTATAATCCGTATCAATATTTGAATGAGTTTGGCCCTAGTTTAATTGATGAAATGTTAGAAAAATCATACGACTTTGGAAATCATCATTATTTACTTTATTTGTAATGGGAATAAAATGAGTATAAATACCTATATGTGTCATAAATTAACATATAGATCTGATCTTTACCGTCGTTTGTCATAACAGAAAGAGGGCTACTCTATTAAGAGTGGTTCTTTTTTTATGCCATTTATCACAAAACAAATATTTTACTAGAGGTCTATTCGCATATTGAGTGTGAAAATGTCAAGTTTTTTTTAAAAAAAGTGGAGGAAAGTGGGGGGATGTGGTACATTATTTAGTAAAGTGGGGTGAGTAGCATGTTCATGGGAGAATATCAACACTCTGTTGATGCGAAAGGACGGTTAATCGTACCAGCAAAATTTCGTGAAGCTTTAGGCGAAACGTTTGTTGTTACACGTGGTCTCGACAACTGTCTATTTGGCTATCCTATGAATGAATGGCGAAAACTCGAAGAAAAATTAAAAGGCTTACCAATGACGAAGAAAGATACACGTGCATTTGCGCGATTTTTCTTTTCGGGAGCAACGGAAGTTGAAATAGACAAGCAGGGCCGAATTAACATTCCTTCTACTCTTATCACGCATGCACATCTTGAGAAAGAATGTGTTGTGCTAGGTGTATCGAATAGAATTGAGATTTGGGCTAAAGAGGCTTGGGAAATTTATTTCAATGAGTCTGAACAATCTTTCAATGAAATTGCAGAAAATATGATTGGCTTTGATTTTTAGTTAAAGAAGAAAGGCCTGGAGGGAGCGATTAGTATGTTCGATCATACAACCGTGCTATTAAAAGAAACTGTTGATGGGTTGAACATCAATCCTGATGGTGTATATGTAGACTGTACGCTTGGCGGAGCAGGGCACAGTGAATATTTAGTACAACAACTATCAGAAAAGGGTCGTCTCATTTGTTTTGACCAAGATACAGTAGCTATCGAAAATGCAAAGGTTCGTTTAGCACCTTATATAGAACGTGTCACATTTGTGCACTCGAATTTCCGATATTTAAAAGAGGAATTACTAGCATTAAATATTGAAAAAGTAGATGGTATTTTATATGACCTTGGCGTATCTTCGCCACAATTGGACACACCGGAGCGTGGGTTTAGTTATCATCATGATGCACCACTTGATATGCGTATGGACCAGACAGCACAACTGTCGGCATTCCATGTTGTCAATGAATGGGCATATGCGGATTTAGTTCGTATTTTCTTCCGTTATGGAGAAGAGAAATTTTCAAAACAAGTAGCTCGAAAAATTGAGGAAGCACGTAAAACTGCGCCAATTGAAACGACTGGGCAACTTGTAGAACTTATCAAAGAGGGGATTCCTGCAGCTGCACGTCGTAAAGGCGGGCATCCAGCGAAGCGTATTTTCCAAGCGATTCGTATTGCTGTAAATGATGAGCTAGGCGCAGCAGAAGACTCACTTGTAGATGCTATTGAAATGATTGGTGTTGGAGGACGCATTAGCGTAATTACATTCCATTCATTAGAGGATCGCTTATGTAAGACAATTTTTAAAGAAGCTTCGTCACTACCTGAATTACCACCGAATTTACCGGTGATTCCAGATAATATGAAACCGACTTTAAAGCTTATATCAAGAAAGCCGATTCTACCTTCAGAAGAGGAGTTAGCAGTTAATAATCGTGCACGATCAGCAAAGCTTAGAGTGGTGGAGAAAATTAACGACAAAGGACGTGAGTAAATGGCAGCAGTACGTGTAAGGCAACAACAGCATCAACATGTGCAACAACCAGTAACGCCACCTAGTCCAAATCCCACCATCAAACATCGCAAAAAAACGAACCAAAAATTTGAAAAAATGATGTTACTCGTTTTAGTAGCAACGATTGCAGTACTAGCAGTTTTTGTATTAAACAAACAGGCAGCAATTCAAACGACGAACATAGATATTCAAAAAATTGAAAATGAAATTGAAGAAATTTCAAGACAAAACGTAGATTTGACTGTTCGCGTGAGCGAACTTTCTACATACTCTAGCATATGGAAAAAAGCACAGGAACTAGGTTTAACTCAAAATGAGAAAAATGTAAAGGTAGTGCCTGGAGAATGAAAAAAAAGAGATTTCGATTCCAATGGGGAGCCTTTCTATTATTAATATTTTATGGAGGGCTCTTTTTCCTATTATTCACAAGAATGGTTACACTTCAAGCTTCTGGAGAAGTAGAAGGACAAGAACTGGCAGCAAAAGCTGCTGCGAAATATCAAAAAGAGAGTGCTATTACCGCTAACCGAGGAAAAATCTATGATACTAATGGCAAAGTGATAGCTGAGGATACACTTAGCTATCGACTAGTTGCCGTTGTAAATGAAAGTGCAACAACCAATCCCAAAAAACCACGTCATGTTGTTGATCCTGAGGAAACTGCAGAAGTATTGGCAGAATATATAGATATGGATAAAGAGGCAATCTATCATCGACTAACGAAGCGTAGAGATGACGGTACACTACCTTACCAAGTTGAATTTGGTAGTGCTGGCCGAGGGATTAGTCATGAAATTATGAACCAAATAAAAGAAGAAGAATTACCAGGTATACTGTTTGTTAGTGATTTGAAACGCTATTATCCAAATGGAGTTTTTGCGTCGCATCTGATTGGCTTTGCGCTAAAAGAGGAAAATAAGGACGGTACTGTGACAACAAAAGGAAAGATGGGTCTTGAGTTAACGTACGACGAGGCATTAACTGGTGAAAATGGTAAGGTTGAATACCAGACCGACGCTTTCCAATACTTATTACCTAACAGTGAGAAAATGATAACACCGGCCAAAGATGGCGATGATATTTATCTCACTCTAGATAAAACAATTCAAAGTTTCGTAGAAGATGCTATGACACGAGTAGAAAAAGAGTATAATCCGGAATCTATGACGGCTGTAGTGGCTGATCCGAAAACGGGGAAAATTCTTGCGATGTCACAGCGTCCGACATTCAACCCTGAAACACGTAGTGAAAATATGAAATGGTTGAATGAAGTCATTGAGGAAACGATTGAGCCTGGTTCGACGATGAAGATTTTCACGCTTGCTAGTGCAATCGATTCGGGTAATTGGAATCCAAATGAAACTTATAATTCAGCTCCTTATAAGGTACATGATCGAGTTATTCGGGATCATAATAGAGTCGGTTGGAATTGGATTACATATTTAGAAGGTTTCCAACGTTCTTCTAATACATCAATGGCCCATCTTTTGAAGAAGATGGGAGACGATGTGTTCCTTGATTATTTAGATCGCTTTGGTTTTGGTCAAAAAACAGGCATTGATTTACCAAATGAAGCGACAGGGATAATTTTATCGCAATATCCAATTAACCGAGTGACAACATCATTTGGTCAAGGTTCGACGGTAACACCAATTCAGCTTATTCAAGGGATGACAGCTATCGCAAATGACGGAAAAATGATGCAACCGTATGTGATTGATAGAATAGTAGATTCATCTACAGGAGAGATTATTGAACAACATGAACCAAAAGAAAAGGGGCAACCTATTTCAAAAGAAACAGCGAAGCAAGTGCAAGAGATTTTAGCATCTACATTAACGTCTAAGTACGGGACAGCGAAGGATTTTGTGTTAGATGAATATCAAGTAGCTGGTAAAACAGGTACAGCAGAAATTCCGAAGGCTAGTGGTGGGTATTATTGGGGTGCTGATCAGTTCCTGTATTCCTTCTTAGGAATGGCACCAGCAGATGATCCACAGCTAATCATGTATGTGTCAGTTGAAAAGCCGAAGCTAAAAGGGAAATTAGGATCTGTACCAGTTGCTGAAGTATTTAATCCTGTCATGCAAAATAGTTTAAAACATTTAAATATTAATCCTGAAGATGTAAAAGCAGTAGATCGTGTAGCTATTCAAGATTACACGGGTAAAAATGCAGAAGCGATGCAGGTGGAGCTTGCAAATGATGGCTTGAAACCAATAATTGTTGGTGCTGGCGGCGAAATTATTGAGCAATATCCAAAAGGTAAGCAAAAGCTTGTGAAAGGTAGCTTTGTATTTTTGAAAACGGCAGGAAATAGTACCTTACCGAACTTTACGGAATGGTCGCTACGGAACATACTTGTTTTTAAAACAATGTCGGGCATGGAAATTGAAGCAGTAGGGGAAGGTTTTGCGGTCAGTCAAAGTGTGTCTCCGGGTACAGTCATTTCAGATCGTGCACCAATAGTCGTTAATCTCAAGACTCCTGCTGAAAGTTTCATTCCAGATGTAGACGTTTCTCCAGAAGGTGAAATTGAAAATATAGAGATTGAATAGACATTGAATAGAAGTCCACTTCATTTCATACGTTGTAAAAAACAAGGTGTGATGTAGAATGAAGTGGATTTCTATCCATTCAAAAAAGCGATTACGAATTTTATATGTATTGTTTATCTGTCTGACAGCTGCAGTAGTGATTCGTCTTTTTTTCTTACAAGTCTTTGACCAAAAAGAATTAACAAAAAAAGCAGAAGAGAACTGGGACCGTGAAATTCCGTTTGCTAATGAACGAGGGCATATAACGGATCGAAATGGAGAAAGTATAGTAACGAATAAATTGGCACCGACTTTATATTTTATGCCTTCACAGAGCAAGGATATTGAAGGAGCTGCTGCAAAAATTGCGCAAGTACTAGAAGTGGATGCGCAAACACTTCTAGAAAAGATGAATAAAAAAGCGTACTTAGTGAAGTTGGCACCAGAGGGGAAGAATATCCCTTATGAAAAGGCTGTAGAACTGCAAGGCTTACAGATAGAAGGCTTGTATAGTGGTGTTGACTACGTACGGGACTATCCTTATGGCACATTGTTATCACGTTTTCTCGGGTTTACTGGTTATGATTCGCAAGGACTTGCAGGTATTGAGTATGGGTACGATAAACTCTTACAAGGCAATGCGTCAGCCATCCGGTTATTTACAGATGCAAGAGGTAACAACTTACCGAATGTAGCAAGTGCTTGGAAAGCGGGCGATGATGGCGCTACTGTAGAACTGACGATTAATGTGGATGCACAAAAAGTAGTGGAGCGCGAACTATCACAGGCTATGGATAGGTATGATGCTGACCAAGCCCTCGCGATTGCCATGGATCCAAATACAGGTGAAATTTTAGCACTGTCTTCATATCCAACTTTTCATCCCGCGGAGTATCAGTCAGTGGAGCAGTCGATTTACAATCGGAACTTGCCTGTATGGATGGCATATGAGCCGGGTTCTACTTTTAAAATCATTACGTTAAGTGCAGCACTTGAAGAAAACCTAGTTGATCTAGAACATGAAAGATTTTACGACCCAGGCTATTCTATGGTCGCTGGTGCGAAACTTCGCTGTTGGAAGCGCGCGGGACATAGGGATGAAACATTCCTTCAAGTCGTTGAAAATTCTTGTAACCCAGGCTTTATTGAACTAGGACAACGATTAGGTAGTGAGCGACTTATGCAATACATTAAAGACTTCGGTTTTGGTGAAAAAACCGGTTCGGGTATTGCTGGCGAAGCTTCGGGGATACTATTCTCAAAAGAAAGATTTGGACCTGTTGAGCAAGCAACAACTGCATTTGGTCAAGGTGTTTCAGTAACACCAATACAGCAGGTTCAGGCAGTTTCGGCTGCAGTAAATGGTGGCAAGTTGTACACACCGTATGTTGTGAAAAAGATATACGATCCTAAAAGCGGAGAGGTTATTGAAGAGACTGAGCCGACTATGAAAAGACAGGTTATTCGCGAAGAAACCTCTGCAAAAGTGCGGGCTGCTTTAGAATCTGTCGTTGCAAATGGTTCAGGACGACAAGCTTTTCGCGATGGTCTACGTATTGGCGGTAAAACTGGTACGGCACAAAAAGTAGAAAACAACCGCTATCTTGAAAATAATTATATCGTTTCCTTTATTGGTTTTGCACCTGCAGATAATCCACAAATAGTTGTGTATGTTGCAATAGATAACCCTAAAAAGGCAACACAGTTTGGTGGTGTAGTAGCAGCGCCAATTGTTGGTCAAATTATCGAAGATGTTGCACCCTTTGTAGGTATAAAAAAATCTACTGAACAGTTAGAGAAGGTATACCGTTATGGGGATGCGATTACAGAAAAAATGCCGGACTTTATAGGTCAAACAAAAGATGATATTGCAAAGCAACATTATCCTTTTAGAATTGAGTGGCATGGTGAAGGTACAAAAATTGGTAGTCAATTACCTGAAGCAGGAAGCGTTATCGCTCAAGACGGCACAATTCATTTATATTTAGTAAAGTAATGTAACTTTGCCTTTAAAAATAGAGGAATAACAACTATTATTATGAAGGGCAGTATTAAATATATTATGGTTTTAACTTTCTTCATTAGGGAAGAAGTTAAACAAGATTTAAAGGAGATTTTTTAATGGAACTCGCAACAACGCTTACCATCTTAGCCATTGCTTTTATAGTAACAGTTATTTTGGCACCAATTAGTATACCCCTTCTACGTCGCTTGAAATTTGGGCAAAGTATTCGCGAAGAAGGACCGCAATCTCATATGAAAAAAGCTGGTACACCGACGATGGGTGGCATTATCTTTTTAATGTCAATCATTATTACTACAGTCGGTGTAGGCAGCTATTTAGATTTATTCACAGCGCAAACAATTGTCTTGCTACTAGTGCTAATAGGGTTTGGTATTATTGGCTTTTTAGATGATGGATTAAAGGTTATTCTCAAACGAAATTTAGGTTTAACATCTATTCAAAAATTGATTGGGCAAATTATTATTGCGATACTTGCCTATTTCTTATTACATGTAGCATCATTTGACACGTCTTTAGCTATTCCATTCACGGATTGGTCGATTGATTTAGGCATTTTCTATGTAGCCTTTTTAATTTTCTGGCTTGTTGGTTTTTCAAATGCGGTGAATTTAACAGATGGATTAGATGGATTAGTAGCAGGGACAGCTTCAATTTCATTTGCGGCATTTGGTGTTATTGCACTATTCCAAGACCAAGCTGATATCGCAGTATTTACGTTTGCAGTAACGGGTGCTTTACTTGGGTTTTTACTTTTTAATGCAAATCCAGCGAAGGTGTTCATGGGTGATACAGGTTCACTTGCACTTGGTGGGGCAATTGCGATGGTCTCAGTTTTAGTAAAAGAAGAGTTTTTATTATTACTTATTGGGCTTGTGTTTGTCATTGAGACATTATCCGTTATCCTACAAGTAGGAAGCTTTAAACTTCGTAAAAAGCGTATCTTTAAAATGAGTCCAATTCATCATCATTTTGAATTATCAGGTTGGTCAGAATGGAAAGTTGTTCTTGTATTTTGGTCAACTGCTTTAGCAGTAGCATTGATTGCAGTCTTATCGGAGGCGTTATTATGAGAGATTACAAAGATTTACAACATAAAAAAGTGCTTGTTCTTGGTTTAGCCAAAAGTGGAGTAGCTGCTGCGGAAATTTTACATGAGCTTGGTGCATTTGTGACAGTCAATGATTCAAAACCATTCGACGAAAGTCCGGATGCACAAGGTCTACTTCAAAAAGGCATTACAGTGATTTGTGGACGTCACCCAGAGGATTTACTAGACGAAGGTTTTGAATTAGTGGTGAAAAATCCAGGGATTCCTTATAGCAATAAAATTGTAGCAGATGCAATTAGCCGTGATATTCCTGTATGGACAGAGATTGAACTTGCTTATTTAATTAGCGATGCACCATTTATTGGTATTACCGGCTCGAATGGTAAGACAACAACTACAACACTTATTTTTGAAATGCTTGAAAACGGAGCGAAAAAGCCGTTAATCGCAGGGAATATTGGTACTGTAGCTTGTGGCGTAGCTAGAGAAGCTGTTGAAGATAATAATATAGTGACGGAACTTTCGTCTTTCCAATTAATGGGTACGGAAACATTTAAGCCGAAAATCGCTATTTTAACAAACCTTTATGATGCTCATTTAGATTACCATGGTACATTTGACAAGTATGCAGAGGCAAAATTTAACGTGACACGTAATCAAGATGAAAATGATTATTTCATCTATAATGCTGATCAACCTATAGTGGTTGGTTATGCAGCACGATCGAAAGCGAAAAAAGTTCCATTCTCTTCTAATGGACGAACAGAAGAAGGCATCAGTGCTGATGAAACAACAATTTACTGGCAAGGCGAGCCGTACATGGAACGAGCAAATATTGCTCTTCCTGGTAAACACAATCTAGAAAATATTCTAGCCGCTGTAGCAGCTTGTATTTTAGTAAACTGTGATAAAACAAAGATGGAAGAAGTATTAGAGACATTTGCGGGCGTGCGTCATCGTACACAATTTGTTGGTGAATGGAAAGGGCGTAAAATTTATAATGACTCAAAAGCAACAAATTGCTTAGCGACGAAGAGTGCACTAGAAGCATTTAAAGCGCCTGTTATTTTGCTTGCTGGTGGTTTAGATCGAGGGCATTCGTTTGAAGAATTGCGACCTTCTATGAATCATGTAAAGGGTGTTGTCGCATTTGGTGAAACGGGCTTACGTTTTGTCGAATTTGCAAAATCTTGTGGTGTACAGCAGACGGTCATCGCACAAAATGTAGAAGACGCGGTGCACTATGCCGCACCGATGTCAGCTGAAGGCGACATTATTTTACTATCACCAGCATGTGCAAGTTGGGATCAGTATGATAGTTTTGAGATTCGTGGAGATGTATTTATTGAAGCTGTAATGAAGCTGTAATAAGTTCGTAACTATTTTAGAATATAATTAATTCGGAAGGATGGCATTGCTGAGAGGAAAAGAAAGCTATTTATTGCTCATAACAACGTTGATGCTATCAATAATCGGCATTATTTTCGTCTATTCTGCTGGCACGTATTGGAGTGCTGTTCATTATAGTGAAAAAATGCCGTTTTATATGAAACAGAGTATATACTTCGTCGTAGCGATAATAGTGTTTTTTGTCACTATTCGACTAGATGTTCTTAAAACTAAATCTTTTTGGAAAATGGCTTATGTATTTTCTTTAGTTTTACTAGTACTCGTTTTGATTCCGGGAATTGGCCTTGTCCGTAATGGTTCACAAAGTTGGATTGGGGTAGGACCATTAACAATTCAACCAGCAGAGCTAACAAAAATAACTGTACTCGTATATATGAGTCACATTTTAGCAGAGCATAAGACGGGCAAACCTATTGTGAATTGGCGACATGGTGCGATTTTATTGCTACCAGTTGTACTCATCATGCTGCAACCGGATTTTGGTTCTGTCTTTATCTTAGTTGTGTCAGTGTTTTTATTGTTTTTTGTAGCAGGCTATCCACTAAAGCTCTATGCATTATTTATTGTAGCTGGTATTGGTGGGTTAGTGGCTTTGATCGCAACTGCTCCGTATCGTTTGAAGCGAATTCAGTCATTTCTTGACCCATGGCAAGACCCTCTAGTTACTGGCTTTCAAGCAGTACAATCATTAATGGCTATTGGGCCAGCAGGTATTTTTGGGCATGGCTTTGGACAAAGTAGGCAAAAGTTTTTATATTTACCTGAGCCTCAAAATGATTTTATATTCGCGATTATTTTAGAAGAAGTTGGTTTAGTAGGTGGGTTGGCCATTGTGGCATTATTTGTACTTGTTTTGTATGCCGGTTACAAATTAGCGGTCCAAGCTACGACGAGAACAGCCTTTTACGCTATCATAGGACTCGTTACAATGTTAAGTGTGCAAGCTTTTTTAAATATTGCCGTTGTAATTGGTTTAGTGCCCGTAACGGGGGTAACACTGCCTTTTATTAGTTATGGTGGTACATCTTTAGTAACAATGTGGTTAATGATAGGTATTATTTATCAATTAGCAAAATAAATATAAAGGAGGGAGTGCATAATATGGAGAAGGTAATAGACATTGAAGATCGTATACCTACACTAAAAAAACGTCGGAAGAAGCGAACCAATCGTAAATTTATAGTGTTGATATTACTTTTCTTTTTAGTATTATCTGTACTCCTTTATTTTCAATCCCCGTACAGTGACATAAAAACAATAGATGTTAAAGGTGCTCATTTAGCAAACGAAGATTATTATCTTCAAGGAAGTAAGATTGTAGAAGGGCAATCGATGTGGGGCTTTAAGGTTAAAGATGTTGAACAAGCATTATTAAAGGATGAATGGGTTAAGGATGTACAGGTAAAGCGCAACTGGTTACGTAAAGTCACAATTGAAGTAGAAGAGTGGAAAAAGGTTGCTTATTTAGCGGAGAATAGCACATACTATCCATTACTCGAGAATGGAAAGCGCTATGAACAAGCTGATGATAGCATACCGATAGATGCACCTGTTTTTATCGGTATTACAAGTGAAAAAAAGATTAATAAGCTCGTCGAACAATTGTCGTTCTTAAAGCCTGAAGTCCTTGCTCTAATTTCACAAATCAATTCGAATGAAAGTAAAACAAATCCAAATGCCATCAAGCTATATATGAATGATGGCTATGAGGTACGAGCAATCATTTCGACTCTAGCAGAAAAGCTCAATTATTATCCGTCGATGGTAGCGCAAATTCAGCACTTGGAAAAGGGTATTATTGACTTAGAGGTTGGTTCATCTTTCAAACCGTACAATAAAGCATACAATCAAGTGGAGTTGGATATGGAAGAAGATGCAGAACTAACCGAGCAGGAAGTGACCGAAGATGAACAACAAGAACTCTAACAAAGGGAACTTTTTATCTAGAAAACAGTTCGAGATTTTAATTGTATGTATAGTTACTGGTTTTATCATTGGTTATTCGTACAATCAGGCACAGGATAATAGAACGTCTAGTTCGTTAAATTCACAGCTTTTTGCACAAGAGGATTCATATCGGGAAGAATTAATTGAACAGCAAGAACGAAATATAGAGCTTGCTGAAGAAAGAAATCATTTGCAAGATAAAATTCGCGAATATGAAAAAAAGTATGCTTCTAACGAAAAAGAATATGAACAGCTTGTGGAAGAAGCAGAGGATTTGCGATTATTATTAGGAGAATTAACAGCAGAGGGGAAGGGCGTTCGTGTGACATTACAGGACGCTGAATATGACCCAACTGCAGTCAATCCTAATGATTATATAGTACATGAAAGCCATGTGTTTAAAGTCTTGCATGAATTGAAAATATCGGGTGCACAGGCCATCACTATCAATGGTCAGCGTTTAATGGCAAATTCTTATATACATTGTAATGGACCTGTAATTACTATTGATGGTAAGCAACATCCAGCACCTTTTGTCATTGAAGCAGTAGGGGATTCAGCAACGCTAAGTGCTTCGTTAAATTTAAAGGGCGGAGTAATAAATCAATTATTAAATGATAATATCGTCGTAACGTTGGAAGAAAATCAAAATATAATGATGTCAAAAGTTAAAGTGGAAAGTTAATACGATACGTCTAGGTGGGAACAGTTTTGAAAAAAAATATGTATACCCGAATAACGATTGTGCTATTCATTATCGGTCTAATGATGTCGGTACAATACAATACTATTCGCAAACCAGCTGAACGAGATACTCGAGATATATGGGCAATTCGTGAAGAACTTTCAGAAGAAAAGAAACAGCATTCAGCTCTATTAGCAGAAATTCGTTCATTAAATGCAGTCGTAGATCGCTATGAACAATCTGAGGAGACGAATATGAAAGCTGTATTGAGTGAAACAGTTGAAAGCCTAAAACAGCAGGCTGGACTAACAGAGATTACTGGACCAGGTGTAATATTACGCATTAATCCAGCACAAGAATTAGTAGCGATGGGGTATGACATCAAAGAAATATCTCCAGATTTACTTATTCAATTAACAAACGCATTATTCAAATATGGTGCTACGAATGTTGCGATTGATGGGGAAAGAATTGTACACACGACTGCCATTCGTGATATTAATGGAGAAACAACCGTAAATAGTGTGCCGTTAAGCACACCACCATTTGAAATATACGTGGGCACAAATTCGTATAAAGATGCAAAAAAAGTGTACAATTCTGTACAAGCCTCTACATTTATTGATTCATTCTATTTGGACAACTTTAACCTAATTATTGAAGAACCCACCGACGAATTAACCATTCCAGCATTTGAAAATTCGTTAACGAATGACTACTTAACAGAAGCTAAAAAAGGAGAATAGCATATGTGGCTACCGTTTTTAGGTTTATTACTAGGAATTGCCTTTGGTTTATTAACGAATATTCAAATCCCTGCTATTTATGAAAATTATTTATCCATTGCAGTATTAGCTGCTTTAGATACCTTATTTGGTGGCATCCGTGCTCAATTACAACAAGTTTATGATGATAAGGTATTTATATCTGGATTTTTCTTTAATATTATGCTCGCAGCAGGGCTAGCGTTTCTAGGTGTCCATTTAGGCGTAGATTTATATTTAGCAGCAATTTTCGCTTTCGGAGTACGTTTGTTCCAAAATATTGCAATTATTAGGCGTATTTTACTAACTAAGTGGGGTGAAAAACGTCCCAAGAACAAAAATTCGCCCATAAATTAAGAGAAAAATTGACTGAAATGCTCGATTTGCTTAGACATTATGGGAAATTTACAATAGAATGAAAATAAGAGCATTTTCAAGGAGGTGCAGCGAGTTGAATCAGCAAGAATTATATATATCTCTTGATATAGGATCTTCCTCTATCAAAGTATTAATAGGTGAAATGAGCGACGGACATTTACATGTAATTGGTGTTGGAAATGTCAAGTCGAATGGTATTCGAAAAGGGGCAATTGTTGATATAGATGCAACAGTACAATCTATTCGGAAAGCAGTAGAACAAGCAGAACGAATGACAGGCTATAAGATAGAAGAGGTAGTCTTAGGAGTTCCTGCTAACCAAACAATGTTACAATTAGTAAAAGGTGTTGTAGCTGTTAGTAGCGATAATAGAGAGATTACAGATGATGATTTAGACAGAGTAGTAGAGTCTGCACAAGTCATGTCAATACCTCCTGAACGTGAGCTAGTAAATATAATACCTAGACAATTTATTGTGGACAACCTGGATGAAATTAAAGATCCTCGTGGCATGATTGGTATTCGTCTTGAAATGGATGCCACAATGATTACAACATCAAAAACGCTTTTACACAATGTACTTCGGTGTGTAGAACGTGCCGGTTTAAGCATCAGAGAAATATATCTGCAACCACTCGCAGCAGGTTTCTTTTCATTAACCGAGGACGAAAAAAATCAAGGAACCGCTTTTATTGATTTGGGAGGCGGTTCGACGACAATTGCAGTGTTTGAGGATGGGCAGTTAACACATACAGGTGTTATACCTGTCGGTGGTGATCACATCACTAAAGACTTATCGATTGTTTTAAAAACACCTACTGAGCAATCTGAACAAATCAAGCAGCAGTTTGGACATGCCTTTTATGATGATGCTTCAGACGATGAATTATTTGAAGTTCCAGTTGTTGGTACTGATTCAAAAGATCAGTATAGTCAGCGCTTCATTTCAGAAATTATCGGGGCACGTTTAGAAGAAGTATTTGAGCTTATTATTGATGAATTAGCTCGTTTAGGTGTACGGGATTTACCAGGCGGTGTAGTTTTAACAGGTGGCGTTGCTCAACTTGAAGGAATCGCACCTTTAGCGCGTCAAGTATTGCAAACACGTGTTAGAATTTATACACCTGATTATATCGGCGTTAGAGAGCCTTCATTTACGACAGCGGTTGGACTTATCCGTTACGCCTATTTAGAAGACGATTTTTATGGAAAAAGTACGATTTCAAACCCGATTGAATATGCAACTGTAGGAACTCAAACTGTTGCTTCTAAAAAACAAGAACATGCAACAACAGAACCTAGAGGCAGTGTAATTGGGAAAGCAAAAAAATTTCTAGATAAATTTTTTGATTAATGCGAATGCGTAATGGATGAAATAGAGTCGAGTTACCGTGGGAGGAAGAGAGTATGTTAGAATTTGATACAAGTGTCGATCAACTTGCAGTTATAAAAGTAATTGGTGTCGGTGGCGGCGGTAACAACGCTGTAAACCGAATGATTGAGCATGGTGTACAAGGTGTTGACTTCATTGCAGTAAATACTGATGCACAAGCTTTAAATCTATCAAAGGCAGAAGCTAAATTACAAATTGGAACAAAACTAACTCGTGGTCTAGGTGCAGGAGCAAATCCCGAAGTTGGGAAAAAAGCTGCTGAGGAAAGCCGTGAACAATTAGAAGAAGTACTACGTGGTGCTGATATGGTATTTGTCACTGCTGGTATGGGTGGTGGTACTGGTACTGGTGCTGCTCCTGTTATCGCACAAATTGCACGCGATTTAGGTGCTTTGACAGTTGGTGTTGTGACACGTCCATTTACATTCGAAGGACGTAAGCGTCAAACACAAGCAATCGGCGGTATTAATGGCATGAAGGAATCGGTTGATACATTAATCGTTATTCCAAATGACAAGCTACTACAAATCGTGGACAAGTCAACACCGATGCTTGAAGCATTCCGTGAAGCGGACAATGTATTACGTCAAGGTGTACAAGGTATATCAGATCTTATCGCAACACCAGGTCTTATTAACTTAGACTTTGCGGATGTAAAAACAATTATGTCTAATAAAGGTTCTGCATTAATGGGTATTGGTATTGCAACTGGTGAAAATCGTGCCGCAGAAGCTGCGAAAAAAGCGATTTCAAGTCCATTATTAGAGTCTTCAATTGATGGCGCTAAAGGTGTACTAATGAATATTACTGGTGGCTCAAACTTAAGCTTATTTGAAGTGCAAGAAGCAGCTGATATCGTTGCTTCAGCATCTGATGAAGAAGTGAATATGATTTTCGGTTCGGTTATTAACGAGAACTTAAAAGATGAAATTATCGTAACAGTTATTGCGACTGGTTTCACAGAAGAAGCTATACAACAACGTGGTCCAGCTCGTCCGACGTTGAATGCAACTCGTCAAGCTGCACCTCAACAACAAGCGCCTGTTCGTGAGCAACGTCAAGAAGTTCATGTTCAACAAGAACAGCCACGTCAAAATCAACAAAATTATGCACAAGATGATATGCTAGAGGTACCTGCATTTTTACGTAATCGTAAAAACCGCGGTTAACTAGCAAAATAGTTTTTTTAAAAAGTCCGTATTTTACTAATGTAAAATACGGATTTTTTTGTGTTTTAAAATGTAAGGAAAGCGTTTTTTTTGTCAAAATCTTTTTTAGAATCTCTTCTACTGTTTGACAATATTTGTGTAAATTGCGTGCTAAATTAGTAATTAGGAGGCGGCTGTTATGTATGGAGAATGGCTGGTGCTCATTAATACGCTTTACAATCTGGCGATACTTACGTTTGCAGCAAAGGTGACTGGGGTTCATGTAAAGAATAAAAGACTCTTAATGAGCTCGATTTGTAGTAGTTTGATTGCTGTTGTAGGTGGACAAACGCTAGTGGTTACATTTTTGAGTTTTCTTGCACTAATTGGAATTGCTTTTCGCTTTAAATTACGTAGCTTTCAAAAACAAGGACCAATCGTATTAACAGCGACGGTCATTGTAGGAGGGTTATTAACAGCATTACAACCGTACTTAAAGAACCTTTCTGTTATTCATTTCATTCTGATTTGCTTTTTGTTAGCGGTCGGCAATTTGGTTGTTTTTTATAAGCAATGGGGATTTGTGAAGCTTGAACGTTTCAGTGGTCAATTTGTCTATGAGACAACTTTAAAGATTTTTGGTGAAACGATTCCGCTTTCGGCATTTGTTGATACAGGGAATCAATGTATTGAACCAATGTCTGGCAAACCAGTCCACTTTGTATCGTATACAGCTTTGCGCCCGAATATACCGATATCTATAAAAAAAGCGTTAGCAGAATGGCAAGAAACAGATCCGTATAATGTGTCGATGTTTTCGCCAGATTACCAGCGGATTATACGATTTATTCATGTCAATACGGTACAGCAACAGACTATTGTACTCGGTTTTCGCTTTGATGAATTGCATATCAAAGGGGAGTCATCGCAAGTGAAAACAAATGAATATATCGTTTTGACAAAAAAAGCGAAAAATTTTCCGCATAGCACAGCAGCAATATTACATTTTTCAGCGCTTTCAAATCAATCATAGAGGGGGAAAACTATTGCTTCTTAGGCTACTTGCTAGCTTGAAAAAATTATGGGGTAAGTTTCGTAGTAGTGAGACGTACTATATAGGGGGTAACGATTCATTGCCAGTGCCATTAAGTCGAGAAGAAGAAGTGTCGGTGATTGCATCCTTTATGAATGGGGATTTACGAGCAAGAGATACACTAATTGAACGCAATTTGCGTCTTGTTGTCTATATTGCGAGACGTTTTGATAATACAGGAACTCCGATAGAAGATTTAATAAGTATTGGATCGATTGGGCTTATAAAAGCGATTGAAACGTTTAATACTGATAAAAATATTAAGCTAGCCACATATGCATCACGTTGTATTGAAAATGAAATTTTAATGCATTTACGCAAAACGAGCCGTATGAAAGGTGAGGTTTCACTAGATGAACCATTAAATTCAGACGCTGATGGAAATGAGCTACTGTTGTCGGATATATTGGGGACAGAAGAGCATATTATTTTAGATAATGTTGAGAAGAAAATTGAGCGGCAGCATATGTTCCATGCGATCAATTTACTAGGTCAGCGCGAGCGTTATATTATGGAATGTCGTTTTGGCTTAAATGGCAAAATTGAAATGACGCAAAAAGAAGTAGCTGATCACTTAGGTATTTCACAGTCTTATATTTCTCGTCTAGAGAAGAAAATTATTCAAGATTTACGAGAAAATTTAAATCAACCAATTTCGTAAGTAGGAAATATTGACCTGCCTAAAATTGGCTATGACTTTTGTGCATATTCTTATTTCTTCAGGACAAACTGATTTCACGGTTTAAGTCAGAGAACAACATCCGGAGGAATCGAATATGCGAACAAAAGTAGATCTTTGCGGCTTAGATACATCGACTTTGCCAATATTAAAACATGAGGAAATGAAGGCACTCTTCATTCGCTTACAAGCAGGAGAAACCGAGATTAGGGAAGAGCTTGTCATGTGTAATTTAAGATTGGTGCTTAGTATTGTTGGGAGATTTGCCTATAGGGGAGAACAGGCAGATGATTTGTTTCAAGTAGGAAGTATCGGTCTTATGAAAGCCATCGATCATTTCGATTTGAAGCATAATGTAAGATTTTCAACATATGCTGTACCAATGATTATTGGTGAAATTCGCCGCCATTTACGTGACCATCATGCGTTACGAGTGTCTCGTTCATTGCGAGACATTGCCTATAAAGCTATGCAGGCAAAGGAGCAATGGATTACAGATAATTTGCGTGAGCCAACGATTGAAGAAATAGCTGAAATGATTGATATGAAAAAGGAAGATGTCTTGTTTGCTTTAGATGCTATTCAAGACCCAGTATCATTGCAAGAGCCCATTTATGCAGATGGTGGAGATGCCGTCTATATGATGGATCAGCTTCGTGATGATGCCGTATCTGAAGATCAGTGGGTTGCCTATGTATCGGTGAAAGAGAGTATGCAAAAATTAGATGTACGTCAACAAATGATTCTTGCAAAGCGTTTTTATTTTGGCGAAACACAAACTGAAATTGCCAAGGAACTTGGAATTTCACAGGCGCAAATCTCACGCTTAGAAAAAAATGCAATTGAAACAATGCAAAAAGATTATAAGTAACTAGTCAATGCGCACCCGAGACTTCGGTGCGCATTTTATCTTCATTCAGCTTTAAATTATTGTCTCTAAAGGTGTGAGATGAATGTGGTTCTATCTTTATTCAGCAGACGTATAGATACCCGCTGAATAAAGATAGAACCAACGGCGGATGTAACATGTTTTTGCGCGAAAACGGCAGGTATTATTACGCCGTGGTGTAATTGATATGGGGGGGATATTGATGCGTTTTTCCGTTTTACAACAAAAAGAAGTCATAGAAGCGGGCAATGGACGTTTTTTAGGCTTTGTGGTGGATGCAGAAGTGTCAAAAGAAACGGGTTATGTGACAGCCTTTATGATTGCAGAGCCACGCAAGTATCTTGGTTTTTTTAAAGGAGAAGAATCTATTAGAAAAGTTTTCATGAAGGATGTACTTGTCGTTGGAAAAGATGTTATTCTAGTGAAGTCACTCGCGTAGATGTCTAGGTATATATGCTGATTGGGTATAATTAGAAAGTGAATATGCATTTCCTAATAGGTCAGGCTATTTATTGATAAAAGAAGCATTGCTTGTTACAATGTAGAAAACTAATGTTGTAAAGTTGGGAAAAATAGTGACTAAAATTTCAACAAATTTAACGAAAATAGAAGAACAAATACTCACAGCACAAAAAAAAGCGCATCGTGAAGGTGATAATGTACACATTATCGCTGTTACAAAAGAAGTTTCTGTTGAAAGAACACAAGAAGCGATTGCTGCTGGGCTTACACATTTAGGTGAAAATCGCCCCGAAGGCTTAAACAATAAAATTGAAGCTATTGATGAACCAGTAAATTGGCATTACATTGGCTCATTGCAAACAAGAAAAGTGAAACAGGTTATTAATCAGATTGATTATCTACATTCGTTAGACCGATTAAGTCTAGCGGAAGAAATAGAAAAAAGAGCGATAGAACCTGTAAAATGTTTTGTTCAAGTAAATGTTTCAGGTGAAGAATCTAAGCATGGCTTAAATGCTATGGAAGCTGTATCATTTATTCAATCTTTAAAGGACTTTACTAAAATTCAAGTTGTTGGTTTAATGACAATGGCGCCGAATACTGAGGATGAATCGGTAATTCGCTCTGTTTTTAAGCAATTAAAACAATGTCAACAGCAAATAGCCGATCAAGGATTAGCACATGCACCTTGTACCGAGTTATCAATGGGCATGTCAAATGACTTCCAAATTGCGGTAGAGGAAGGAGCTACATTCGTTCGAGTTGGAACGGCTCTTGTTGGAAATGAAAGAGGGGAACAGGATGAGCATGAAAAATAAAATAAAAAATTTCTTTTATCTCGAGGAAGAAATCGAAGAAGAAATCACGCAAGCTCCTATTCAACAGCAAGTACAACAGCAACAACCAATACCAGCAATGAAGTCTAAAAAAATGATGAAGGAACGTAAAGCTCCGATTCATGAAGTGGTACAACAAAGTAACGTACCGAATAATAACATCGTGAGTATACAAGCAGCAATGTCCTCTAAAGGATCTAAAGTGGTACTAGTAGAGCCGAGGATCTATGCAGAGGCGCAGGATATTGCAGAAAACTTAAAAAACAAGCGTGCTACAATCGTGAACTTACAACGTATTGATCGAGAGCAAGGTGTTCGTATTATTGATTTTTTAAGTGGAACTGTTTATGCACTTGGCGGCGATATTCAACGTATTGGCAAAGACATTTTTCTTTGTACGCCGGATAATGTAGAAGTATCTGGTGAAATTTCTAATTTTATTATTGACGATAACTAATGAGCGAGGATTGTAGAATATATGGTTGAAATTATGAATCTGATAGCAATTGCATTTTATGTTTATTCATTAATGTTAATAGCTTATATATTAATGTCTTGGGTACCAGCTGCCCAAAATTCAGCAGTTGGACGTATGCTAGAAAAAGTTTGCGAGCCGTATTTAGGTATCTTTAGGAAGTTCATTCCACCAATCGGAATGATTGATATTTCTCCGATTGTAGCAATCTTCTTATTGAATTATATTCAAAAAGGACTTTTCATCGTCATTGAAAAAATATACATGATGTTTTAGTCGAAAATCCTCACTGATTGTGGGGATTTTTTGTTTAATAGAAATTTATAGAGAGATAGAAGAGGTGACAACTAATTGGAACATTTAATACAACACTTTAGAAAGGATGAACAGCCTTTCATTGAACAGGTTGTGAGTTGGCAACGTGAAGTAGACGATCGCTATGCACCAAAATTAACAGATTTTCTAGATCCGAGACAACGATTCATCGTGGCATCTATTTTGGGACAAACGAATGAATTACAAACAGCAAGTGCTGGTTTATTTGAAGATGCAGAACGTCAGCGCATGCTCATTTTCCCGTCATATTATGAGCCACAAGTAGATGATTTTCAAATGACTGTTTATACCATTCATTATCCGTCTAAATTTGTGCAGCTTCGTCATCCAGATGTGTTAGGTGCTTTACTTTCGCTTGGTTTAGATCGCACTAAATTTGGCGATATTCGTGTAAATGAACAACAAGTACAATTTGTTGTGGCACATGAGGTGGCCGATTATGTACGATTACATTTAACGGGTATTGGTAAAGTAAAGGTTCATATAGAGTTGATTAAGGAAACAGAGCAACTTATCCTAAATGAAGATGAGTGGCAAGAAGAGTCACATACAGTTTCATCCATGCGTTTAGATGTTATTTTAGCTACCGTATTAAATGTTTCCCGTCAAAAGGCGCAGGCTCTGATAACAGGGAATAAAGTACGTGTAAACTGGACAGAGCGAGATGCAGTAGCTTTTGAATTACAGGAAGGCGATATTTTATCGGTTAGAGGAAGTGGCCGGGTGAAAGTAATTATGACAGAAGGTCGAACAAAAAAAGATAAGATTCGACTGCAAATTGGTCGGTTGACACAAAAAAGCTAAAAAACTTGTGAATTTCATTTATTTTTACTGCGAAGTTGTTAGAAGAAATGTATAATAGTGAGTACGAATGTTAATGTAAAGGAGAGAAGGATCGTATGCCATTATCACCTATTGATATACATAATAAGGAGTTTACGAAATCTTTCAGAGGTTATGCAGAAGATGAAGTAAATGAATTTTTAGATCAAATCATTAAAGACTATGAAATTTTGCTGCGTGAAAAGAAAGATGTCGATAAGCAATTAGAAGCGGCTCTAGAACAAACAAGATATTTCAATTCTTTAGAAGAGACGTTACAAAAATCTATTGTTGTAGCACAAGAAGCAGCTGATGAAGTACGTCGAAATTCTCAAAAAGAAGCAAAATTGATTGTTAAGGAAGCAGAAAAAAATGCGGATCGTATTGTCAATGAAGCATTAACAAAGGCTCGTAAAATTACAATAGAGATTGATGAATTAAAAAAACAATCAAAAGTTTTCCGCAATCGATTCAAGATGTTAGTGGAAGCACAGCTTGATTTATTAAACACAGATGATTGGGAACACTTGCTGCAGTATGATATTGATTTAACAGAGATTCAATCTTCTGTTGAAGGCTCACAAGGTTCAGACGAAGTATAGGTAGTTAATTTCACTTGACGATATGCATTGGTTTTCATATACTTTGTAACAGTAGTTATTATAATTGACATAATACAGGCGGAGACGGAAACAGTATTTGTTAGATGCGGTGATAGCGATTTGGGGATAGTGTGAGCCCAAACAAGCAAATAACAAAGAAAATCATTCCTGAGCTAAATAACTGAACTAACAGTAAGTTATTTCGTTGCGCACGACGTTAACGTGCTTTCAAGAGGTAGTGTAATTTTATGCTACAACTAGGGTGGTACCGCGAGTTCAAGCTTCTCGTCCCTTTTAGGGATTGAGGGGCTTTTTTGTTTGCAAAAATGGTCAACATTATGTGAGATAGAGTTGATTGCAACCCCTCGGAATGGGGCGTAATTGCCCCGATATTCATTAAAAATTGAAGGAGGAATACTAAATGGTAGAGTATAAAGAAACGTTATTAATGCCGAAAACGGATTTCCCAATGCGTGGGAACTTACCGGCAAATGAACCAAAAATGCAAGAAAAATGGAATGAGATGGACATTAACAAATTACAAATGGAGCGCACTGCAGGTCGCCCAGAATTTGTTTTACACGATGGCCCTCCATACGCAAATGGCGATATTCATATCGGGCATGCGTTAAATAAAGTCCTTAAAGATATGATTACTCGTCAACGTTCAATGACTGGCTACCACGTAAATTATATTCCAGGCTGGGATACGCATGGTTTACCAATCGAGCAAGCATTAACAAACAAAGGTGTAAAACGTAAAGAAATGTCAGTTGCTGATTTCCGTCAACTTTGTGAAGAATATGCATACGAACAAATCGATCGTCAACGCACACAATTCCGTCGTCTAGGGGTTCGCGGTGACTGGGAAAATCCTTATATCACATTAAAACCTGAATTCGAGGCGCGCCAAATCGAAGTATTCGGACGAATGGCTGAAAAAGGTTACATTTACAAAGGTCTAAAACCAGTATATTGGTCACCATCTTCTGAATCAGCACTTGCTGAAGCAGAAATCGAATACCAAGATGTAAAATCTGCATCTATCTATGTTAGCTTTGCTATTAAAGATGCAAAAGGCGTCGTGCCAGCAGATGCGAAATTCATCATCTGGACAACAACACCGTGGACAATGCCAGCAAACTTAGGGATTTCATTAAACCCTGATTTCACATACGTTGTTGTAGCAGTAGAAGATAAAAAATTCATCATCGCTAAAGAGCTATTAGAATCTGTATCGACTGCACTTGAGTGGGCGTCGTATGAAATCGTACAAGAAGTAAAAGGGCAAGAAATGGACCGCATCGTTGCACAGCATCCATTCTATGACCGTGAATCACTTGTTATGGTTGGTGAGCACGTAACAGCTGAAGCTGGTACAGGGTGTGTTCATACAGCACCTGGACACGGGGAAGACGACTATAACATCGGTAAATTATATGATTTACCAGTACTTAGCCCAGTTGATAATCGTGGCTGCTACACAGATGAAGCGCCTGGCTTTGAAGGTGTTTTCTACAATGATGCCAATAAAATGATTACAGCTAAATTAGAAGAAGTTGGTGCTCTTGAGAAATTAAGCTTCTTTACACACTCATACCCGCATGACTGGCGTACAAAAAAACCAGTAATCTATCGTGCAACACCACAATGGTTTGCGTCTATTGATGCTTTCCGTGATGAATTACTTGCAGCAGTTAAAGCAACTAAGTTTACACCAGCTTGGGGCGAAACTCGTCTTTATAACATGATTCGTGACCGTGGAGATTGGGTAATTTCTCGTCAACGTGCATGGGGCGTGCCGATTCCTATTTTCTACGCAGAAAATGGTGAACCAATCATTACACCTGAAACGATTGCACATATCTCTGCATTATTCCGTGAGCACGGTTCGAATATTTGGTTCCAAAAGTCAGCGAAGGAATTACTTCCTGAAGGCTTTACACATGAAGGTAGCCCAAATGGTGAATTCACTAAAGAAAATGATATTATGGACGTTTGGTTTGACTCAGGTTCTTCACACCAAGGTGTGCTAGTAGAGCGTGGCATGAAATATCCTGCTGACCTTTACTTAGAAGGTTCTGACCAGTACCGTGGTTGGTTCAACTCTTCATTAATCACAAGTGTTGCAATCAATGGCTATGCACCATATAAAGGCTTATTATCACACGGTTTCGTACTTGATGGTGATGGTCGTAAAATGAGTAAATCATTAGGGAATGTTATCATTCCTGAAAAAGTAATGAACCAATACGGTGCAGATATTCTACGTCTTTGGGTAGCATCTGTTGACTACACTGCTGACGTACGTATTTCAATGGATATGTTAAAACAAGTATCTGAAGTATATCGTAAAATCCGTAACACATTCCGTTTCTTACACGGAAACGTTGCTGATTTTAATCCACAGACAGACCGTGTAGCATACGCTGATTTACGTGAAATGGATCAATACGTATACATGCGCCTGCAAGATGTGTTAAAAACAGTGCGTGCTGCGTATGACCGTTATGATTTCGCTGCAGTATATCATGCAATCAATAACTTTGTGGCTCTTGAATTATCTTCATTCTACTTAGACATCGCAAAAGATGTTGTGTATATCGAAGGTCATGACAATAAAGACCGTCGTGCAATGCAAACAGTGATGCATGATACATTAATGACATTATTAAAAGTTATGACACCAATCATCCCACATACAACGGATGAAATGTGGTCTTACTTAGATGTAGAAGAAGCTTCTGTTCAATTAACGGACTTCCCAGAAGTAGTTGAACAAGCAAACTTCGAAAGCCTACGTGCGAAATGGGACAACATCATCGCTGTCCGTAATGATATCTTAAAGGCACTTGAAGAAGCTCGTAATGCAAAAACAATCGGTAAATCTTTAGAAGCAAAAATTTCTGTTTATGCAAATGAAGATATCGTGGCACTTTTAAGTGATGCAAACATTGACTTTGCACAGCTTTCAATTGTATCTGCTTTTGAAGTAGCCCCACTTGAGACAGCTCCTGCTGAAGCGTTGGCGCTTGAGCACGTTTCAATCGTTGTTGAAAAAGCAACGGGTGAGAAATGTGAACGTTGCTGGTCAATTTCTGAAACAGTTGGCTCAAATGAGAAACATTCAACAGTTTGTGCGCGTTGTGCAGAAGTAGTAGAGAAATATTACGTTTAACATTAATGGGTCATTACCAAAATATGTACTTGGCTTAAAATAAACCCCACTATTTGTAAGCACATGGAACGGAAGGTGGCGACTCCTAGGGGATTAGCGAGCAACTTGAGACCCTGCAGGAGCACAGCGACGTAGCGGCTCAAGGCTCGCCCCCTGGAAAGCGTCCGCCTGTAGTGGAATGTGCTGTCACGTACAGATTTTGGTGTAGAGCCACATTAATTGGCGGATTTATTTAAATAAAAATGAGCAGCCGGATGATCGCATCGGCTGCTCATTTTTTATTTGAACAATATTTCTTTTGTATTTCGGTATTCGCTAGGTGTAATACCAACATGTTTTTTAAAGGTTAAGCTGTAATAATTAGAAGTATTAAAGCCTGAACTTGTTGCGATTTTATCAATAGTATAATCATATTTTCGTAAAAAAGTCACAGTTTTAAGAACACGTGTAAACGCAACATAATCAACAAAATTGCGACCTGTCTCCTTTTTAAACAGGCGGCTAAAATGTGCAGGACTAAAGTTAATATAGTTTGCTACATCACATAAAACAAGTTGCTCATCGTAATGCTCTTCGATGTAAGCTATTGCTTTTTGTAGTTGTTCATTTTTAGTTAAGTCTTCATAAAATCGCACGTTAAGATTATCAACGGATGGTTTTTTACGAGCTTTTCTTGCCTGGCTATAGGATTGATAGACTTGCCTTGGTTGTTGGTAAACATCACCGATCCCCATAAATAAATGGATGTTGTAATCTCTTTTTAAGACTTCAATGACATTTAATAAGCAAGTTAATCCTTCAGACCAATGCTTAAAGGATGTATAGTCAGAAGGTATACGCATAAGTAGCAATAAGTAGCGTTCAAAATTTAAAAAAGAGATTGATGCTTTATTCGCGAAATTAGTTCGAAAAACATTAGTAATGATACTCGCAGCATCAATATCTATAGGATGGTTTTCATCAAGTATCCTATAGCCTTGAATTAAAAACACAATATTCGGAATGTTGTCAGCAGATAAAAAGGAAGCAGCTTGAATAATTTCTTGTTCATTTTCGATTTCACCACGAATAAGTCTTCTCAAAAAAGCTTCTCGGAATGGAGATGTATGATCTTGTGGAACTTGTTGAGATAATTCATACATAGTCAATTTGTGAGCTTGTTTTTCGTGAAGAGATGCATAGAGCTTTTTCACGATACGTAAAAATTTAGTCTTATGTAGCGGTTTAATTAAGAGTGCTTGCAAATTAAGTTCAATAGCAATACTAGTAGAGTAGGTTAAGTGTTCTGCAACAATAGGCACGATAATGTTATTAGGATAATTTCTATGCAATCGATTTACCTTAACCCAGTCAAACAAATGGTTTATTTCATATACAAAAATTGTCATTTCGTTTGCCGCTAGATATTCACATTCAACAAAAGTGTTTGGAAGAAACTCCTCTAGCCATGCTGTCATACACTTTTTATCATCAGAATTTTCAACTGCCCAAGTAATGCTTAAAATGATTAACAGCCCCTTCCTTATATAACTATATGAAACCGCCTTATAAAAATATTTTAACTTAAAATAGTGTTTTTTTGTACTAATACAGCAATATTTTGTATCATTTTTATTGAAAAAATGAAATAAAATAGAAGTTATGAGTAATAGAGGGGAAATTTAAATAACTATATGTCCATAACAAAGTAGAAATTGTAGGATGGTAAGTTGGATTGAACAGGATGTGTAAACGTTTATCGCTAATAGATGCTAAAGCAATAATCTGTTTATGATTTCGGAGGGTACAGGAACAAGTACACAAAAAATGAGGTAGGATTCTTTTACAAGAAACTATACAAGTGATTTTAGTTATTAGACTATTAAGATTTCGTGTTATAATTTGGGAAAAGATTAGAAATATAATCTATAAGAAACAGGTAGGTGAAACTTATGCCACACATACAATCGGCATTATCGACGATACGTGATACATCACAGGCGTTTCAAGAGATTAGTGCTCAGTTGCATTCCAATCCTGTGCTTATTCTCTTTTTTACTAGCACGGTACATTCTTTTGAACAATTGACTGAATTATTTCAAGTTAAATATCCAAATTGCGAAGTTGTTGGGGTAACGACGACTGGTGAGATTGGTCCACAAGGATTTTCTGATAATAGTTTAAGTGCACAAAGCTTTGCGCAGGAGTTTGGTCAAATCGAGGCTTTACTTTTAGAGAACATCGAAAAATATCCAATATTTGATCGCAATAAACTTTTACATAGTGTGAAGAAATTAGGTATTCGCGTCGAGAGCGAGCAAATCGACAAGGAAGGGCTAGCGCTCATTTTTCCAACAGGCTTAGTTGCTGGTGAGGAAAAAATGCTATCAGTTGTAAATTCGATTTTTAATTTTGAAGGTTTTCCTATTTTTGGTGGAACTGCCGGTGATGATGCTAAATTTGTACAAACGATTGTGAGTTTGAATGGGCAGCAATCTTTTAAGGGTGGTATCGTTGTTTTTATTAAAACCAATCTAGACTTTTACATACAAAAAGAAAATATTTTCACTAGTACTGGCATTACGCTGAAAATTACGAAGGCAGACGCTGAAAAACGTATTGTTTATGAAATTAATGATGAGCCTGCTACGAGGGCTTATGCAAAAGCATTAGGGATAAGTGAGCCACAATTGCCCCAATACTTTATGACAAATCCTCTAGGTCGACGCTTTAATGAGGAGATATTAATTGCTTCTCCATTCCGCGTCGAAGCTAATGGTGCACTGGCATTCTATTGCCAAGTATTTCAGGATGCAGTATTAGAGCTGTTGGAGCCAAAGGATCCTGTCACAACTTTGCAAAAAACACTTTCTGAATTTACATCTCAATTTGACAAACTAGAGGGTGTATTGGCTTGTAATTGTATTTTACGAAAATTGCAGTTTCAAGAGCAGCGTTTATTCCCAGCATTAAATAATCAGCTAAGCCAATTGCCGAATCTATCTGGATTTTGTAGCTACGGAGAACAGTTAAACAAATCTTTAATTAACCAAACCTTATTATTAATTGGCTTTGGCAAACGAGGATAGGAGAACGAACATGCTAAAACAATTATTTATGCGTACAAAAGATGAACAAACTGAAGAGGCACTAAGACAAGAAATTGAAGGTTTAACATCTGAAGAACAGGACATGATTTTAACGGGTATGTTTGATTTAATCTCGCTGTTAACGACTGCCAATGAAAAAAATGCGAAGGGCGATAGTTTTTTTATTGAGCGAATTACAGGGATTAAAGACTCTCTAGCGGAACAGCACCAGGAATTGCAACATTCTAATGAAGGTGCGATGAGGATTGTGAGTGAAGCAGAGCGTGTTCATGAAATAACAAATGCTGTAGAGATACAGGGCAAAGATAATATTCGTTTAGTCGTTGAAGGCAATGATAATATGAACAAACTTTTCGCGCAAATGGAGAAAGTGATGGATGTTTTCAAAGGATTTGAACATTCCATGCAGGAAGTCCAAACGGAAACGAGTAATATTATGGCTTTTACAAAAATGATAAGTGATATTGCCGACCAAACGAATCTTCTAGCACTTAATGCTTCAATTGAGGCTGCACGTGCAGGTGAGCATGGTAAAGGCTTTGCTGTAGTGGCAAACGAAGTACGGAAACTAGCAGAGCAAAGTAAAGATGCACTTGTCCATATTCGCTCTAAGGTAACGGAAATTGTTGACCGGATGGAACAACTGTCTACAACAATGAAGGAAGAAGCGTTAATTGTTGGTGAAACACAAGACATGACAACATATACGAAAGCTTTCTTTGAGAAAATAGAGCAATCTGAGCAGTCACTATTTACGAATATGTCTGCCATTCAACAGGCGACAGATCAAACGATGACAGAAGTGGTTGCCTTTCATCAGCAACTGACGGCAATTATTGAATCGACAAAGGTGTCTATTGAAGGAATCAATGAGTTATATAAGTTTTCACAAGATAAATTTTATAATGCCAATGACATTACATCTTATATTGCGCAACTGTACTATTTAGCAGAAGCTGTGCGTCATCAGCGCTTATAATTTTATTCAATAGATTTTTATAGCAAAAGCTACAAGGTAAATTCGCTGTTGAGAATTTAATTTAAGCAGGACACCTGAATTAGTCTAGTAATCGGACGATTCAAGTGTCCTGTTAGCGTTTCCATCATATTTTCATGTACTATAAGTTATTCTTTGTATGTGCTCTTATGGTAGAATAGATAAGATATCGTGCAAACGGAGGAATGGCTTGTGTATAAATATTATGGATTGGCCGCTTTTGCTATACTTTTAGATCAATGGACAAAATGGCTAATTGTGAAAAATATGGATTATGGGGAACGCATCTCAGTATGGGACCCGTGGTTAGGTATCTTGTCTCATCGTAATAGAGGGGCTGCATGGGGCATGTTAGAAGGTCAAATGTGGTTGTTTACGATTGTGACAGTTGGTGTGATTATTGCCATCATTTACTTCTATCATAAAGAGGCAAAGGGTAAACCGATTTTCCAAGTAGGTTTAATGTTGCTATTAGGCGGGGCGATTGGGAACTTTATTGATCGATTATTTAGAGGTGAAGTGGTCGATTTTGTGGACGTATTAATCCCGGTTATTAATTATCATTTCCCTATATTTAATGTTGCAGATGCAGCATTATCGATTGCGGTAGTTGTATTAATGATTGGTTTAATCATTGAGGATAAAAAAGAAAAGAAACAGGTGGAACAATGACAGTAGTAACATATACAATGGAAGAACAACAACAGGGAGAGCGCATTGATAAGGCGGTCTCGAGCGTACAAACAGAATGGTCACGTACACAAATAGGCAACTGGATTACAGAAGGTATTGTCAAAGTGAATGGTGAAACAGTAAAAGCGAAGTATAAAGTAAAAGCAGGAGATGTCGTAGAAATCACTGTTCCAGAAGCAGAACCTCTAGACGTTATAGCAGAAAACTTAGATCTTGACATCGTTTATGAAGATGCAGATGTATTAGTAGTGAACAAACCAAAAGGTATGGTTGTACATCCTGCACCTGGTCACTTGACAGGTACACTTGTAAACGGCTTAATGTACCACTGCAAAGATTTATCTGGCATAAACGGCATTATGCGTCCAGGTATTGTCCATCGTATTGACAAAGATACATCTGGTTTATTAATGGTTGCTAAAAATGACGTTGCGCATGAATCATTAGTCGACCAACTTGTGAAGAAGACGGTAACACGTAAATATACAGCGCTTGTACACGGGCATATTGCACATGACAAAGGTACGATTGAGGCACCAATTGGCCGTGACCAAAAAGATCGTCAAAGACAAGCAGTAGTGGATAATGGTAAGCATGCTGTAACACACTTCCAAGTTGTCGAACGTTTTGGAGACTTTACGTTAGTAGAGTGTCGTTTAGAAACAGGGCGTACACACCAAATTCGTGTGCACATGAAGTATATTGGTTTCCCACTTGTGGGTGATCCAAAATATGGTCCGAAAAAGACAATTGATTTTGGCGGACAAGTATTACATGCAGGAGTTTTAGGATTTGTACATCCTGTTTCAGGCGAATATTTAGAGTTTGAAGCACCACTTCCTGCTGATTTTGTGCAATTAGTAGACGAATTACGAAATAATCATTGACGTATTCAGATAGACGGTCTATAATAGCGACAGTGAATGAATAACTCAACTTAATATTCACCTTTAATGGCAGTCCAGAGAGGCTGAGAAGGTACATGTGAAAGTGTTGAAAGAATTTGTGATGCAAATTTTTCCAACGCACTTATTAAACACGTATATAACCCTCTCAAGCCCTGCGCTTCGAGAGGTTTTTTTTATGGACACATGACCAAACTAAGATAAGAGAGGGGGAGTCAAACATGACAAAAAACGAGTTATTAGATAGTCCGTCAATGACGAGAGCATTGACTCGTATTGCACATGAAATTATTGAACGTAACAAAGGAATTGACGAGTGTATTTTAGTTGGTATTAAAACACGTGGTGCTTATTTAGCCAAACGCCTAGCAGAGCGCATCGAAAAAATCGAAGGAAAACCGATACGTACAGGTGAACTAGACATTACATTGTACCGAGATGATTTATCGATGAAGCATGATAATGAACAAGCACATGTACAACAAGTAGATATCGAATACGGGGTAGCCAATCAGAAGATTATATTAGTCGATGATGTATTATACACGGGGCGTACTGTAAGAGCTGCATTAGACGCAGTTATGGATTTAGGCAGACCTTCACAAATTCAATTAGCAGTTTTAATAGACAGAGGTCATCGTGAATTACCGATTCGAGCAGATTACGTTGGAAAGAATGTTCCAACATCGGGTACAGAACGAATCGTTGTACATCTGCTAGAAGTTGACGGTGAAGATTGCGTCACAATTTATAAAGAAGACTAAACATGAAGAGAGGAAACGAAATGTCAAAGGCAGTTTTAGACATAAATGATAAACCGACACCAGTCCAATTAGTTACATTAAGTTTCCAGCATATGTTCGCCATGTTCGGGTCGACAATTTTAGTACCGCAACTTGTTGGGCTAAGCCCAGCAATTGCCTTGCTTACAAGCGGGATTGCTACACTTGTCTTCCTATTAGTCACACAGTTTAAAGTGCCAGCTTATCTAGGATCATCATTTGCCTTCATATCACCAATTTTAATTGCCTCAAACGGCTTAACAGAGGATGGCGCAAGTGTAAATCCAGGGAATGCAATGATAGGTGCCATGGCAGTTGGTTTAGTGTACGGGATTGTATCATTATTAATTTGGAAAACAGGTTATAAATGGTTGATGCGCTTACTACCACCGATTGTAGTAGCGCCAGTCATTATCGTGATTGGATTAGGTTTATCAGGTACAGCAGTAGATATGGCGATGAATATAAAAGTGGAGCAGTTCAATGAGACAACTGGAGTTGTAGAAATAGTGTCTCAGTATAGTGTATTGCACTTCACAGCAGCTTTAGTCACATTATTCTCAGCCATTATTTTCACAGTGTATTTTAAAAACATTTTAAGTGCGATGCCGATCCTTATGGGGCTAATCGTAGGCTATATTTATTCAGTCATCATCGGAATTGTTGATTTTTCATCGGTAAAGGAAGCGTCGTTCGTCGCTTCACCAGACTTCTTAATTCCAGGTATTGACTATGAAATTAATATTACAGCTAAAATCTTACTCGCAATGGTACCGATTGTGATCGTGACAATTTCAGAACATATCGGCCACCAATTAGTTTTGGGGAAAGTTGTGAATCGGAATTATATAAAAGATCCAGGTTTGCACCGCTCGATTTTAGGCGATGGTTTAGGGACATTAGTAAGTGCGATTATCGGCGGTCCACCGAAAACTACATATGGTGAGAATATTGGAGTGTTGGCAATCACACGTGTCTATTCAGTATACGTCATCATGGGTGCAGCAATCATTGCGATTGTCGTGTCGTTCTTTGGAAAAGCAATGGCATTAATTGCAACAATTCCAACTGCAGTTCTTGGTGGTATTTCAATCTTATTATTCGGTATTATCGCTTCTAGTGGTTTACGTATGCTAGTTGAAAACAATGTAGATTTTGGAAATAATCGTAACATGGTTATCGCATCTGTTATTCTAGTAGTAGGAATCGGTGGTGCGGCTCTAAGATTTACTGAATCATTTGCTATAGAAGGAATGGCGTTAGCTGCCATTATCGGAGTTATTTTGAACTTAGTATTACCAGGTCGTGATAAAGAAGTGGCCGACTATGATTAACTAAATAAGTAGTACCTTTTAATGAATTGTCCAGAGAGGCAGAGAAAGGGAAGATGTAGACAAGTATAAAGGAAGAATCATATTCTTTCTTCAACTCGTCACGCCTCCTTATGCCTCGCTGATGACATCAGCGGGGCTTTTTCTTTATTCAGCAAGCTGAACAAAGAAAGCCTCCGGCGGATGCCACAAATTTTGAAAGATTTTAGTGGATGTTAGTCTAAATACGTCGCATCCATGCGACAACGGCTAACTGACCTGAGTCATCAGGCCCAAGCACGATTCAAAATTTGGGCGTCAAATGCGCCAAGGCGAATTTGAGTAAAGTAGAACGTCATACATAGACGTTCATGACACACAACCTAATGGAGGTACATGATGAAGAACTTATTATCGATGGAACATTTAACAAACGAAGAAATTAACCACATCTTAGACCGTGCGCGGGCTTTTGAAAATGGAGAAGCATCATCGTTATCTCGCACATACAACGTCGCTAACTTATTTTTTGAACCGAGTACACGTACGAAGACGAGCTTTGAAATGGCAGAGCGCAAAATTGGCTGTACGGTCATTCCTTTTGATGCAGGATTCTCGAGCATGACAAAGGGTGAAACAATGTACGATACGGTAAAGACATTAGAAATGATTGGCATAGATGCAGTAGTCATCCGCGCGAAAGAAGATGAATATTACAACGAGCTGCTGGAAGGCATAAACGTTGCTGTCATTAACGCGGGAGATGGCGCTGGCCAACATCCGTCACAATCATTACTAGATCTTTACACAATCAAAAAAGAATTCGGTTCCTTTGAAGGGTTAAATGTTACAATCGCAGGGGATGTATCGCATAGTCGCGTAGCTAAGTCTAACGCAACAGCTTTACAGCGCTTAGGTGCAAATGTACGCTTTCTTTGTCCAGAAGCTTGGGCAGGCGAGTTTGAGGCGCATCACACTTGGGATGGCTTGATTGATACGAGCGATGTCATTATGTTACTACGTGTGCAACATGAACGTCATAAAGTGAATAAAAGTTTTTCGAAAGAAAGCTATCACGAAGAGTTTGGCTTAACAATTGAACGTGAAAAGCAGATGAAAGAAACGGCAATTATTATGCATCCTGCTCCGGTTAACCGAGATGTTGAAATAGCATCTGAGTTAGTAGAATGCGAACGTTCTAGAATTTTTGATCAAGTACGCAATGGTGTATTCGCGCGTATGGCGATTGTTGAAACGATTTTAAAGGAGAGAGACTAACATGAAAAAAGTATTTCGAAATGTTCGAATAGTAAATGAACAAAGTGAATTAGAAACAGTAAATGTAGCTATCGAGAATGGGAAAATCGCAGCAATTGGCGCAAATGTAACAATAGACGGTGCAGAAGTAATTGAAGGTAAAGGACACTTATTATCACCAGGTTTTGTTGATGTACATACGCATTTACGCGAGCCAGGCTTTGAGCATAAAGAAACAATTGCAACAGGTACGGCTTCAGCAGCTAAGGGTGGTTTCACAACAATTTGTGCAATGCCAAATACGAAACCAGTACCAGATTCAGTGGAAAACATGCAACTGATCAATGGTCTTATCAAAGAAAGTGCTGTTGTACGTGTGCTACCATACGGTTCACTAACAAAAGACATTTCTGGTGAAGTTCGCACAAGTATTGAAGAGTTAAAGGAACAAGGAGCAGTTGCATTCTCGGATGACGGTGTTGGGATCCAACTTGCATCAACAATGTATGAGCAAATGAAGGAAGCTGCGAAACATGATGTTGTCGTAGTTGCACACTGCGAAGATAATTCACTGATCTACGATGGCGTGATGCACGAAGGAACACGAAATGTAGAGCTTGGCTTACCAGGTATTCCGTCAATTTGTGAATCAGTCCAAATTGCACGCGATGTGTTACTTGCAGAAGCAGCGGGTGCTCGCTATCACGTTTGTCACGTATCGACGAAAGAATCTGTACGTGCAGTACGTGATGCAAAAGCAGCAGGTATCCGTGTAACTGCAGAAGTTTGCCCACATCACCTACTATTAGAAGAAATGGACATTCCATCAGATGATGCAAACTGGAAAATGAACCCGCCATTACGTGCAAAAGATGATAAAGATTCATTACATGCAGCACTACTGGATGGCACAATCGATTGTATCGCAACAGACCATGCACCACACACAGAAGAAGAAAAATGCTGTGGTATGGTTGGCGCGCCGTTCGGTATTGTAGGGTTCGAAACAGCATTCCCACTGCTTTACACACAGTTTGTGGAAACAGGCAAGTGGACTTTAAAGCAATTAATCGATTGGATGTCTGTCAAAGCAGCACAAATTTTTGATCTACCATATGGAACACTTGAAGTTGGTGCATCAGCAGATATGATTCTAATCGATTTGGATAAAGAACAAACAATTGATGCAGAAGGTTTTGTATCAAAAGGTCGTAACACACCATTCAATGGTTGGGTAGCAAAAGGCTGGCCAGTAGTTACAATTTTTGAAGGCAACATCGTATATCAGGAGGCGGAATAATGAAAAAACGTTTACTTATTTTAGAAGATGGCACGGTATTCACAGGCACAGCGTTCGGTAGCGAGCGAGCTTCACAAGGTGAAGTAGTATTTACAACAGGAATGACAGGCTACCAAGAAACAATATCAGATCCTTCTTTTTATGGACAAATTGTAACGTTAACATATCCGTTAGTAGGTAACTACGGCATTAACCGAGACGACTTCGAATCAATCACACCAGAAATTCGTGGTTTCGTAGTACGTGAGCTTGCGAAAACACCTTCTAACTTCCGTTGTGATATGTCACTTGGTGATTACTTATTGTCAAAAGACATCCCTGGGATTGAAGGCATCGATACGCGTAAGTTAACTCGTATTATTCGTAGCAAAGGTTCAGTAAAAGCAATTCTGACAGCAGCAGATGAAGAAGTGGATGTAGATGAAATCGTTGCAAAATTACAAGCAACGCCAGCAATTACACACCATGTGCGAGAAGTATCACCTAAAGCGGCTTATCCATCACCAGGACGTGGCAAGCGTGTTGTTGTGATTGACTACGGTATGAAGCACGGGATTTTACGTGAATTAAATAAACGTGACTGTGACGTACTTGTTGTACCTTATAACACTTCTGCGGAAGAAATTTTAGCATGGCATCCAGATGGCATTATGCTATCAAACGGTCCTGGTAACCCTGAGGACGTAGAAGAAGGCATCGAAACTGTGCGCAATTTAATCGGAAAAGTGCCAATGTTCGGTATTTGCCTAGGTCACCAAATCTTTTCACTAGCAAGTGGTGCAAAAGCTTTCAAACTACCATTTGGTCACCGCGGAGGGAATCATCCAGTAAAAGATTTACGCACTGGCCGCACAGATTTAACATCTCAAAATCATGGCTATGCAATTGACATCGATTCTTTAAAAGATACAGATTTAGAATTAACACATGTCGCATTAAACGATGGTACTTGTGAAGGGGTTCGTCATAAGAAATTCCCAATCTTCACGGTGCAATATCACCCAGAAGCATCACCAGGTCCAGAAGATTCAAATCACTTATTTGACGAATTTATCGAAATGATGGAAGTAGAAGCAGGGAAGGGGAAACAACATGCCTAAACGTACAGATATAGAAACTATTTTAGTAATCGGGTCAGGCCCAATCGTAATCGGACAAGCAGCAGAATTTGACTACGCAGGAACACAAGCTTGTCTTTCATTAAAAGAAGAAGGCTACCGCGTTATTTTAATCAACTCAAACCCTGCAACAATCATGACAGATACAGAGATTGCCGACAAAGTATACATCGAGCCAATTACGCTTGAATTCGTATCACGCATTCTTCGTAAAGAACGTCCAGACGCTATCCTACCAACACTTGGTGGACAAACAGGTCTAAACATGGCGATCGAGTTAGACGAATCAGGTATCTTAAATGAACTAAATATCGAAATTTTAGGAACAAAATTAGATGCAATTCATAAAGCAGAAGACCGTGATTTATTCCGTAACTTAATGTATGAGCTAGGTGCTCCAGTACCTGAATCAGACATTATCCATAACATGACAGAAGCTAAAGCATTAGTATCACGTATTGGCTACCCAGTAATCGTACGTCCAGCATTCACACTTGGCGGTACGGGCGGCGGTATTTGTTACAACGATCAAGACCTAGAGGAAATCGTAACATCTGGTTTGAAATATTCTCCAGTGACACAATGTTTACTTGAAAAATCAATCGCTGGCTATAAAGAGATTGAATATGAAGTAATGCGTGATGCTGCGGATAACGCCATCGTTGTATGTAACATGGAAAACTTTGACCCAGTAGGTATTCACACGGGTGACTCGATTGTAGTGGCACCAACACAAACACTTTCTGACCGTGAAAACCAAATGCTACGTAATATTTCTTTAGATATTATCCGCGCCCTTAAAATCGAAGGTGGTTGTAACGTACAGTTAGCTTTAGATCCATACAGCTTTAACTACTATGTAATTGAAGTAAACCCACGTGTATCACGTTCATCAGCATTAGCATCAAAAGCAACGGGTTACCCAATCGCGAAGCTTGCTGCTAAAATCGCTGTAGGTCTTACACTAGATGAAATCAAAAACCCAGTAACAGGTTCAACATATGCTTGCTTCGAGCCAGCGCTTGACTACATCGTTGCAAAAATCCCACGCTGGCCATTTGATAAGTTCGAATCAGCAAAACGTAACCTTGGTACTCAAATGAAAGCTACTGGTGAGGTTATGGCACTTGGACGTACGTTTGAGGAAGCGATACTTAAAGCAGTACGTTCTCTAGAAACAGGTCAAGTACACCTAGAGCTAAAACATGCGGAAGACAATACAGATGCTTGGATTGAGAAACGTATCCGTAAAGCAGGTGATGAACGCTTATTCTTCATCGGAGAAGCAATTCGTCGTGGTGTAACAATCGAGCAAATCCATGAATGGTCGGCAATCGATTTATTCTTCTTAAATAAACTTAAAAACATCGTGGACATGGAGCAAACACTTGCGGACAATAAAAACGATAAAGAGGTATTACGCACAGCAAAACGTCTAGGCTTCGCAGATAAAACAATCGCAGAGCTTTGGGATACAACAGAATCAGCAATTTATGCTTACCGTAAAGAAAACGGCATTATCCCTGTATACAAAATGGTAGACACATGTGCAGCAGAATTTGTATCAGAAACACCATACTTCTACGGTACTTACGAAGAAGAGAATGAATCTTTCAAATCTGATAAGCCATCAGTAATCGTTCTTGGTTCAGGTCCAATCCGTATTGGTCAAGGGGTAGAGTTTGACTATGCAACAGTTCACTCTGTATGGGCAATACAAGAAGCAGGTTACGAAGCAATCATCATCAACTCAAATCCAGAAACAGTATCAACTGACTTCTCAATTTCTGATAAATTATACTTCGAGCCATTAACAATCGAAGACGTAATGCATATCGTTGATCTTGAGCAACCAATCGGTGTTGTTGTCCAGTTCGGTGGTCAAACAGCGATTAACCTAGCTGATAAATTAGAAGCAAACGGCGTGAAAATTCTTGGTACAACACTAGAAGATATCGATCGTGCGGAAAACCGTGATAAATTCGAGCAAGCATTACACGAAATCGGCATTCCACAACCACTTGGTAAAACAGCTATTTCTGCTGAAGAAGCGATTGTAATCGGGAAAGAAATTGGCTTCCCAGTACTTGTTCGTCCTTCATACGTACTTGGTGGACGTGCGATGGAAATCGTTTATAACGAAGAAGAACTACAACACTATATGGAAAATGCGGTAGAAGCATCTCCAGATCATCCAGTACTTGTTGACCGTTACTTAACGGGTAATGAGATTGAAGTAGACGCAATTTGCGACGGTGAAAACGTGTTAATCCCAGGTATCATGGAACATATTGAACGCGCAGGGGTTCACTCGGGTGACTCAATTTCTGTCTACCCACCACAAAAATTAACACAAGCACAAAAAGATACATTAGTAGACTATACAACTCGCTTAGCAAAAGGTCTTGGCATCGTAGGTCTAATGAACATTCAGTATGTAATTTCAAAAGGTGAAGTATTCGTGATCGAAGTAAACCCACGTTCTTCACGTACAGTACCATTCTTAAGTAAAATTACAAACATCCCGATGGCTAACATTGCAACAAAAGCAATTCTAGGCACATCAATCGTAGAACAAGGCTACCCAACAGGCTTAGCAGCTGAGCAAAAAGGTGTATTCGTAAAAGTACCAGTATTCTCATTTGCAAAATTACGTCGCGTAGACATTACATTAGGCCCTGAAATGAAATCCACAGGGGAAGTAATGGGTAAAGATTCAACGCTTGAGAAAGCTCTATACAAAGGTTTAGTAGCAGCAGGCATGGAAGTACGCACAGAAGGTACAGTATTATTCACGGTATCTGATAAAGATAAAGAAGAAGCAATTGCACTAGCAAAACGCTTCTCAACAGTAGGCTACCGTATCGTAGCGACAGAAGGTACAGCAAAAGTATTCGAGGAAGCTGGCGTACGTACAGATATAGTTGGCAAAATCGGTGCAAAAGGCACAACATTACTAGATATGATTCAAAACGGTGAAGCGCAGCTTGTTGTTAACACGCTTACGAAAGGCAAACAACCAGCACGTGATGGCTTCCGTATCCGCCGCGAATCAGTAGAAAACGGTGTACCTTGCTTAACTTCACTAGATACAGCTGAAGCAATGCTTCGTGTCATTGAATCAATGACATTCACTGCAGAACAAATGCCAAAAGCGGAGGTAGTACACTAATATGATTCGTCAAGAGAAAATGACGGTCGTCTCTCAAAAGCAAATCGCGACAAACATTTTCGAATTGACACTTCGTGGGGAACTGGTTCAGGACATGACGCCTGGCCAGTTTGTCCATGTAAAAGTGTCGGATTCACTGGAGCCGCTTTTACGTCGACCAATCAGTATTGCTAACATAGACAAAGACAACAATGAATTTACAATGATTTATCGCGCAGAAGGTCGTGGAACAAAAGTGCTTTCAACAAATCGCGAAGGACAAGTAGTGAATGTGCTAGGCCCAATCGGTAACGGCTTCCCTGTGGATGCAGTGAAAGAGGGCGGAACAGCATTACTTGTCGGTGGTGGTATCGGTGTACCACCACTACATGAATTGTCAAAACAACTAAATGCACGCGGTGTGAAAACAATCCATGTACTAGGTTTCCAAACAGAAGACGTATGCTTCTACGAAGATGAGTTCAACAAACTTGGTGAAACACACTATGTCACAGTAGACGGTTCAAAAGGTACAAAAGGTTTTGTCACAAATGTATTAGAAGACCGCGCACCTGAATTCGACGTGTTTTATTCTTGTGGACCACTACCCATGTTAAAAGCATTAGAAAACTATTATCCAGAAAAAGAAGGCTACTTATCGTTCGAGGAACGTATGGGTTGTGGCATAGGGGCATGCTTTGCTTGCGTATGTAAAACAACAGAGCAAGTAGAAAAAGATTACGTCAAAGTATGTTCTGACGGTCCAGTATTCCCGAAAGGTACGGTGGCATTATGAGTCGTTTAAATATTGAGTTACCAGGTTTAGATTTAAAAAATCCAATTATGCCAGCATCAGGTTGCTTCGGCTTTGGTCGTGAATACGCACAGCTTTATGATCTATCAAAACTCGGAGCGATTATGATTAAAGCAACGACGGTAGAAACTCGTCCGGGGAACCCGACACCGCGTGTTGCCGAAACAGCAGCGGGCATGCTAAATGCAATCGGCTTACAAAACCCAGGGCTTGAAAAAGTGATGAATGAGGAGTTACCGTTTTTAGAAGCATATGATGTACCGATTATTGCAAACGTTGCAGGAACAGATACTGAGGACTACGTTGAAGTAGCACGCCGTATTTCAACTGCACCAAACGTCAAAGCATTAGAACTGAATATTTCTTGTCCGAATGTAAAGTGCGGCGGGATTCAGTTTGGTACAGATCCAGCTACTGCACGTGAACTAGTAGCTGCAGTAAAGGCAGTTTCTAAAGTACCTGTTTATGTAAAGTTATCGCCTAACGTGACGAACATTGTTGATATTGCTAAAGCAGTGGAAGAAGGCGGAGCAGACGGTATTACAATGATTAATACATTAATCGGTATGCGTCTAGATGAACGTACTGGTAAACCAGTTATCGCAAATGGTACAGGTGGTTTATCAGGTCCAGCGGTAAAACCAGTGGCTATCCGTATGGTCTATGAAGTATATAAAGCCGTGGACATTCCGATTATCGGTATGGGCGGTGTGACAGAAGCACAAGACGTTATTGACTTTATGTCAGCCGGAGCATCAGCAGTGGCGGTTGGTACAGCCAACTTTGTCGATCATTTCGTCTGTCCAAATATTATTGAAGAGTTACCCGAGAAACTAGACGCATTAGGCGTACAACATATTTCAGAAATCATCGGAAGGAGCCACCGCTAATGAATACAAAGCCAATACTTGCACTTGATTTTCCAGGAGAAGAGGAAGTTTTCAAGTTTTTAAACCATTTTAATGAGCCGCTTTTCGTGAAAATTGGTATGGAGTTATACATGCAAGAAGGTCCAGATATCGTGCGTAAAGTGAAAGAACAAGGCCATGATATTTTCCTAGATTTAAAGTTGCATGATATTCCAAATACAGTCGGGTCTGCGATGAAGGGCTTAGCAAAATTAGGTGTGGACTTAGTGAATGTTCACGCAGCAGGTGGGCGTCCGATGATGGAAGCGGCACTTGAAGGCTTAGAGGCGGGAACACCTGCCGGCAGAGAACGTGCAGCACTTATTGCAGTAACTCAACTAACTTCTACGACAGAAGAACAAATGCATGCAGAACAAAAAATTGAGTTATCATTACAAGATTCTGTATTACATTATGCAAGCTTAACGAAACAAGCTGGTTTAAATGGTGTTGTTTGTTCGGTACATGAGGCAAAAGCAATTGCTGAAATTTGTGGCGAAGATTTCTTGCGCGTGACACCAGGAATTCGTTTAGCAGGTGGAGAATCACATGACCAAAAGCGTATTGCGACGCCAAATGGTGCAAAACGTGACGGTTCTTCATTGATCGTAGTAGGACGCGCTGTTACAGGAGCACAAGATCCAGTAGCAGCATATAAAATCGTAAGCGAATTATGGGAGGCATAAACATGACATTACAAAACGAAATCGCACACGCTATGTTAAAAGTAGGTGCAGTAGAATTAAATCCAACAGACCTATTTACTTGGGCATCAGGCATCAAATCACCTATTTATTGTGATACACGTTTAACAATCTCTGATCCTGTCATTCGTAAACAATTAGCAAACGGTTTAGCATCAGTTATCAAAGAAAATTTCGCAGCAACAGAAGTTGTAGCAGGTACGGCAACTGCTGGTATCCCGCACGCTGCATGGGTAAGTGATATTTTAGACTTACCAATGGTTTATGTACGTTCAAAAGCAAAAGAACATGGCCGTGGCAACCAAATTGAAGGTAAATACGCAGCAGGTCAAAAAGTAATTGTTGTAGAAGATATCGTGTCTACAGGCGGCTCTTCAATCACAGCAGTAGAAGCATTACGCGCAGCTGGATGTGAAGTACTAGGCGTTGTATGTGTATACACTTATAACTTACCACGTGCTGAACAAGCCTTTGAAGAAGCTGGCATTAAGTATGTATCATTAACAAACTTCGACTACTTAATCGAAGCAGCTAATGAATCAGGTGCCATTAAAGAAGAAGACATTCCATTCTTGAAGGATTGGCATGCAAAATTAAAAGCAGGCGAGCTTTAATCTTAAAAATAAAAAGCGGTATGAAAAATAGCGATATTTTTCATACCGCTTTTTTGATGCGTTTTTTTGTAATTACTCTAAATGTATAGATACTCTTCCAATTTAATTGCCGCTTACTTATTCGCTCAGCTAGAGCATAGATACGCTCGAGTAGGGTCGAAACGCTCAGCTAGAGCATAGATACGCTCGGGCAAGGGATCGAAACGCTCAGCTAGGGCATAGATACGCTCAGGTAAGGGATCGAAACGCTCAGCTAGAGCATAGATACGCTCGGGCAAGGGATCGAAACGCTCAGCTAGAGCATAGATACGCTCAGGTAGGGAAGGAAGACGCTCAACCAAGGCGTAGGGATATCACATGCACGTGGAAGTGTTTTCTCTTATGCCAGACCTTAAATATTAAGTATGTTAGTCTTTATGAATAGGTAATTTTTTGAAATGCATAATTAATTATATTTAGGAAAAAATTAAATAGTAACACTGTAAATGATTCTACAATTTCATGAAAAATACTATGGGAGAGGTGAGATGCTTTTGGCTACAGATCATGTGTTATTAAAGATCAATAATTTGAACACGAGCTTTCGAATTAAAGATATGTATCATGCTGCTGTAGATAATGTTTCACTTACCCTCAAAAAAAATGAGATTTTAGCGATTGTTGGAGAATCGGGTTGCGGGAAAAGTACTTTAGCTACCGCAATTGTTGGTTTACATAACCCATTGCATACAAAAATAACAGGAGAAATTCTTTACAAAAATAGTAACTTAACCAATCTCACTGATGAGCAATTCAATCTCTTAAGAGGAAAGGATATTGGATTTATTTTTCAAGATCCGTTATCCGCACTTAATCCACTGATGCGTATAGGTGAGCAAATTGCGGAGGGTATCCGCTTCCATGCAAAACTAACGAAGCAACAACAAAATGCACGAGTTTTAGAATTGCTAGAACAAGTTGGAATATCGGATGTAACGCGTGTTGTAAGGCAATTTCCTCACCAATTATCAGGTGGTATGAGACAGCGTGTCATGATTGCCATTGCACTTGCCTGTAAACCTGCCATCCTTATTGCAGATGAACCAACAACAGCACTCGATGTAACGATTCAGGCACAAATATTAGATTTATTAAAAACCTTACAGGATGAAACGGAAGCAGGCATTATTTTAATCACACATGATTTAGGCGTTGTCGCAGAGATAGCAGATCGAGTAGCGGTAATGTATGCTGGTCAGGTCGTTGAAATTGCAAGTGTACAAGAGCTATTTAAAAATGCAAAACATCCCTATACAAGATCCCTGTTAAACTCTATCCCACAAACACATAGTCATGGCAATAAACTAAAAATTATTCAGGGGATGGTGCCCTCTTTAACAAAATTACCACGTGAAGGTTGTCGCTTTTCCACTCGAATTCCATGGATTGATGCATCAGCACATGAAGAACAACCGGAGCTTTACGAGGTAACACCAGGACACTTTGTCAGATGTACTTGTTGGCAACACTTTTACTTCGAGGATGAAGGAAGTGCATTTGTATGAGTTTTATGAAAATAGATGAGTTATGTGTGCATTATCCAATCCGTGGCGGGTTTTTAAATGCCGTTGTCGATAACACATATGCAGTAGACGGTGTCTCCATGGAATTTGAAAAAGGAAAAACGTATGGACTAGTGGGAGAATCAGGTTCAGGAAAATCAACGACTGGGAAAGCAATTATTGGTTTAGAAAAAGTAACATCCGGTCAAATTATTTATGAAGGCGAAGATGTAACGAACCAACGTCGAAAACGGACATCTGCCTATAACCGTGATGTCCAAATGATTTTTCAAGATTCACATTCGAGCATGAATCCGAGAAAACGTGTAATTGATATTTTAGCAGAGCCGATTCGTAATTTTATGAAATGTAGTGCGCAAGAGGAGCGAAAACGTATAAAGGAATTACTCGCCATTGTAGGGATGTCAGAAGATGTACTGTTAAAATATCCACATGAGTTTTCAGGAGGACAGAAGCAACGCCTTGGGATCGCTCGAGCTGTAGCTTGTTATCCAAAGCTCATTATTGCAGATGAACCTGTATCTGCTTTAGATATCTCGGTGCAAGCACAAGTATTAAATTTTATGAAGGATATTCAAGATGAATATGGCCTGAGCTATTTATTTATCTCCCATGACTTAGGTGTGGTGAAACATATGTGTGAGCATATTTCCATTATGTATAAGGGGCGTTTTGTAGAGAGTGGGACACGTGAAGACATTTATGATGAGCCACAGCATATATACACAAATCGCCTATTGTCAGCCATTCCAAATATTGAACCAGAAACACGTCAAAAGCGTAAGCGAGAACGTCAACATATTGAGACAATGTATCAGAGAGAGCAACATAAATACTTCGATGATCAAGGTAAAGTATATCCATTAGTACCTATATCCAAGACACATATGGTCGCCATGCATGAGGAGGGGGTATAACATGTGGAAAACGATTATTCGACGTATGATCATCATGATTCCGCAGTTATTTATATTAAGCCTATTAATTTTTATTATGGCAAAAAACATGCCCGGAGATCCTTTTACAGGGCTCATTACACCTGAAACAGATCCTGCACGTATTGAAGAATTACGGATTCAAGCAGGTTTTTATGATCCGTGGTATGTGCAGTATTTTAACTGGATCACAAATGCACTTCAAGGTGATTTTGGTCAAAGCTACACATATAAAATTGCGGTTTCTACATTAATCGGTGAGCGGGGATTGAATACATTTTGGTTATCCTTATTAAGTGTAATTTTGGTGTACTTGCTAGCCATACCTCTTGGCGTATTAGCAGGGCGTTATCAAGACACGCTTTTAGATAAATCCATCGTGCTCTATAGTTTTATCAGTTATGCGATACCTACATTTGTTTTGGCGCTTATCTTCTTATATATTTTTGGCTATCGTTTACAATGGTTTCCGACAAGTGGGACCGTTGATATTGGATTAGAAACAGGAACCGTTGCTTATTACTGGGATAAATTTCATCATTTATTGTTACCGGCCATGACGTATGCAAGTTTAGGTATAACAGGGATTGTCCAATATTTACGTACAGAAATAATAGATGCGAAGACGCAAGACTATGTCAAAACAGCGAGAAGTAAAGGCATTCCGATGAACAAAGTGTATTCTCGTCATATATTCCGAAACTCCTTACTACCTATCGCAGCTTTTTTAGGTTTCACGATCACAGGTTTACTAGGAGGCTCAATTTTCATTGAAACAATTTTTGGCTACCCAGGTATGGGGCAATTATTTGTTAATTCAATAATGAGTCGTGATTATAGTGTGATTACTGCACTCGTATTACTTTATGGCTTTTTAACATTAGTAGGGAGTCTATTCTCGGATATTATTATGAGTATTGTGGACCCAAGGATTCGTATAGAGTAAATCCATAAAGGAGAGTCGAATTCAAATGGAACAACAAACAATCGAAAAATTTGAAAGCTCTCCGCCAAGTGGTTTGCAGGTCGTATTGCGAGAGTTTAAAAAGGATAAAGTCGCTTTTTTTTCACTCATCACTATATCATTATTGATTGTCGGTATTATTATTGCAGCCTTTTTCATTGATCAAGAAAAAGTGATGACCATAAATTTACACGAACGATATACAGAACCTGGGGTAAATGGCTTTATACTCGGTGCTGACCAAGCAGGGCGTGACATATTAGGGCAGTTAATCATTGGTTCACGTAATTCTATTGTAATAGCAATGGTGATCACCGTTATTACAGGTGTTGTCGGCATTATATTGGGTGTAATCATGGGCTATTACGGTGGCTATATCGATAATCTTTTGATGCGAACGATAGACTTTTTTATGACTCTGCCAACTTTAATGATTATTATCGTCTTTGTTTCCATCATTCCAAAATACGGAGTGTGGGAATTGATCGTAATCATGAGTTTATTTCTTTGGATAGGGACAGCGCGGTTAGTACGAAGTAAAGTACTGTCAGAAGGACGTCGTGATTATGTAAGTGCGTCAAAAACAATGGGGACAAGTGATGTTTCGATTATGTTTAAAGAAATTCTCCCGAACTTAAGTTCCATCTTAATCGTAGAGTTAACGCTAAGTTTCGCTGGAAATGTCGGGATTGAAACAGGGTTATCTTTTTTAGGATTCGGCTTACCTCCGTCAACACCAAGCTTAGGAACCTTAGTCAGCTATGCCACTAACCCTCAAGTATTAGCAGATAAATATTGGGTCTGGTTGCCAGCATCTCTACTAATTTTAGTGCTCATGCTTGGCATCAACTATATTGGTCAGGCACTACGTCGTTCAGCTGACGTCAAACAAAGATTCGGTTAAGGGGGGATTGTAATGAGAGGAAAAAGCTTATTCTTGTTATTACTTTTTTCTTTAGCTCTTTTAATATTATCTGCTTGTTATGGACGAGAGAAAGAAACTTCAACAATGGACATCCACTCTTTACCGCTTTCTGTAACGAATGAGGGTGAGGTAATTTCAGGTGGTACATTAAAAGTAGCGCTTGTCACAGATTCCCCGTTCCAAGGGATTTTTTTAGCGGAATTATATGAAGATGCATTTGATGCTGAAATCTTTGGTTATGCATCAAACTCTCTGTTTGAGATAGACGGTGATTTTTTAGTAAAAGATACGGGCATTGCAAAGTTAGATGTTCATCCAGAACAAAATAAAGCGACTGTTACCATTCGAAAAGGTGTTAAGTGGTCAGATGGACTGCCATTAACAGTGGATGATTTAATATATTCCTATGAAATTATTGGTCATCCAGATTATACAGGCATTCGTTATGATGGAAGTTCTCAAAATATCGTGGGGATGACGGAGTATCACGAGGGGAAAGCAAAAACAATCTCAGGTATCAAAAAAATCAATGATCAGACGATAGATATTACTTTTAAAAAAATAACGCCAGCGATTTATTCCATCGGGGATGGATTGTGGGGATATGCGGCACCTAAACACCAGTTACAGTCTATAGCAGTGAAAGATTTACTTTCATCTGAGGCAGTACGTAAAAATCCGGTAACACTTGGTGCATTCAAGTTCGACAAAGTTATTAATGGTGAGTCAGTTCAATTTGTAGCAAATGAAAACTATTACAAAGGCAAGCCTAAATTAGAAAAAGTGGTTGTACAAGCAGTACCTTCAACTTCAGTTAGTGAAGCACTAAAAGCAGGGAAATACGACATCGCCACCCCTTTTCCAACGAACCAATTTGATAGTGTGAAAAACCTTTCGAATGTAGCTATTTTAGGTCGTCCTGAAATGGCTTATTCATATCTTGGCTTTAAATTAGGAACATTTGATACATCAAAAAAAATTAATGTGTATGATTCATCATCAAAAATGAACGAGCCAAAATTACTTCAAGCAATTGCTTATGGCATGGATATTGAAACAGTAACGGAAGTAATCTATCAAGGTCTGCATAAACGAGCGAATTCGTTAATCCCACCAGTGTTCTCATTCTATGATGCCTCATTAAAAGGCTATACTTATGATGCTAAAAAAGCACAAGTGCTATTAGATGAGGCAGGCTTCATCGATATCGATGGTGACGGGTATCGTGAAAATCAAAAGGGTGAAAAGTTGGTCATTCAATTAGCTGCGATGGCTGGCTCAGATGTAGATGAGGTCATTGTCGCGTATTATCGTCAAAACTGGGCAGATATCGGTTTAAATGTGGAATTAACGACTGGACGTTTAATAGAATTTAATAATTTTTATCAGAAAGTACAATCGGATGATCCTGAAATTGATATGTTTATGGCTGCATGGGGGACAGGGACAAATCCGTCTCCATCAGGGCTATATGCAAAGGAAGCAGCTTTTAACTTCAGCCGATTCGTATCTGAAGACTTAACAAAAATACTAGAAGATATCGACTCTGAAAAGTCCATGGTGGCTGATTATCGTTCGAAAGCATTTCGTATATGGCAAGATTATATGGATGAGCAAGCAATCATCATTCCAATGTATTTCCGCACTGAAATTATCCCCGTAAATAAACGTGTGAAAAACTACAACGTTGACTACCAAAACGGTACCGAACTACAAGATATCGAGTTGACCAATAATGTACCTTTCCAATAAACAAAATTTGAAAAATGACGTAACTTAGGACATCAAGAGTAAAAACCCCTCCTAAAGAGATTCAGGAGGGGGAGAAGTTTATTATTTTGAAAGCCAAGTTTTTACTAAGTCAGTTGTACCGTACACATAATGTTGGTCTCCAACTTCATGATACGTTGCGCTATCATCAACTTCTGTGTGTGTGTAAGGAATACGTTGACGACGCTTTTCAGACATAGGATCTGGAAGCGGAATTGCTGATAATAAAGATTTTGTATAAGGGTGAACAGGATGATTGTATATATCATCTGCTTTCCCGATTTCCATTATTTTACCACGGTACATAACAGCGATTCGATCACTAATATATTTTACCATGGACAAGTCATGGGCGATGAAAAGATATGTTAGACCGCGTTCTTTTTGCAATTGTTTTAAAAGGTTAACAACCTGAGCTTGTATCGATACATCTAGCGCTGAAATAGGCTCGTCTGCAATGATGAACTTAGGGTCTAAGCTCAGTGCACGCGCAATACCGATGCGTTGGCGTTGGCCACCAGAGAATTCATGAGCATAACGGTTTGCGTGTTCCTTATTTAAACCTACTGCTTCAAGTAATTGGTTTACTTTTTCTCGACGCTCTTTTTTGTCCTTGTATAGCCCGTGAATTTGAAAGCCTTCAGCAATAATTTCACCTGCCGTCATACGAGGGTTTAATGAAGCGTAAGGATCTTGGAAAATCATTTGCATTTGGCGATTAAACTTTTTCAAATCATGCTTGGATTTTTTGTCGTGAATACTCTCACCATCGAAAATGATCTCGCCACCAGTTATATCGTACAGACGGATGATAGAGCGACCAGTCGTCGATTTACCACAACCAGATTCACCTACAAGCCCCAGTGTTTCGCCTTCATAAACGTCAAAACTAATGCCGTCAACAGCTTTGATTGGGTTGTTAGAAGAACCAAAATGTTGTTTTAAGTTTTTGATTTCGAGAATTTTTTTTGCAGTATTAACCATTGAATTGGGCCTCCTTTGCTAAAAATCCTTCGATGCGTTTTGCGACAGCATCCGGTAGTG
>NZ_JBIWCX010000019.1:0-75032 GCF_044761695.1 Lysinibacillus sp. NPDC097287
GTCCTGAGCCAGGATCAAACTCTCCATAAAAGTAGTTTGAAAGCTCATTAGCTTTGCTAGCGTATCAACTAAAAGTTGATATCTATTTATTACTTGTGTTTCGTTCGCTAACATAGTTGTTAACTACTAAAAACGTTATTGATTACGTTTTGCTTGTTCAGTTTTCAAGGTTCATGTTCGTTACTTGTTTAAGTAACTTTTTATACTTTAACATGTCGTTAACTTGTTGTCAACTCTTTGTTTTATTTCGTTTTGTTGTTCGCTTGTTATCGTAACAACGTGATTAAATATATCATCTGCATTATCTCTTTGCAATAGTTTTATTGAAGTAAAATTATTCAGTAAATAACAAAAAGAGTTCCTTCTATATAATAGCAAAAAGAAAAATCCCTACACGATTTGAAATCGAGTAGAGATTTAAGTTTCAAACTATCGAACCCAAATAAAGTATGCTAGGAATACGAAGAATAAACCGTACATCATTGGGTGAATTTCTTTTTTACGTCCCGCTAATAACATTGTTATTGGGTAGAATACAAAACCAATTGCGATACCAGTTGCGATTGAATAGCCAAGAGGCATCATCAAAACTGTAAAGAAAGCTGGTACTGCGATCTCAAATTTATCCCATTCGATTAAACGAAGTGATGAAACCATTAGAACACCTACAATAACAAGTGCCGGAGCTGTTACCGCAGGAGTAACTACCGCAAGTAACGGCGAGAAGAATAAAGCTATTAGGAATAATATTGCCGTTACAACTGCTGAGAAACCAGAACGCGCACCTGCTGCTACACCCGAAGTTGATTCTACATATGCTGTAGTAGTTGACGTCCCGAATAAAGAACCGATTGTTGTTGCTAATGCATCAGCCATAAGTGCACGGCTAGCACGTGGTAATTTGTCATCCTTTACTAAACCAGCTTGTGTTGCAACAGCCATTAATGTACCCGCTGTATCAAAGAAATCTACGAATAAGAAAGTTAAAACAACTACTAGGAATTTAACATTAATTAATGAACTGAAATCATTCCTAATTGGCTCAAGCGCAACACCAAACGTACTTTCTACACTTGGAATTGCTGAGACAATTGCTGTTGGTGGTGCAATAACACCGAAAATCATACCAACAATTGCTGTAATAACCATACCTACGAAAATACCAATACTACGGAATTTTAGTAATAAGATAACAGTTATGAAAATACCAAATACAGCCAATAACGTTCCACCAGTAAAACTACCTAGTGCTACAAGCGTTGCATCGTCATTAACGACAATTCCCGCATTTTGCAAACCAACAAAAGTAATGAATAAACCGATACCAGCTGATACTGCATATTTAAGTTGCGCTGGAATAGCATTAATAACTGTTTCACGAATCCCTGTCAACGAAAGGACGATAAAAATAAGCCCTGAAAATAATACACCAGTTAAAGCTGTTTCCCAAGGGATACCATACGCACCTACTACCGTAAAGGCGAAGAAGGCATTCAGACCCATACCCGGTGCCAATGCAATCGGGAATTTAGCGAAAATACCCATAATTAGCGAACCCACCGCTGCAGCTAACGCTGTTGCTACGAAAACAGCTCCTTTATCCATCCCGGCAGCTTCAAGAATTCCCGGGTTAACTGCTAATATATAAGCCATTGCTAAGAACGTTGTAATACCACCGATTATTTCGCGACGATAATTCGTACCAAGCTCCTCGAACATGAAATACTTTTTCATTTATAAATCCTCCGTGTTGTCGTCCGCAACATCGAATACAAAAAAAGACACGCTGACTACTAGTCGCATGTCTACGATATACTTCAACACTTCCAGAGTGTGAAGTATTTTAGTATAAATACATTTGTATAATACTAAATCGTAGTCAAGTTATTTACGGTAACTTGGTAGAAACTTACGGGCCTTATCCCCGACATTATACGACGACTTATTTAATTTACAAGAGTAATATAACATTTCAGTTTTTAGATTTCAACCCTATTTCCGAACATTAAAGAAAATAATAACACGAAGGTTCGTTTAAATTCCGAATAGATTGTTCACTTTTTTTACAAATTCAACTAAATATACTCTGTTATTAAGGTTTAGATACTTAGCGTAACACTATACTTTTTTTATTCTCAACGGTAGGACACCCTATTCTTAACCAAATCAAATAGTTCGTGATTTGCCCCACATCTCTTACTGTCATTTCGTCATTTTTTACGGAAGTAACTAAACTATAAATGTTATAATTATCGATTCCCTTACTCAATTGTTACAGGTGATATAAAAAGCACAACCCCTTAATTTACAAGAGTTTGTACTTTACATATTTCATTCTATTCCCACTCATATATTAGGAGATGGCTTTGGAGTAATATCAAACCAAGTGCACTACTTTGCTATTTTATTATTCATTCACTACACGTAACTGCTTCGTCTTCAGTTTAGAAAGGTACTGTTTTGTAAGAAGACCTAAAAATAATTCCACAATAATTGCAAATAAGACAATGATATAAATCTGATTTGAAAAACGATCAAACAGAATACCATACACAGACTGCCCAATTGGATAAGAACACATCACAATTGTCCCTATAATAGCACTTATTTTTCCAAGCATTTCATTTGGTGTTTCACTTTGAATAAATGTTTGCGCAAAAATCGAAAAAATCCCCACAGAAGCTAAGCATAAAAAAGCACTCATACAAATCACAACGTAAGCAAACATTGGATGTACGTTTAGACCTGATACAATAGCTATTGGTAATAGAACAATTCCACCTAACAAAATAAATAGATAAGCGTTATAAATAGTATATTTTTTTGATGCCCAGCCAATTAAAAGCCCCGCTGCAATGGACCCGATTGCTAGGAAGCTTTCTGCAATACCATACAGTTGAGAACTCAAGCCAAGTTGTACTTTTATAATATAAGGTAAACCAATCATGATCATTGATGAGAAAAACAGATTTATTCCACCAACCACTAATAAAATTTTAAATACAATCGGATTATCCTTTCTAATAAATTGAAGTGCTTGCTTTAAATCGGTAACAACTGTATCAAATATCTTCCCATTTGATGCTTGCTTCGCAAAAGGAATATGAATAAACGCTTCTAATACTGCAGACATACCAAACGAAACTGCACTAACTATAACAATCACTTTTAAGTCAAAAAAACCATACAGCATGCCACCTAAAATAGGTCCTAAAAAGTTTGCTAAAGCGTTCACTTGCATTACAACTCCATTTGCTTGTAACAAATGATTGCTATCTATCATTATAGGAACACTCGATTGTACAGCGGGTTGATACATTGATTGAATAATAGAAAGAATAATCATCATGCTCGCTACTAACAAAATAATATGGTCACTCCCCATTTGTGTGACAAACAAGATACACACTAATGAAGTTATAACGTCTAAACAAACCATGATATTTCTTCGATTCACACGATCTGCTAATACACCACCAATAGGGGATAACAAAATTGTCGGAACCATTGAGACAGCTAAAACACTTCCAAAAGCAGTAGCTGACCCTGTTACGTCCAACACATACAGCGATAATGAAAAACGCAAAATTGAATTTCCAAACAAAGATATAATCTGCCCAATAATTAATAAAGTAAAATCTTTTTTAAAGAGTTCACTCTGCTTCATATAAATTTCCCCCATTCTTTTTTAAAGGTAACTCAACAAACCGACTAGCGGTATGTTAATAGGTAATAGAAAACCACCTATACAAAGGCAGCTTATTATTTGGATACGTTATTTAAATAACGATGTAAAATAGCTAATACTTCTTCATCGATAAATGGTACACCAAGTTGATCAGTAAGATGTTTAAAATATAAAATTTTTCGTTTTAAATCATCCTCACTGTGCTCACTTATCATTGGATTGACCCAAACATTGATTAATAATAATATGACTTCACTGGCACTTCTGCTATCCTCTACATGAATTGAACCATCATTTTTCCCTTCTTCAATTAGTTCTTGAAATAATGGTACTCCTCGTTTCATAGTACCATTCAAAATCATACTAACGAATTTAGGATTATCCAATAAAGGGCTTGCTACTTTGTCAAATTGTTGCTTTTCGAAATTCTCCAACTCGTTACAAAAGATCTTTTTTAATTTTTGTAAACCATTTAAATTCTTCTCCTCCTTAATCTTACTGAATATGTTTCTATCTTCAAATTTCTTATCACCAATTGCCTCTAGAATTTCTTCTTTAGATTTAAAATGATGATAAATTGCCCCCTTGCTCATTCCCAGTTCATTAATAATGTCTTGAATTGTAGTTTGTTCATATCCCTTTTTTAAAAATAGGCGATATGAAATACTAAGAATTTGTTCAACTGTTTTTTCAGGATGTTTATTTCGAGCCATGCTTTCCGCCTCCATACATACCAATGGTATGTATGGAGGATATCACCTCACAATAAATTTGTCAACAATAACCAAATAAACAGGCTAATCTTTAATAAAGATACAAACTAAAAAACTCAAAAATCTTCTATCTATCAGGTTTTCGAGGTTAAAAATCCCCACCCCATTTATCACCTGAAATTTTCACTTTTACAAAGCCTAAGAAAGGTATATACCTAACGAATAAAACGTGAGGATAATTATCTTTTCACTTATAGTCTCACAAAAATAAAACAAGACCACATAAATAATGCTCATGTCACTTCTTCTACTTCTTCATTGCCAAATGAATGAATCATATATTCCTTACAGCGTTTCAAACAATACATACAAATTTCAATATACTTCGATTTATGAGCCCAAATCTCTTGATTCAATTTAAAATCATCAACCATCTCAATAATTCCAGGAAAAAAAACTCACTTTTATTTGGTTAAAAAACGCTAATAAAAGGGAGGAATGGATATCTGATGATGAGTTTTTTGTCACCGAATCTGAAATTTAGGAGAATAATAATCTCTATCATCAATTGAAAAAAAGAACTTCGAATAAGAAAAACATAGGGAGATTTTAGTCTTCCTATGTTTTCATTCATACTATTTATCTGTTTGTTCTTGCTTCTTTTTCAAATACTCCGCACGTATTTTTTCAAGTTGCTGCTTTTTATCAAATTTGGCAGGCTTGTGTTTTTCATGATACTTTGTCACAGCTACCTTACCTTTGGTATCCAATTGATATTTCCCCACATGGTTCACCTACTTTTCTTGTCTTAAAGAGAATCTATTCAACAAATATAATATACCTTATTTTACTGAAGTAAACCTTTTTACTTTATTAGTGTACCGCTTAACCTTGTATATATCAGTAAAAACTTAGTAAAATAATTCATAGCCAAATGGTATTCATTATACTTATCTTTACGATCTTAAATTTGCTGATTCATTTTAAAGTCATCAATCAAGTCGCTAATTTTAACTAAAACAAAAAACCTCTTTTAGTTATTTGTTATAAATAACTAAAAGAGAGTTTAATTTTTGAAAAATAAATAGTTGTACGTTAATCATTGATATGACTGCGTTTATAACCTATTTAGTTTATATTGCTGAACAGTCCTATTCCCACTCAATCGTTGCTGGTGGCTTAGATGTAATATCATACAGTACGCGGTTAACGTGTTTTACTTCGTTTACTAGGCGTACAGAGATTTTCTCTAATACATCCCAAGGGATACGTGCCCAGTCAGAAGTCATACCGTCGATTGACGTTACCGCACGGATACCGATTGCATAGTCATACGTACGTGCATCACCCATTACACCAACTGAACGAATGTCAGGTAGCACCGTGAAGTATTGCCAGATATCGCGATCAAGGCCGGCTTTTGAGATTTCTTCACGTAGGATGAAATCAGCCTCACGAACGATTTCAAGTTTTTCTTCCGTTACTTCACCAAGTACACGAATACCTAGACCAGGACCTGGGAATGGTTGACGCCAAACGATTTTTTCATCAAGACCAAGTTCTAAACCAAGTGCACGCACTTCATCTTTGAATAACGTTTTAAGTGGTTCGATTAATTTGAATTGCATATCTTCTGGAAGACCACCAACGTTATGGTGAGATTTAATTGTTTGTGCAGTTGCTGTACCAGATTCGATGATGTCTGTGTATAGCGTACCTTGTGCTAAGAAGTCCATACCTTGTAATTTAGAAGCTTCTTCATCAAATACGTAAATGAATTCGTTACCGATAATTTTACGTTTTTTCTCTGGATCAGAAACGCCAGCAAGTTTCGCCATGAAGCGCTCACGTGCATCGATTTTAATAAGATTCATATCAAAATCTTCAGTGAATGTTTTCATAACTTGTTCAACTTCACCTTTACGGTTTAAGTTGTGGTCTACGAACATACAAGTCAGTTGGTCACCGATTGCTTTGTGAATCAGTACTGCAACAACTGAAGAGTCTACGCCACCTGAAAGGGCACATAAAACTTTTTTGTCGCCAACTGTTTCACGAATTTTAGCGATTTCAATCTCGATAAAGTTCGCCATAGACCAGTCGCCTTTAGCTTCACAAACATCGAAAACGAATTGACGAAGTAAGTCATTTCCGTATACAGAGTGACGTACTTCTGGGTGGAATTGAACTGCATATAATTTACGTTCAACATTCGCCATTGCAGCGATTGGACAAGAAGCACTTGTTGCGATCACTTCAAAGCCTGCAGGCACTTCAGTTACATGGTCACCATGACTCATCCACACAATTTGTTCAGTTGGTAAATCACCGAATAATTTGTTAGCAGCTGTAACTTTAATTTCTGCTTTACCATATTCGCGTGTTTCAGCGCCTTCAACTTTACCACCTTGTGTATGCGCCATTAATTGCATACCATAGCAAATACCTAAGATCGGTAAACCTAATTCAAAAATAGCTGGGTCTACAGTGAATGCTTTTTCGTCATAAACTGAGTTTGGACCACCTGAGAAAATGATACCCGCTGCGTTCATGTCTTTAATTTCTTCCGCTGTAATTGTGTGTGGGTGTAATTCACTGAAAACACCAAACTCACGGATACGACGCGTAATTAATTGGTTAAATTGGCTACCGAAGTCTAGAACAACGATTTTTTCTTGCTCTTTTAATAAAGGGCTAGCTGACAAAATTTCCACCTCTTCTACTATTTATAAAGTTCGCTCTACATTTAAGTTTCACAGAAAAACGCGTAAGAAAGTAAAAACTCCCTACGCGTTCATAAGTTCTAGATTCATAAAGGCGAATGCGTAGTAAAGTGATTCACAAATAACTTTTCACTTACCGCAAAAACATTCACCTTCATAGAGAGGCCTTTTGAGGTGGCCTCGTAGAAACATTCGAACCTTATTTCCGAACTTATATGAAAGCAATCTTATTAATGTTTAATTTTTTTAATTTTACTCTTTGTGTCTACTAAAATCAACCGATTGTACGATTGATTAAATATTCCCAACTTTCTTTTAGCTCAACAAAATCAATATCTTGTGGTTGATTACTATAAATATGTTGTTCATAAACTGACGTTAACTTCTTCATTTCCTCGGTCTCTAAGGCTGCATCTACTCTTTCTGCAAACGCCCGTAAAGTTTCACCATCTCTTCGACGCAGACCAATACGAGAAAGCTGCTTCGTTAATACATGGTAAGATGAATCAAATGTTGACCAGTCCGCTTCCTTTTTACGATACGAACGAACGTGCATTTTCGGTATCCATGTTTTACGCTGAACAAATAATGTGATGAGTGCAATTACTACTAACAAAATAAACGCAACCCATACATACGTGTGCCCTTTCAGCCAAGTCGTAATTGCCTTAATGTTAAACACTGACCCCGATGTATCTTTTTTCGCTTCCGAACTTTCCTTTTGTGGCTTCGGTTGTTCCGCTGGTTGCTCTGGCTCTTCTAAAGAATTAGTATCTATTTCTAAATCATAATCAATATTTGCCGTACCAGAAAAACCAATTGTCGGTTCGAACTCGATCCAGCCTGTACCTGGCACATAAGCCTCCACCCAAGAATGAGCATTGTCATTTGTCACTCGATATTCACTTATACCATCAGATTGCGACCCCGCATTCCCAGGTGCAAATCCCTTTACCCAGCGAGCAGGAATCCCAATTGACCGTAACATAACAATCATTGACGTAGAGAAGTGATCACAATAACCTATTTTGGTATCAAATAAAAACTGATCCACAAAGTCTTGTCCCTCTCCTGGAATTGTGGCTGCTTTTTTATCATAGGCAAAGCCACTTCTTGAAAAATAACTTTCAATCGCTTTGATTTTTTCATAGACTGTTTCTTTACCTTCAGTTAACTCTATTGCTAGATCTTGAACTCTTTGTGGCAATGAGCTTGGCAATTGTAAAAAACGATTATAAGAAGAATTTAGTGTTTCCAGCATAGACGGATCTGACATGCGTAGTTGTTGCATGCTATATTCTGGTTCGCTGTACGTTAAAGTATAATTTTTTAGCGCTTTATCTTCTCCCGTAGGCTGCTTTGTCAATATTTTTTCAGTTTGATTAGACTTAACATACATTGTCTCTTCATTCGATTCGACAGATTTCATACCATAAGTTTGGATTAAAAACGGCATTGGTATCGCTATGTTCATGTCAATTTGGCTTTCATTTTCAGGCTGACCCACCTGTAACGTCGTTTGGATAAATTCATTATCAAAATAACTATCCACGCTACTCACTTGAACATTATATTGAATCCAACCCTTCGAAGTATAAAAATCCTTCGTTTCTATTCGCCAGTAGTGACGATCGCGAGAGGAAGCCGTAAAAACAAGTGTATCGTCACCATTAAATGGCCCACCTAACTGACTATCGTCTTCACCATAACCAACTGTTTTCTTACCTTCCCCAGACTCTCCTTGACCAGTCACACTTTTAATAAACGGTACCGGATCAGCCCAGGTCGGTCCTATTTTCGGTAAAAACAGCGCAACGATACTCACCATTACGACCATCACTACCATTGGCACAAGCATTTGCCAGTTGGCAAGTAAATTATGCGATGCATCACTCTTCATCAAAAGTCGTTTGACGAAAAGCACACCCGTCATCACTAATCCTAGTACAACTACTTTCACAATGGCAGCTGAGCCATCATACTCACTAAAAGTATCAAGTGTTGCGATGAAAAATACTGTCAGGGCAAAGAAATAGAAAATATTCATACGTACAGTAATCCAATGATGAATTAAATACACAAGCATCCAAATAAGTGCTAAAAACAATACTGTTCTAAACGTATTCGATACTCCCCCAAAATCCCCCGAAAATATCGCTGTTATATTCCACTTCAATTCACCAAATAGAAACGGTATTGTCTCTTGTGAGAAAACAGAATTGCCACTATATGCGAACACTACAAACCATGCGATATAGCCCAACTTTACAATACCAGATAAAAGCGGGTGCACTTCAAACAGACTAAGCGCTAATGATAAACCGATAAACACCAAAAACAAATGCAGCAAACCGGTATTTGTGAGTTCCATCACCGGCACAAGCCACTCTCTTAAAATAAAGAAAATAATAATATACGCAATTGTTAATTCAATAAAATCCTTAAATGACTTTTTCACGGCTTCATCACCTCCGTGAATAAATGATAATAATCATTGGGCTTTACATGCACAATTTGAATTTGCTTATGACGTTGCGCAGCCTCCAACAAAATGGGTGGTTGCTCAGTCACAACAAAGCAAATACAACTTTTCACTACATTCGCAAGGGTATGTAACAACTCTTCTGAAATATCGCTCGTTACATATAATAGCGTCGCAATATGCTTAAAACTTTGTTGACCACGCAGATTGACAGTCGCATTTTCAAGCGGCTTTACCGCTGCTAAATGATGCATTACCTGATCAAGTTGCTTTTCACTTTGAATCAATGGAAACACTTTCGTTTTATCACCAGTAGAGACGAAGGATATATCACCTCGACCGCGCACAATCGTTTGTACCATCGAAGCCACAAGTTCAATTTTCTCTTCGAACAGCGGCGAAGCATCCGCATTTAACATCAACAATACCTCTTGCGATTGACGGTCTTCAAACTCCTTCGATTGTAGTGTTTGTGTTTTCGCAAATGATTTCCAATGAATCCATGAAAAACGATCACCAGGTACATACTCCCGTAATCCTACCGCCATCGAAGTATCCTTAACGACTGAATACGGCGACATCATAGTCCCAATATCAAATTTTGTTTGTAAAGCGACATATTTTATTTCTTTAACACGTGGATAAACTAGAATCATTTGCTCTTTTTCTACTAAAATACGCTTTTGAGCCCAACCAAAAAAATCACAAAAGACAATCTCTACCCCTAAAAATCGATGTTCCCCGCGGGGTAAATTTTCTAGTGTATAGCTCCATTCGAATTTTTTCTTAAATCCGACTAATTTGAGTGCACTCGTACCTTGTACCTTTGATTTGACAAGTTCCTCATTACTAACTAGCTCTTCTACCATCATATAGACAAATGGAAAATACGTTTTTCGTTCTACACTTACTGTTACTTTTGCCGATTGCCCACTTTCCACTCGAGAAGGTTCAATTTTTCGTTCTACACGATAAACGTCTTCTTTCACTAGCAAGAAAATAAATGAATACAATAAAAAAGGACTCACTGTAAAAAATACAAACCAACTCACAAAGCTACCTTGGAACATAGCAAAGCAGAACGTAATAATCATGAGCAAGCTCACTAATAGAAAGTGCTTACTCTTTTCATAAAGGGCTCGCCATTTCATCATTGTTCCGCAAACCTTTTTGTTGGTACAGGTACTTTAGCAATAATACGTTCAATAATCTCCGCTGCTGTTACACCGTCATAACGCGCATCTGGCTTTAGCATCAAGCGATGACTAAAGACAAATGGCGCTAAATATTGCACATCGTCTGGTGTCACGTAACTACGCCCTTTTATAAATGCATAAGCCTGCGAGGCCTTCATTAACGCGATAGACGCACGCGGACTAACACCTAAGTAGACATAGCTATCCTGTCTTGTTTGTGAAGCAAGCTCCACCATATATTTTTTAACGGAATCCTCAACATATACACCTAACACAAGTTCTTGTAACTCGATTAATTGCGCTACCGATAATACCGCTTGTATCTTTTCAATAGGTGCACCATTTTCCGCACGACGTAGTATCTCTACTTCCTGTTCTTTTGCGGGGTACCCCATTCTAATTTTCAATAAAAATCGATCCAGTTGCGCTTCTGGTAAAGGATATGTTCCTTCATATTCAATCGGATTTTGCGTTGCCATTACAAAGAATGGTTGCGCAATTTTCAACGTATTACCGTCGATTGTAACAGACGCTTCTTCCATTCCCTCAAGTAAAGCTGACTGTGTTTTTGGTGATGTACGATTAATTTCATCAGCTAATACGATATCGCCCATAATCGGACCAGGACGAAACTCAAATTCCATTGTTTTCGGATTATAAATCGACACCCCCACTACATCTGAAGGTAGTAAATCAGGCGTGAACTGGATACGCTTAAATTGTGCATCAAACGATTTTGCTAGCGCACGTACCATCATCGTCTTGCCGACCCCCGGCACATCTTCAAGTAACACATGACCTTTCGCAAGTAGTGCCACTATGCTCAACTCTGCCATCTCTCTTTTACCAATCATTACTTTTTCTATATTCTCTAACACAGCCTGTATTTGTGTATTCATAAATCAAAAAACCTCCCCATCCAAGCACCATAATTATTAGAATCGCTTGATAACTTACTTTAAGCATAACGAAAACAGTTAGGTAACACAATAAAAGAAGGATTATCTGATATATATTTCCAGATTAATCTATCTATAGTATTTAGAACGACCTCATTTCTATAATGTTCCAATTTAATTTGTTTCAACCATATTTTTATGTATTTCAAAATAATATCGCGAACAAAAATAAAAGCCCTCTACGTCGTTCACCTCGACGCAGAGGGCTTTCTCGATAACTTATATAGAAGAGCGGTAACTATTTAGACGCTTCTGTTGCTTGTTAATACGACTAAGCTTTGCCGCAGTTTCAATCATATCAGTTCTCATTTGCAAGTCATTTCCACTATCAAAATAAACTTCCGCTAGGTTACCTATTATTCGCTGTTGTTTCTTTTGCTTTAAATTAACCGCTTTGGCACCTTTATTGTGCATCATATTTTTCTTAAATTGTTGTTTTGGATTTTGCCCAAAATTATGGCTAATATCACCAGCGTGTAAATATTGTTGCTCATTACGAAAAATACTACTAGTCGTTGCACTTACTCTAGAAGTCCTCATTTAAGTTACCCTCCTTTGCTTTTTTATTCACCTTGTAGGTATTTATATCGACATTATATGCTAGAAATTAAGTAAACAGAACCAACCGAACCAATAAATTATATAAAAATTTCTTCTTTTAAGTAAAAAAGTCAGTAAGCTACTAGAGCTTACTGACTTTTAAGAACTATTTTCATTTCCAGAAATCATCAAAAATCGTAATTGGCAGATGTCGTTTATGTTGCGAACGTAGATAGAAATTCTCTAAAGTTTTTCTTGCTTGCTCAGGAATTCCCTTACCCTCAAGGTAATCATCAATATGATCGTACGTTACACCTAGTGCTTCCTCGTCCGGTAACGACGGGCGTTCTTCCTCTAAATCCGCCGTTGGTACTTTAAGATATAGATGCGGCGGACAATCAAGTTCTTTTAGTAATTGTTTCCCTTGACGTTTATTTAGACGATAAATTGGCATTAAATCCGCACCACCGTCTCCAAACTTTGTATAGAAACCTGTGATAGCTTCTGCGGCATGGTCTGTACCAAGTACAACTCCACCATTCATTGCAGCAATTGAATACTGCACCTTCATACGTTCACGTGCTTTTTCATTCCCTTTAGCAAAATCACTAAGTTCTACACCAGCTACCGAAAGAGCATGAACACTCGCATCGACCGCTTCTTTAATGTTAACTGTATATGTTTTTGTCGGCTTAATGTAGTCAATTGCATCCTGACAGTCCTGTTCATCCGCCTGAACTCCATACGGTAAACGAACAGCCCAAAATGAATATTTCGCTTCACCAGCTTCTGCATTTAATTCATCCACCGCAAGTTGCGCGAGCTTCCCTGTTAACGTAGAATCTTGTCCACCAGATATACCGAGAACAAAACCTTTTACGAAGCTATATTTACGCGCATATTCTTTCATAAAATCAATGGATTTACGTATTTCAGCTTGAACATTAATCTCTGGTAATACTCGTAGCTCTTGGATCACTCGTTGTTGTAATGCTGACATGTCACTTGCCACTCCCTACTCTTTTACAATTTTATTGATCATTTCCGTAACTTCTTGAATATTACGCATCTTATTATCCCAACACTTTTGACTTAAATCGACTGGATATTCTTCCGGATTCATCGCACGCTTATATTCATCCCATAAAAGGTCTAAATTATTCGTAGCATACGTACGCATTTCTTCCAGTGTCGGGTTTTGATAAGTCACTTCTCCGTTTGTAATGACTTGCTCATGTAAATTTTTCGCCTTAAAGTTTGTCACGAATTTGGACACGAATGTATGCACTGGATGGAACATTTTGATGCGTTCCTCTGTCTGAGGATCTTCATCATGCATCGTAATGTAATCGCCCTCCGCCTTACCATTTTCAAGATCAATAATACGGTAGACATTTTTCAAACCAGGTGTTGTAACCTTCTCGGCATTCGCTGATATTTTAATTGTATCTTGTAGTTCGCCAGCTTCATTTTCGATTGCTACCATTTTATAAACAGCACCTAAAGCTGGTTGATCATAAGCTGTAATTAGCTTTGTCCCAATGCCCCACATATCTACGCGAGCACCTTGAGCCTTTAAATTTAAAATTGTGTACTCGTCTAAATCATTAGAAACAACAATTTTTGCATTAGGGAAGCCAGCTTCATCTAACATGCGACGGGCTTCTTTTGAAAGGAATGCGATATCGCCGCTGTCTAAACGAATACCAATAAAGTTTATTTTATCCCCAAGTTCCTTTGCCACTTTAATAGCTGTTGGTACCCCAGATTTTAATGTATTGTACGTATCCACTAAGAACACACAATTACGGTGACGTTTTGCATATGCATGGAACGCATCATAATCATTTTTATATGCTTGCACTAAAGCATGTGCATGAGTACCCGACACTGGTATGTTGAACAATTTCCCTGCTCGCACATTACTTGTCGATTCAAACCCACCAATAAAGGCCGCACGTGTACCCCAAATTGCCGCGTCCATTTCTTGTGCGCGGCGCGTACCGAACTCCATTGCTGTCTCATTTTTCACAACTTGTTTAATACGGCTTGCCTTTGTAGCAATCAGCGTTTGATAGTTCACAATATTGAGCAATGCCGTTTCAATTAGTTGTGCTTCTACTAAAGGCGCTTCAATACGTACAATTGGTTCGTTTGCAAAAACAAGCTCCCCTTCTACCATTGAATACATATTCCCTGTGAATCGAATATTTTTCAAATAATCAATGAAGTCCTCTTTGTACCCAACTTCTTCTCGTAAGTACGCAATATCCGAATCGCTAAAGCGGAAGTTACGCAAGTACTCTAGCATGCGCTCCAACCCCGCAAATATGGCATAGCCATTGCCAAATGGTAATTTTCTAAAATACAATTCAAAAATCGCTTTTCTATTATGTACGCCATCCGCCCAATAGGACTCTGCCATATTGATTTGATATAAGTCCGTGTGTAGCGCTAAGCTATCGTCTGCATAATTTGATCTCATGAGAAATTCCTTCTTCCGCTTTCATAATTAGTCCTAGTATACACCATTTGTCCATTTTCTTGCGTTTAACATCTCATAAAGTTAGATGTCATATCTCCTTACATTAATATTCAGAAAATTTAAAATTGTTCACATTTATGACACAAATTTTAGTACCGCTTTCATTCCTTTTATAAAAGCTTTTCTATAAAACTATTACGAGAGTCGAAACAATTAATGTCATATTTCCTTACATACGAATCGAAATAACAATTGCTACCTTCACCTTGTAGCTTTAATATGTAAATTAAATTAACGCAAGGAGCTGGTGCTGATGAAAAAAATAGAGGCAGTCATTCGTCAAGAGGTTTTCGGTCTTGTTCGTGACGGACTTGCAAAAGAAGGTATTTCAGGTTTAAGTATTTCTGAAATCGCTGGATGTGGCCGTCAATTAGGGCGCACGGGGTTATTCCGCGGGAACTCATATGAAATCGAATTTTTACCAAAGCTAAAATTAGAAATGGTTGTAGACGACGAAAAAGTAGAGGCCATTGTGGAAGTCCTATTACGTGATGCAGTAACCGGTAAAGTTGGGGACGGTAAAATCTTCATTTATCCTGTAGAACAGGCGATTCGTATCCGTACTAAAGAAGTCGGATCGGTTGCAGTAGAATAGAGGGGGCGATAGGTATGGAAGAAGTTATATTATCAGTCAATTTAGTGTGGGTTATGCTCGGGACGATTTTAGTATTCTTTATGCACGCAGGGTTTGCGATGGTGGAGGCAGGATTCACACGTTCCAAAAATGCAGTCAATATTATTATGAAAAACTTCATTACAATTTCACTTGGTGGTATCGTTTATTTCTTATGTGGATATGCAATTATGTTCGGCGATACTGCCGGTGGTTTTCTCGGAACAAGTGGTTTTGCTTTAAATGGCGTAGAGGATATCGGCTTCTTCATCTTCCAAGCTATGTTTGCCGCAACAGGTGCTACAATTCTATCAGGTGCAGTAGCTGAACGTACGAACATTATGGCCTATATAGGTGTTGTAGTTTTAATGACATTATTCGTTTATCCTGTTGTCGGTCACTGGATTTGGAGTGGTAGCGGATGGTTAACTGATCTTGGTTTTGTAGACTTCGCAGGCTCAACAGTTGTTCATTTAACTGGTGCAGTAGCAGCATTTGTAGCCGCTGCTATGATCGGGCCTCGTCTTGGGAAGTACGGGGATGGTAAAGTCAATGTTATTAAAGGTCACAGTATTCCTCTTGGTGCATTAGGGGTATTCATTCTTTGGTTAGGTTGGTTTGGATTCAACGGTGCTTCAACATTAGCAGCAGATCCTGCGACAGTTCCTGGTGTTATCGCGAATACATTCTTCGCTGCAGCAGCTGGTGTGGTAGCAACTGCTTTCTATACAAAATTCCGTTACGGTCATATCGATGGCTCGTTAACACTAAATGGTGCATTAGCTGGTCTAGTAGGAATCACAGCTGGTGCAGCAAATGTAAGCATTATAGGTGCTATTTGCATCGGTATAATCGCAGCTCCGTTACTAGTTGAAGGTGTACGCTTCATTGAATGGAAGTTAAAAGTTGATGATCCTGTAGGGGCTATCGCAGTTCACGGTATTTGTGGTATTTGGGGTACACTTGCAGTTGGACTATTCGACATCGGTGGTCAAGGCTTATTCTACGGCGGTGGCATTAGTTTACTAGGCGTGCAAGCCATTGGCGTATTAGCTACTATTGCATGGGTAAGCGTGACTGTCACAGGTGGTCTATTCCTTATAAAATTGTTTGTACCACTTCGCGTATCGAAAGAAGAAGAAATCGCGGGTCTTGACGTAATGGAACATGGTACGCCAGCTTATGAATATCAAGAAATCTTCAAAAGCTCTGCATTACGTAACGAATCATTTGCACAACGTTTAACTCATATCGGTAAACCTCAAAGCGTGCAAGAAGAACATGTATCATAATAGTTAATGATAAGGAGTGGTCTCAACAGTGTTTTGAGACCACTCCTTTTATTTTCGTTCTAATTGAAGTAAAAATTCTTTCATCGGAATACCACTTCGAAAACCAGTCATTTTTCCATTCTTCCCAATCACTCGGTGACAAGGGATAATGGCCAAGATAGGATTAGCACCAATAGCTGCACCGACTGCACGCACAGCTTTCGGATTCCCAATCATTTCGGCAATCCCTGAATATGAAGTCGTCGTTCCATAGGGTAATTCTTTTAATGCATCCCAGACAGCCAATTGGAATGGCGTTCCCTTCACATGAATCGGCAAATCAAACTCTCTCAGCTCACCTTTAAAATAATCCTCTAACTGCTCGATATATTGCGCTACTTTTTCGCTACTTTCTTCAAATGTATAGTTTTTGAACGGCTTTTTCGCCCAAACCTCAACTTCCTCAAATGATGCATCTGGTGTACCGATATAAACAATCCCTTTATCAGAAGCAACTACAAATAAATCCCCTAATTTACTACGTAGCGTATCATAATATAAAATGTCCATCACAACATCCCCTTTACTTTTAGTATAAAACGCAAGACACACTTTAACACGAATTTTTACAGGAAATGAAACTAATCGAATCATCACCCAAAGATTGGTTAACATATTAATTACAACGTTTGTTGATTGGAGTGGAGCCAGCGTGACTCCTTGGGGATTAGCGTCACAGGTAAAACCCAGGAGCGAGTGAAGCGGCATACCGGATGCCCCTGGAAAGCACGCTAGCGAACGGAAATAAACTCCTAGTTATGGTGATGGACCATAAAGTAATTTTTCAAGCCACACTATTTGTTCATCACTTGTTCCCTACACCATTTTAACTTTTCGTGCTACAGTGTTCTTAGTTATTGTAACCCGTAAAGTAAAGGAGTTTCACAAATGAATATCACCTACGAACCTGCTATTCACTTCCAACAAGTCAGTTTTTCTGTAGACAAATTACTGATTTTAAAAAACATTACCGGTTCAATTCCAAAAGGGAAAATTACGACACTTGTCGGGCCTTCTGGTGCTGGCAAGACAACCTTATTAAAAATGTGTAATGGTTTACTATCACCAACAACTGGCACGATTTTTATCGACGATAAGCCGATTAATTCCTACGAACCAACTACTTTACGTAGACATGTAGGCATTGCTCTTCAATCTGCACCAATGATTGCTGGCACAGTTTTCGACAACCTCTCCTTACCTCGATCTTTACAAGGAGAAAAACTAACACAACAAGAGGCTATTCAACATTTACAAGATGTTGGGCTCGATGAAAGCTTCTTGCAACGACCAGCTAGTGAATTATCAGGTGGTCAACGACAAAAAGTATCAATAGCCCGTACCCTTATCAATAAAACGTCTATATTACTGTTAGATGAAATCACGTCCGCACTCGATCGCCAATCTGCACTGGATATCGAAGCACTTATTTTAACTGTAAATAAAAAATACAACGTCACGATAATTTGGATCACACATAATTTACAGCAAGCTCTTACAATCGGGCACTACACATGGGTAATGATGGACGGCGAGCTCATTGAAACTGGAGAAAGTTCTCTACTGAACGCACCAAAAAACCCCCGTGTCACTGAATTTGTACAGGGGGTCAATGCATGACATACGCAACACTTTCACTAACACTCATTTTCGTATTCATTCCCTTGTTATTATCCAAAGCATTAAAGCTCGGACTTGAAAAGGACACGATTATTGCCACAGTACGCTCTGTTATTCAATTACTTGCGGTTGGCTTTATTTTAAAATTCGTCTTCGATTCAGGCAGTGTTATTTATATTATATCGATGATTGCACTGATGATTTTTGCAGCGACTTTAAATGCTCGCAAAAAAGGAAAAGCCATCAAAGGTATTACATGGAAAATTGCCTTGACGCTTATCGTGGTAGAAATCGTGACACAAGGTGTATTACTTGGTCTTGGGATCATTCCAGCCACAGCACAGTACATTATTCCGATCAGTGGGATGTTAATCGGAAACTCAATGGTACTGTCAATTTTATTTTTAAATCGATTTACAGCTGAAATTACCAGTCACCAAAATGAAATTGAGCTTATTTTATCACTCGGTGGAACCCCCAAACAGGCGATCCATCGACAGTTAACAAACTCAATTAAAGCAAGTATGATTCCGACAATCGAAAGCCAAAAAACGATTGGTCTTGTGCAATTACCAGGCATGATGAGTGGTCAAATTATCGGAGGTGCCGATCCAATTCAAGCAGTACAATTCCAAATTCTAATCATTTTTGCACTACTTACAACCGCTACATTATCAAGCATACTAATTGGCTTTTTAAGCTATCCAACATTATTCAATGAGCGTATGCAAATGCTTAAAGCAAACAATTGATAAGGTGTAAATCATTACATTTTTTCCAAATGTGATATACTAAAAATAAAATTGCTAAAGCTATCATCTATACCCAAACAGCACTGCTTAAGGATGAAGCTTTAGCCTATTCACAGAATAAAAAAATGCAGTGAGGAGAATGATTATGTTGTTACGCGACTTTTTCATCCAATTATCTGAGAACGACTTATTAAACAGTACCGCTAAAAAATACGGCCCTAAATTAGGTGCACAGAGTGTAGTAGCTGGTACAAATATTGAAGAAACTATTGCAAGCATCAAAGAATTAAATGCGCAAAATATTTCATGTACTATTGATAATCTAGGAGAATTTGTTTCAAGCGAAGAAGAAGCAACTAAAGCGAAAGAGCAAATCCTCGCTGTCATTGATGCGATTCACGAAAATGATTTAAATGCTCATATTTCACTAAAACCTTCTCATCTTGGCTTAGATATCGACGTTGATTTTTGCTATGACAATTTATATGAGATTGTTGAAAAAGCAGCTTCATATGATATTTTTGTAAACTTCGATATGGAAAACTATGATCGTCTGCAAACATCATTTGATATGGTAGAGGAACTTTCAAAAACATTTGATAATGTCGGTACAGTTATTCAATCTTACTTTTACCGCGCTAAAGACGATATTGAGAAATTCCAAAATCTTCGTCTGCGTATTGTGAAAGGTGCATACAAAGAACCTGTAGAAGTAGCTTTCCAAAATAAATTAGACATCGATTTAAACTTTATTGATCTTATTGAGTATCATTTGTTAAACGGCAAATTTACGTCAATCGCGACACATGACCACAATGTCATCGCACACGTAAAACGCTTTGTTGCCGACAACAATATCCCAAATGATAAATTTGAATTCCAAATGCTTTATGGCTTCCGTACAGATATGCAAAATGCACTTGCCAAAGAAGGCTATAACTTCTGCGTATACGTACCATTCGGCGAAGACTGGTATGGCTACTTCATGCGTCGTCTAGCAGAACGCCCTCAAAATATTAATCTGGTAACAAAAAAAGTGTTTACGAAAAAAACGAATACCGTCCTCGCTGTAGCAGCAGGGGCATTCGTTCTTGGGCGCTTAACAAAACGTAATAAATAATATATCGACGCCTTACCGTTTATCTCGGTAAGGCTTTTTATTTTTCCGGATGTGGCTAGCTGATGATCTTCTCAAAAAAAACGGAGTGTTCCTCACAACATCGGCTCACTCCACAACACTTCTTCCCACAAAAAAATGTGACGAGATTAATACCTCGCCACACACAAAACGCAAATTAAGGATTTGTTGACCAAAGACCAGCATGTTTTAAAACAACACGTGGATGTAATTTTAACTGTGCCACCATTAACTCTGCAAGATCTTCTGCTTGCATTACTTTTTCTGGGTTGCCATCAGTTAGCTGTAATTCAACTGCCATATCTGTTGCTACCGTACTTGGCGTTAATGTTACAACACGAATATTATGTTTACGTACTTCTAACATTAATGATTCGCTCATTCCGATAACCGCTGCTTTTGACGCACTATAGGCACTTGTAATAGGCGCACCTTTTTGACCTGCTGTCGATGAAATATTAATGATATCTCCAACTTGGCGTTCAATCATTTCAGGTAATACAGCACGAGTTGTGTAATATACACCTTTCACGTTAACATCTACAATATTCGTCCATTCTTCAGGTGATAGTTCTAAAAACTTACCGAAATTTGCAATCCCAGCGTTATTTACTAAAATATCAATCGCACCTAATTCAGCACGAATATTTTCAACTGCTGTTGTAATAGATTCTAAGTTAGCTACATCTGCTGTAGCAATTGCCACTTTCACATCGAAATCTTTTAATTCTTCTGCGACGTTTTGTAAGTTTTCTAATGTACGTCCTACTAAACCTACGTTAATGCCTTCTTTAGCAAATGCAATGGCAGTTGCGCGACCAATGCCACGTCCGGCACCTGTAATTATTGCTGTTTTTCCAGAAATTGTTTGCATACTTTTTCGCTCCCTTATTTATCTTCATTAAAGGCAAAACCTCTACGCCTTAGCTTACAGCGCACATGCTTAAAAGTACACAGTTTGGCTTTACTTATTCCAACCTTTTTCTTTAAAGCGCGCAATAGCCTCAATCCTATTACCAACATGTAACTTTTCCAAAATCGTGGAAATATAATTACGTACCGTACCAGCTGATAGAAATAACTCCGCCGCAATTTCTTTTGTCGTTTTACCTTCAGCAACAAGTGTTAGCACTTGGCTTTCACGCTCTGTCAATGGATTTTCACTATCATCCTCGTAGACAAAATCCACAAGCTCAGGCGCGTAGATCCGTTTACCATCTATGATTGTGCGAATTGCACTGACTAATTCTTCAATTGGGCTGTCTTTTAATAAGTAGCCACGAACACCCGCTTTTCGTGCACGTTCAAAATAACCGGGCCTCGCAAATGTCGTTAAAATAATGACTTTACAATCCGAACCATGCAATTCCTCCGCTGCATCGAGTCCCGTCTTTATAGGCATCTCAATATCCATAATACAAATATCCGGTTGATGCTCACTTACAAGTGCCAATGCCTCTTCCCCATTTTTTGCTAAGCCGACAACTTCCATATCATCTTCCATACTTAGCAACGAACGAAGTGCTCCTAAAAGCATTCCTTGGTCTTCAGCAATTACGATTCGAATCATGTCGTTCACTTCCTCATTTCATTTATTTAATACCTTAAGTTCTATGCAAATCTTCTATTTTCTCACTTACTTTTTGGTGGGTAATCGTCACAGGAATAGATATCGTTAGCGTTGTACCTTCTCCACCCTCAATTTTGAATGACCCATTGATAAATTCTAGACGCTCCCGCATGCCATTTAAGCCGTTCCCTGATTTTAAAGCATGCTTATTTGCAATTCCTTGCCCATTATCACGTACGACTAAATATACTTCTTTGAAGTTTTGATGGAATGCAATTTCACATTTCGTTGCACCACTATGCTTCACGACATTCGTTATAGCTTCTTTCAAACACATCGATAGTACATTTTCTACAAGCGGTGGCACATGTAACGTATCAATATCTCCGTCAAAGAGAAGTTCCATTTCAGCCGCTTTTAAAATTTGGGAAACACGCATCATCTCATCCTCAAACTTTGCAGTACGCATATCCGCTACCAATTCACGTACTTCTTTTAAAGCAATACTCGCGGTTTGGCGAATGTCTTTAATTTCCGTTAGTGCTTGCTGTGGATCTCGCTCTATCAATCGTGCCGCTAAATCACTTTTTAACCCAATCATAGATAATTTTTGGCCAAGTGTATCGTGTAAATCACGCGCAATTCGTTGACGTTCTTCAAAGATGATTAACTCTCCAATTCGTTCATTCGCTGTTTCTAATTGGCCCTCTAAATTATCACGTTTATTTTTCGAATAAATCGTTAGTGGTAATAACACAACCGCTAAAATCGTTATTACGACAAATGGTAGCTGCGATAAAAACAGGTGCAATTCTACAAAGAATCCAAATACTGTTGATAAAACTGTGAATCCTATATGTAGCCCGTACATGATGTAAAATCCAACCGGTCTCCGAATATTACCTATGAACACAGCTGTAAAAATCGACAAATATACGTAACCATATAAAACTGTTAGCGCAATATTAATCACCATTTCAAAGCTAATCCACATATAGACGAGCCCATTTTTAGCATTTACAGAAAATCTGTAAAATATGAAATACAACATTAAAAACGTGATGCCAATTGAAATTTCAATGTACGAAGACTTCTTAAAAATAAAGAAAAACGGTAAAAAACAAAAAATAATCCATAAATATATACTGAGCATTGGACTATTCGGAATAATACTATGCCACTTTCTCATCGTTGCCTCACAATCTTTCCTACTTTTCCACTTATTATATCAACGAATAGCGGAATGTGCTCGTTTCCACTGTCACGCACTAAACAATTCGCACCTTACGTAAAACAGCCATCCCAAGAAGAGATGACTGTGCTTTATCTTATTAAGCAGCTATACTGCCTTTACGTTTTATCGTTTCTTTGACTTCTTTAAACGAAACAAACTTACGAAGTTCTTCATCATACAATTTGTAACGTAATGATTCTAAACTTGTACGTATTGTAATTGTCGTCGCTGTGTGAAGTGGCGGTGTTTCATTGTGTGCTTTTTCAAGGTTATAGTTTGGTACACGTGGTGCTAAATGATGTACATGGTGGAAGCCAATGTTCCCTGTTGCCCACTGTAATATTTTCGGCAATTTATAGTAAGAACTACCTTCAACAGCCGCTTTGACATAATCCCATTCTGAATCATGCTCAAAGTAAGAGTCTTCGTACGTATGTTGAATGTAGAATAACCAAATTCCTAATGATCCTGCGACAAATAATGTCACACCTTGTACCAATAAAAATGCTTGCCAACCTAAGAAGTAAATTAAAGTTGCACAAACTACTGCAAGTATAACATTCGTTACATGTGTATTAACGCGCTCTTTTGTCTTTGCATCCTTACGGTTCCCTCGATTTAATATAAATACCATGAATAGCGGCCCTAAGCCAAACATTACAAATGGATTACGGTAAAAACGATACCATAAGCGTTGTCCTTTTGATGCTTCTAAATATTCTTCTACTGTCATCATATCAATATCGCCAATACCACGCTTATCTAAGTTCGAACTTGTTGCGTGGTGAATTGTATGCTCACGTTTCCATTTTTCGTATGGGAATGATGTTATTACGCCCGTTACTAAGCCAACCCAGTCGTTTGCTTTTTTACTTTTGAAAAATGAACCGTGTGTACAATCATGAAAAATAATAAACGTTCTTACGACAAACCCAGCTGAAATTACGCTAAGCCCCGCAGTTAGCCACGGTGAGTAATCTACAAGCATATAGCCTGCAATCCAAAGTACAAACAGTGGTACCATCGTATTTATCATTTGGAAAACACTTTTACCTGTATCTGATTTCGCAAATGGCGCTACGTCTTGACGCAATTTTTTTGTTTTTTCTTTATCTGTTGCCATCCCATTTCCCTCGTTTCATATTTTCTTATGACCTCATCATAAAACAAGCATATAAGGTGTAACAGATGCAAACATCATAAAAAGGATATGACAAATGTCATATCCTTCTAATTATCTCTCTTTTGGACCCGGCAAATACAGTTGATAAAATACTAAATCTAGCCATTGGTCGAATTTAAAGCCTGCATTTTTTATGGTTCCGGCATATTCAAAGCCTAGTTTTTCATGCGCTTTAACACTACCAAGATTTTCACCATCAATGCCCGCTACAAGTGTTTTCACACCTTTTTCCTCTGCAATACGAATAAGTTCACGCAGTAGCTTAGTTGCAATCCCTTTTTGATAATGCTCTTTATGCACATATACCGAATGCTCCATTGTATATTTATAACCCGGATACGGTCGGAACTGACTATATGTAGCAAAGCCAGCCACTTCTCCATCTTCTTCAAAAACAAGCAGCGGATACCCTGCTACCTTACGCTCTGCAAACCATTGCTGTTTCTCTTGGATCGATTGCGGTTCATACATATACACTGCCGTGTTCGTTAAAATTATATCATTATAGATTTCTAAAACTCCGGGTAAATCTCTCTCTTCCATTGGTCGAATCATTTTTCACACTCCTAAGAAAACTACTAAAGTTTCAGTTCACCCCTTGGTTTCTAAAACAAAAGTAGACAAGATTACTCTTTACCTAGACTTTAAGATAAAACAATGGCTGTCCAATAAGTCACTTTAAGCAGAACAACTTGCTCTCTATATGGTATAAATCCACTTTGCTTTCCGCGGGCACAGTGTAAGCCGCAGGAGTCTACGTGGATTTTTTCCTGTATATCAAAAAAACAGAATATTAAAAGTACTCTCAGCACACTATTTTACTTTTAGGACATCCCTTTATACATCATTACTTTACACGTTGAAATATCGCGCATCTGGATGTGCAAAGACGATAGCAGAAACAGATGCTTCTGGTTCCATCATGAAGCCTTCTGTTAAATTAACACCTATATCTTCAGGCTTTAACAGACCGAATAATTTTTCTTGATCTTCTAGATTTGGACATGCCGGATAACCGAATGAGAAGCGTTGTCCTTGATATTTCGCTGCAAAACGATCACGCATCGTGAAGTCCGTTGCATCTGGGAAGCCCCATTGATCGCGGATCTCCTGATGAATTCGTTCGGCAAACCCTTCCGCAAGTTCTAGCGCGGTTGATTGTAAGGCGTGACTTTCTAAGAATTTACCCTCTTCTTTTAAATCGCGCGCTGTAGCCATCACACCCTGTCCAGCTGTTACAACCATTAGCGCAATATAATCCATTTCTCCACTTTCCACTGTTTTTAAGAAATCCGCTAAACACATAAATGGCTCTACTTGCTGACGTGGGAAAGTAAAACGTTCGATTTCTGTTTTACTATCAGCTGGATCATATACGACTACATCATCACCGTCGGCTTGTGCCGGGAAGAATTGATACATACCAGATGGTTTTAATAAGTCACTCTGTAAATAATCATCTACTAGTTCCTTTAATTCTGTAGCACGTACATCTCCTGCATCAAGCAATTGTTGCACTTGCCCTTTTAAGCCTAAATGATGACCAATCAATGTACGCATATTCACATACGGATATAAATGCGATACAGAGTAATCTTTCTTCACATGACGGCGTAAATCTGATGGCATAAATACGGATGCATCTTCTATAGTTCGTACTGGTTTAACTAGTACTTCTTTTGCTGGACGTGCAGCACGTTTTTCATCGGCCTCCAAACGTTTCTGACGAGAGTCAGCGATTTCTGCTAAGAAGTCCTCACGTGTTTCTGCACCCATTAATCGGTTTGCTTGTTCTAATCCTTGCATTGCATCTTTTGAATAGATTACTGGACCACCATATTCGTTTGCAATTTTCGTCTCTGTAAAACGGCGAGATAATGCGGCGCCCCCTACTAAAATTGGTACATCAATACCCGCTTCCTTGAAATCCTGTGCAGTGATCACCATTTGTTGTGCTGATTTTACAAGTAAGCCTGAGAGGCCGATAAAATCTGGTTTTTCTTTACGAATAGCTTCAATTAGTTGATTCGGCGTGACTTTAATGCCTAGATCCACAACTCTATAGCCATTATTACTTAAAATAATATCGACTAAGTTTTTCCCGATATCATGCACATCACCTTTAACTGTCGCTAATACCATCTTCCCTTTACCAGCGCTCTCTTCATCTTTTTCCATGAATTGTTCTAGGTGCGCAACTGCGGCCTTCATAACACCAGCTGATTGTAATACTTCTGCTACAATTAACTGATTGTCATTAAACAGACGACCTACTTCCGCCATACCTTCCATTAAAGGTCCATTGATAATATCAAGCGGCGCATCGTACATTTCCCGAGCTGCATTTAAATCGTCAATCAGCCCTTCCTTTGTACCTTCTAAAATATAGTAAGCCAAGCGACCTTCAACGTTTTTTGGAATATCATCCTCTGTTTTTTCTTTCTTTTTATCACGATAAAAGTCCGTAAACACTGCTAATGTTTCATCATTCGTATTGAATAATAAATTATTTGCTAAATCGATTTCTGCTTGTGGAATCGATGCATAACGTTCTAATTTCTCCGTATTTACAATCGCATAATCTAAACCAGCTTGCGTACAGTGATATAAATACACTGCATTCAATACTTCACGACCAACTGGTGGTAAACCAAATGAAATATTACTTACACCAAGTACTGTTAGCGTACGTGGTAATTTCTCTTTAATTAAACGAATTCCTTCGATTGTTTCAAGTGCTGAGCCAATATATTGTTCATCCCCTGTACCAACTGGGAACATTAAAGGGTCAAAAATAATATCTTCAGGCGCTAAGCCCCATTTCTCCGTTAATAATTTATAAGAACGCTCAGCAATTTCTAATTTACGATGGCGGTCAACAGCCATCCCTTGCTCGTCAATCGTACCAACTACTAAAGCCGCACCGTATTTTTTCACAAGTGGCATTACCGCATCAAAACGCTCTTCACCGTCTTCTAGGTTAATAGAGTTAATAATCGCTTTACCTTGCGAGAATTTTAATGCTTCTTCAATAACTTTCTCATCAGTAGAGTCAATTACTAATGGCACTTTTACCTTTTTCACAACTTCCTGCATGAAGCCACGTATGTCTTCTAGTTCATCACGGTCTGGGTTTGCTAAACAAATATCAATCACGTGCGCACCATTTTTCACTTGAGCACGTGCGATTTCAGCAGCTTCCTCAAACTTGCCATCAATGATTAAATTTTTAAATTTGCGTGAACCAATAACATTCGTACGTTCACCGATAAATAATGGACGCATAGAATCATCGTATATTAAAGATTCAATGCCCGATACAACGTGACCATGTGTTGATTCTGGTAAAGGACGTGGCCTTTGGTCTTTTAATATTTCACGGATTGCCGCAATATGTGCTGGTGTCGTACCACAGCAACCACCAACAATATTTAACCAACCTTTTTCAGCAAAGCCTTTTAATTTTTGCGAAAGTGACTCGGGTGATTCATGATAGCAACCCTCTTCATCTGGTAAACCAGCATTCGGATAACAGCTAATATAGCCTGTAGAAAGTTCTGATAATGTACGAATATGGTCAGTCATAAATTCCGGACCAGTCGCACAGTTTAGGCCGACTGATAACGGCTTAATATGCTCAATTGAAATATAAAATGCATCAATGGATTGGCCTGCAAGAGTAGTACCCATAGGCTCAATTGTTCCCGAAATCATGACTGGTAGTTCTTTACCTGTCTCTTTAAATGCACGTGAAACACCTAGTGTACCAGCTTTTACATTCAACATATCCTGACTAGTTTCCAAAAGTATTAAATCTGAACCCGCTTCAACTAAAGCTTTTGCTTGCACATAGAAGTTCTCTTCAAGCTCATCGAATGTAATACCACCTGTTACTGATAACGTTTTAGTCGTTGGCCCAATAGCCCCCGCAACAAAACGTGGCCAATCAGATGTTGAAAATTCATCGACCACTTTACGTGCAATTTCAACGGCACGTGTATTAATTTCATCCGCTTTGTCTCCAAGATCATATTCATTTAATACAAGAGGGGTTCCACCAAATGTATTCGTACAAATAATATCTGCACCTGCTTCTAAATACTCGCGGTGTACTTTTTCAAGGACATCAGGTCTTGTCAGCACAAGGTTTTCATTACAGCCATCTAACTCTTCCCCACCAAAATCGTCCGCTGTTAAGTTTTCGTTTTGAAGCATTGTACCCATTGCGCCATCAAGGATTAAAATTCGTTTCTCTAGTTGCTCTTCAATCAAGTGCTTAGCCATTTGTACTTACCCCTTTTTTCTGTTCGTCCAGTTGTTCTATATAGCTCATTAGTTCAAGCGTCATATCATAACGTAAAAACGGTGTGATTAAATAAATGCCATTGAAATATTCAGCTGCTACTTCTACAAGTTCACGTGCAATTGCAAGACCCTCTTTTGTTGCAAGGTCTTTATCATTGCCGCATGCCTTCATGCGCTCTAATGCATCCTCTGATAATTTAATGCCTGGTACTTCATGGTGTAAAAACTCTGCACTTTTATAACTCGTTACAGGCATAATCCCTATATAAATAGGCGTTTCTAAATGTTTTGTTTCCTCATATATTTCTACAATCTTTTCTTTTGTATAAACAGGTTGAGAGATGAAATAATCTGCACCATGCTCAATTTTCTTTTCAAGTCGTGCCACTGCACGCTCTAGTACACGTACATTCGGGTTAAACGCCGCTGCCACAGAAAAGTTTGCCTTTTTACGCAATGGTTTGCCCGAGAATGACACACCTTCATTTAGCTGCTTAATCAGTTGAATTAATTCCATTGAAGACACATCGTACACACTTGTTGCACCTGGGAAATCACCCACTTTTGTCGGGTCACCAGTAACGGCTAAAATGTCATGAATACCTAATGCATCTAAGCCCATTAAATGTGACTGCAAGCCGATTAGATTACGATCACGGCATGTAATATGCGTCAATGGACGCACACCATGCATTTGCTTCACCAACGCCCCCATCGCGATATTACTAATACGTGGTGATGCTAAAGAATTATCGGCCATCATCACTACATCTGCACCAGCTTCATATAATTTTTTCGCGCCCTCTATAAAGCCATCTATTTCTAAATGTCTAGGTGTATCTAACTCCACTATAACTGAACGCTCACGCTTCACCTTTTCATGAAGAGGTTCGTACGTTGTTGGTCCCGGCTCACGCACGATCTCAATCTTTTCTGGCTTCGCAGATTTGTTTTGCACAGGTGTTAACTCTTCTAAATACTTTTTAGCTGCAGCAATATGCTTTGGTGTCGTACCACAGCATCCCCCAATTAAACGTACACCTTGGTCACGTAATGCAACCGCTGCGCGTCCAAAATAATCCGCTTCAGATTCATAGACCACACGGCCATCTTCCACATCTAAAAGGGAGGCATTTGGATAAGCCGACATAAATGCATTTTTAGGTAACTCCACTCCCTCAAACGCTTGAATCGTATGATGCGGACCCAAACGACAATTTACCCCAACAATATCCGCGCCTAATGCTTCTAATTCATGTAACGCTTGATTCAATGATATTCCATTTTGTAATACACCTGGCTCATGCATCGATACTTGCGCAATAATTGGCAACTGTGTTTTTGCTCTTAGCATCTTTAAAGTTGCTGTTAATTCTTCAAAATCATAATAGGTTTCAAGTAGAAGGCCATCCGGATTGCCTGCCAATAACACTGTTGCTTGCTCTTCAACTGTTGTTAAAATTTCTTCCAGCGTCGCGTCACTTTTACGAATGCCGCGAATCCCACCAATTGTGCCTAGTACAAACTGTCCACCATCTGCAGCTGATCGTTTGGCAATTGTTATTGCAGCTTCATTGAACTGTTGTACACGTGATTCCAAACCATACCGTGCTAGTTTAATAGCATTCGCTCCGTATGTATTCGTTTGAATAATATCAGCACCTGCCGCAATATACTCACGATGAATTTTTTCAATTAACTCAGGTCGTTGCACATTCATCTCTTCGTGGCAGTACTCCAAACCATAACCATATAACAACGTGCCAATTGCACCATCTGCTGTTAGCACATGTGTTTTTAACTTTTCAAGCAATCCCATAAATTTTAGCCCCCTCTGTCGCATATCATCTATAAAATTCGCTCTAGCGGATCTTCGTCCAGATTTTGAATTGTGTATGCACAATTCATTACTTTTAAAATCTGTGACATCCGCCGGAGGCTTTTGTTTTATTCAGCGTTCTAACGCTGAATAAAGCAAAAAGCCTTCTTTACAAAAAGAAGGCTTTAACGAGTCGTAATTGTTTTTCCTTCTCATCTACTGACCAAAAGGTCTACTGGATTTAGCACCTGACATTAAGTTGGTTGCTGAAGCGTCATAAGGCCAGTCCCTCGGCTTCTCTTGATAAGAATATTGTATGAATTTTTTAAATAATTAAAAGAATCATATCGCTTACGCTCGTTGACGTCAAGACTATTTCACCGAACAAAGAAATTTTAATCTAAAACACATCAATTTTATGTTTCCCCTACTATATGGAAAAAACCTTTATACAAGTTTTCCAGCTATCATCTCGCCAACTTTTTTACCATTTTGGATGCAAGCGCCAATGCCAACTCCAAAATAAGAACACCCTGCAAGTGATAAGTTTGGATACTTTACTTCTAACTCAGCAGTTAGTCCTTGTAATGCATCATGGTGCGCTAAATCATATTTTGGCATTTGATCTATCCATTTCGCGACATTAACTACTACTGGCTTATCTTCGATTCCTAAGCTTTTTCGTACGTCCTCCAAAGCAACTTCTGCTAGTTCTTCCTCTGACATCGCACGTAACTGCTCATATGCAGGGTTAATGCTCTTATAGAAAAGTCGCACGAGTAATTTGCCTTCAGCAGAGGTATGTTTCCACTTTCGACTCGTCCACGTAGCAGCATTACATTGCAAATCAGAATTATGTGAAACAATAAAACCCGTTCCATCTGCCGGCAACACCGTATCTGGCACATCAAATCCTAAATAAATTGTAATAGCTGAAGCTGTACTGAATTGTTCAAAATACTCATTTAAAGACTCATCTCTTAATAAACGCTGTACGGCTTCATTCGGTATCGCCATTACAACATGATCAGCTTTTATTGTCTCGCCATTCGCTAAAGAAATTGTATAGTCATTGTCATTTTTCACAACAGCTGTTGTCGCTACACCTTTTAGTATTTCAACTTCTGTTAATGTTTCCTCAAGTCGATCTATTAGTGCCGATAAACCATTTTTAAAGGAGATGAATTTTTTATTTGCCGCTTTGACAAATTGTTCGCGATGCATTTCAAAACCTTTAATAATACTACCGTAATCATTTTTATAATCGATTAAATACGGTAATGTTGAAGCAATCGATAGTTGGTGTAAATCTCCAGAATATACTCCAGCAAGTACTGGGGCGATTTGATTTTGCACTAGCTCTTCGCCTAAATAATACGTTAAAAACTCACCAATCGAACTTTCTTTCGTGAAGCCTACGTTTGGCAGCGTAAAATCTTTTAACGCTTCCTGCTTTCCTGCTGACGTCACCAATGTACTTGATTCCAACGAAGCCAAACTCATTGGAATACCAAATGTTGAATCTGTTGGAATTGCATGTAGCTCATTATTTGTATAAATATAAGATGTACCTGTCTCGTTATATACAAGAGATTCTTCAAAATCCAACTCCTTCACTAGCTCCATAACACCCTTATGACGTGCCACAATGGAATCAGCACCTGTTTCCATAATAAAGCCCTGCTCATATGCAGAGCGCAGTTTCCCACCTAAGTATGTATTTTGTTCAATCAATACGAGCTTAACGTCTAGACCTTTTTCTAACACTTGTCGTTGTAAATAATGCATCGTGCATAAACCCGTAATGCCACCGCCTAATACAGCTACTGTCTTCATCCTAATCCGCTCCCATTTTCTTTTTTACTCTTAATTATAGACCTTTTCACCAAAAAATTACGCAGAACCCTTTACAAAATTAGAAACTATAATTAGCTAGCTATTATAGTCTCTACACCCTAAAGGCAAAAAAATACCCAGTAAGTTCCCCTATCACTTACCGAGCATTTTCTTCGTTTTTATTCTGTTAAGTCTTGTGCAACATTCGCCAACTTATCTGCTGAGTGCGTCACTTCATCAAAGGCGATTGCTAGCTCACTGACAATTCCAGTAACAGCCTTCACCTCTTTTTCCATGCAATCATTTTGAGATTTCGCTTCCGTCATAGCATCTAAAATTTTATTGAATTGCCCTTCTGTTTGCGCCATATTTTCCTCACCAGAAGTAACCTCCTGCTGAATATTACTTAACGAAAGAACGAGCTTGTCCGTTCGTTCATTTGTATTTTTTAATAATTCAGCGACTGACGTCACAGATTCCTTTGTTTGATCTGATAATTTTCGGACTTCATCAGCAACAACACTAAAGCCTTTTCCCGCGTCTCCAGCGCGAGCTGCTTCAATCGCAGCATTTAATGCCAATAAGTTAGTTTGGTTTGCAATATTCGTGACAACACTCATAATACTTTCCATTTCTTTAGACATATCTGCAAGTTGTTCAATGTTATCTGTAATATCGTCAAGTGAGTGGATAATATTATGCATGTTTGTAGACTGATTACGTAGGCGTTCTCTTCCTTCTAACGCCTGATTTTCAGCTAATGCAGATACACTTAGGGATTTTTTAGCTAATTGCATAATTCCATCTGATTGTGTATTCAACAAATGAAAAGCAGCGTTCGTTTCTTGTGAAATAGCAGCAAGTCCTTCTGAAGAAGCCACAATTTTTCTCTCAACTGCTACTTTTTCTCTTTCTACCTTTAGCTTTAAATTCTCGACCGTATTTTCAAATGCTTCTAATACCAGCTGCTGCTCAAAATTTGAAGTTTTTGAGATTGCACGAATAGTATTGAATTGATCTACCGGGTTTTCGACATATTTTTCGACCAAATCAATAAAGGAAATCGATAAGTCTTGGAAGGCACAAATATACCATTGAGTTTTTAATCCAATCTGCACATGAACCTTTGCAATACTAATACGTCTCTTAAAAAATTCTTCATCAATTATACCGTTAAACATCTCAATAATATGGCGACTTAAGGTGATTTTCAGCTTTTCAACAGAACTATTTTTGTTAATGATATCAGTTAAACTACGCTCGGTTCCCATCATGTCATAAAATCGATCAACAATGTGATTAATATTTTCCTCTACATACGGCTTAAACGCCTTTAAATATTGTAGATCTTGCTCTGTTAAATTTAACATTTCAATTTGCTTCCGTATGGACGGATGACTAGACACATCCATTTTGACAGCATATTGTTGTAAATCTAAAACCGCAACCTTTTTTTTCTTCTGAAAAATCACACTTTTTCCCTCTTTCACTCACATATAACATTGGAATAGTTGAGCATTATTCCATTTCCGTTTATTTAAATATTTTACCGACTCATCAATAAATTCCGTAATACCCCATATTACATTATCCCAAAACCCCATATCAAAATCATAGTGAAATAAGCATTATATTGTTAATAAATCCACAATAAAATCACCTTTAAATGATTTATATTGAAATTACAATTATTGATTATACATTAATTTAGCATTTATTGTAAAATAAATAAAATTAATGAATTTGTTTCCAAATTTTAATTGGTAATTTAATTCATAGGTAAAGTTTTGAAATCTGATAGACAATTATCAAAATCAAAAAAAGAAGATATCCATAACAACGGATATCCTAATTATTATAAATAGTTGTCACTTTACCTTGCATTGCAAGCATTTCATTTTCTAACGATATTGAACGCTTATCAAAATAGTAAATGCGATCATTTACTCTATCTTCTACGGTAGAACCTAATGTCATCATTTCAATAACATCGCATGTAAACAAAATTAACGTACGAAGTCCACTTTCCAATTTTCGAATTTCCTTACCATACCCAGCAAACAAACGGCTATCTACTTTACCTGTTTTTATCTCAAAAAGGTTTTCGTTAATTTCCTTATCAATCAGTTCATATCGATTTCTTTGGCGTAATTTTAATACTTGAATTTTCTCTGTAAACTTCTTTGTATCTTGGTTATCCAACCCAACACTTTTGTGACTCTTTAGATACTCTATAATACTACATAACAAAGAAAGATCATCGCGTTGCCCAACTAACACTTCTTGGAGCACACGTAACTTTGATTCCTGTTCATTTTCCTGTACCGATGAATTTGAGATGTCCATTCACAACCAGCTCCTTTTCAAAACCTCATTGTTACTATATTGCCTCGAACACCTCTACAATAAACCTTTTTTGTATCGAATCATGTCTGCAATAACAAATAATATATATTGAAATAACACCAATTAACTATGGCGAATAACTTTTTCCTTTAGAATTTATTTTACCGTTATAGGTTCTCCCTATTTCCGGTCATAATTTCTCTAACTCCTGAAGCTTTTCATAGGCTTCCTCAACACCTGCATCTGCCGCTAATCGGTACCATTTTTTCGCTTCTTCAATATTCTGCGGAATGCTTTCTCCTCTATTATATATATGCCCAAGTTGTAGTTTCGCTTCTGGGTCGCCTTGGAGTGCTGCTTTCTTAAACCAATGAATACCTTTTTCAATATTGCGAATGCCAGCCATACCTGTACTCCATATAAACCCTAAATCATAAAAAGCATCTACATGGTATTGTACCGCTGCCTTTTCATACCAATACAATGCTTGATTTATGTCCTTTCGCTGCCCTAAACGCCCCTCTAAATAAATGCCACCAAGATGATACTGTGCTTCCACATAACCCGACTCTGCTGATTTTTTATAAGCAAGAAATGCCTGGTTCTCATCGATTGCACCTCCCAAGCCTTGCTCCGCCATAATCCCTAGTGTAAACATCGCTTCTGCCACACCATTCTTAGCTGCAAAATCAAACCACTGTTTTGCTAGCTCCATATTCTCAGGAACGCCTTCACCGTTAAAGTACATATCCGCTAAATTATTTGCAGCATCTGCATGCCCTTGCACTGCAGCTGCTTCATACAACGAAAAAGCTCGTTCATAGCTTTCAGACACGCCAATACCTTCAAAATAATAATTCCCAAGCTCATATTGCGCTTCCGCATAACCCTGTGCTGCCGATACACCAAGCCACTTTATTGTTTTTTTAGGCAGATATGAAATATCCTCATCCGTACTATAGTAATTTCCCAGCTCAAACTGTGCCTCCGCATTATTCTCCTCAACAGCATCTTTATATAAATCAATCATTTCCTCATGATCTAAGTCATCTTCTTCGAAAGCCTCTATTGCTTCGTCGTCATGCGCAAAATACCATTCCAGCACATCAAGTACATCATCTACAACTTCAGCTGTATGCGCTAATTTTTCCAGCGAGCTAATTTGCCAGATCTCCACATAAATTCGAAGAGGTATTGCTTCTCTCAGCAAATCATCATACTCAGCTAAAAGCGTTAAGACATTTTCTTGTATGGATTGCGTCTGCTTCGGGTGTACAATTTGCAAATGACGTTGCTGGTTCTTCTTTAATAACTCCTGCACTACTTGATAAATCATCTTTTGAATTATCGTTAATTGCACTTCTTGAAGTGTAAGCAACATGATGTTTTGTGCAAACCATGAGTTTTGTGTTTGCACTAGCTGCTGTAGTGCTGCAATACGTTCTTTGTTTTGAATGGCTAAAAATTGTTTATACATCGTTTCCCCCCTTAGCTATATAAAAAAAACGCCTTTGCACTATTATATGGAAGAAAGTGAAAAATTGTTTAACATATGTTCTGAAAGTCACTGCCCCTTAAACTGTAATGTATAAAAGTCATTCCTATACAATCATTTATACATTTCTAATTAATCCTATAGAGTCGCATATGAATGTATTGAACACTACAAAGAACTCTATTCTCTAACCAATATCTTATTGTCTTGTTTTACACGTTTTGTATATCTGCACATTCGAAAATACAAAAAAAATTTTTACTCATCAGCAAGATATTTGTTATTATTCGAACTTATTTATCTTTAGAACAAGTTACAAGCATTTCTATTTTAATTAAGTTTTTTCTATAGTCTACACTACTATTTCATTTTTTTTGAAGTTCAAAAAATAAATATAGCGATTATTTTATTTTCTGTATAATATAATGTAGTATTGTTATTATGAAATATTTTATGACAATATCAATAATATTCTTGGAGGAATGTAAGTAATGAAAAAAATTCTTGCCGCTCTATTTGCAGCGACATTGATGTTCGCAACTGTTGGTGCAACATTGTTAGTTTTTGATACACCAACTGCGGAAGCGAAATCGTACAAGTCTGGTAAAAAAGGCTTCAGTAACAATAACAACTCAAATATCCAAAAATCACAAGATAATTCTAAAGATCAAAACAATGCAACAACAAATAAAGATAACACGAATTCTACTAACAAAGCAGATACAGCTAAAAAAGGCGGCTTCTTCTCAGGCGGTCTGATGAAAGGCTTAATGCTTGGTGGTTTAGCTGGTTTACTATTCGGTGGTCTATTTGGCAACTTGGGGATGCTTGGTTCAATCCTTGGTCTACTTATTAACGTAATTGCAGTAGCAGCCATTGTTATGCTAGTTGTGAAAATCGTTAAAATGTTCAAAGATAAAAAACGTAAAGAGCAGGAAGCTACACAATGGCACAAATAATTAACGAACAAGATATTATTAACGCGATTTGCTTATCACAGGCATATCACAAAAATGTTCGTCCAGAAGATGTCACAGTGGAACTCATGTATGACGATGAAACAGGCTTTGGGGCAGAGGTTGAAGTCGCTGGACAAGCAGAAATATTTGATACTTCTGCAATGATTGGTACTTTACGCGTTTGGATAAAAGACGTTCTACACGGCGATCCATTCTCAACAAGTATTGAACTTGTATTAGACGACGAAGAAGGCATTATTGCCAAACTATCATAAGCTTTAAAAACGGCAGTGAGATAAATCCTATTTGCGATTTATCTCACTTTATTTTTTTGTAATAACATGAAAAGGTAGAGGCCCCTTTAGAGGACCTCTACCTTTTTCACGCTATTATTTTTGCAATAACTCACTGAAATTTACAAGTATCTTTGCTGCATGGCTACGTTTTGTTGAATCTGCAGGTACAAATTTCCCTTCACTGCCTGTAACAATTCCGAACTCGTATAGCATAGCGATTGCACGTTTAGTTTCTTCATTATAAGTTGCAATATCCGTAAATGGCACTTCACCTTTTACAACATATTCTTGTTGTGTTTTTAGTTCATATGCACGATTAATCATAAGTGCAAGCTGTGCACGTGTGACCGGCTGGCTTGGATTAAATTTACCGTCAGTGCCTTTTACTAATCCAGAGGCATAAGCTGCAGCAATTTCCGCTTGTGTTTCAGCGTCATAGTTACTAATATCTGTGAAAGGTGCAGTTTCTGATGTTGTTAATCCTAAACTACGTACTAAAATTGCCGTTGCTTGTACACGTGTTACTGCTTGCTCTGGCTTGAATGAACCGTCAGCATAGCCTTTCATAATACCTGTTGCTGCTGCTTTTTGAATATATGGTAGTGCCCAATGATTTTCAGTGTCTGTAAAAGTTGGTGTACCACCTGTTGTAAAGGTTGCTGATGGATTTTGTACACTTTCATTACCTGCTGCATCTACCGCTTTTACAGTTACAGTATATGCTGTATTTTCAGCTAAATCCTTAAGTGTTATTGCGGTTTCTTCTGCTGCAACTGTTTCTAGCAATTCATTATTTACATAAACATTATACTGCGTAATACCAACATTATCTGTTGCTGCTGTCCATTTCACATGTGCCGTTGTCATTCCTTCTTGTGTCACATTCATAGTTGACGAGATATCCCAAAGCTTACTCTTTTTAATGATTGGCAAAAATGCCTCGTTTGCAACAGCCTGATAACCTGCTTCACTTAAATGTATATTTTCTGGATTTGGTAAATAACCCTCAACATTCTTTGCGACAACATCAGCTGTAGGTACAAAAATTGCCCCAACCTTTTCCGCAGTTGTCTTAATTGAATTATTCATCACACCTAAAAACATTTTAAATTGCGATTGTAGAGCTTCCTCGTAGTAAGGGAAAGAGTTGTAGTACCCCATCACATAGATTTCTGCTTGAGGATTAATTTTCTTAATCTCTGTTAAAATAGCTACATAATTAGTCATTGTCTCAGTTGATGCTTTTAAAATTGTTTCCATATTAATGCCTGTTGTTGTTGCCTCTTCTAATAGAGGCAATAAATCATTTGCACCAACTGTTAACGTTACGACCTCCGCATCTTTAATGGATGCACGGAGACTTGCTTGTTCATTCATGTAGCCGAAACCTGTTACTGCTTTCTCTACATCTGCTTGTAAATCACTCAATACATTTTTTGTTGTATAACCGGAGTATGCAAAGCCTTTATTGTAAGAAGTAATAAGCCCTTCTTTTTGCAACGACTGTGCGATAAAATCTGTATAACCTAAACCAATTGCACCTACTTCATTCATGCCGTGTGCCAATGAATCCCCTAATGCCACATAATCTATCTGCTGTACCCAACTTGGTGCAATCTTATCTACTATATATTCTTCTGCACCTACTATTGATGGTACTGTTAATTGTAATGCCAATACACTTGCCGCTAAAAAGCGAAATTTCTTTGAAAATTGCATTCTCCCATTCCTCCTAACTATCTAATAATTACTAGTTTACTAGACAAAGGTTAAAAACAGGTTAAATAGCGTCAAATATTTTCAATATGTACTTTTTTCTCAAAACCAATAGATACAACAAAAAGGCAGTACCCTATTCTCAAGAATCCCCCCTATCTACTCATGTTGAACCTTTCCGTAAACGCCACCGCCACCGACAGCAATTGCTAATTGACCAGTTCTTGCTAAATCAATCATTTTTGCAATTTTATGTGGCACTACTTGTTCAAGTTGCTCTAGCGTTACAGTGTGCAAAATGTTCATCTCTGTTCCAAAAGCTTGCAATAATCGCTCTAGCATCTTAGGTCCTAATCCAGGTATGAAATCTAAAGGCACTTGATGAATATAAGGTGGTCTCGTTTGCATTTCTTCTTTTGTCTCTGACAGCTCCCTAATACGCAATGAAACACCTTTAATAATCTGCTCGCTGCCACAAGCCATACATGTAACCGCTTTTTCACCTACTTGCTCTCCACATCTTGCACAAACTGTCTGGTAATACTTCCCGAGTAGTGGATTTAACCCGTAATTGGTTGAAATCATTCTCCCTTCTTGTGAATGGAGTGCTTTTTTTAATTCTGTAAAATTTGCTGCTTCTAATTGTAACTTTTGATATTCACGCGCTATTTTCCCAAGTGAGTGCGCGTCTGAATTCGTCACGAACGAATAAGAATGCAACTCCCTAATCCCACTCACCATTGTTGTATCAGAGCTTAACCCAAGTTCAATTGCATCAATTAGATGCGGATCAAATACTTCCGTTAAACTTTGTTTGACACCTTTACCATACAAACTTTTAAACGGTGTAAATACATGTGCAGGAATAAATAAGCCCCCCATATCATATACTTTTTGTTGCAATGTCCTGCCATCACAATAAATACGTTGCGAGCTCAAATGGATATTTTTCATATATCCTTGCATCCAGTTTGAAAATCCCTTCATTTGGAGTAATGTCGGAAAATAAGCAAGTACATGAATTGGCCCATGACAGTTTGTATCGTAGATTTCAATCTCTGAACCTAGAATAAGTGTGGTCTCTTGATAACGTAAGCCTCCTTCATCCAATTGATAAAGCTCACCATGTTCCATCATATTCTCAAGTTCCCCGATTACTTCTGGTGAGTGACAGTCAATAATGCCAATAATATCAAGACCTTTTCGTCCACTCGCAGTTTCTAAAATCCCAGGTAATGTAAGTGTCTTACTACCTGTAATTTTCACAGCACGCCCACTTGCTGTACGTCCAATATGTATATGTAAATCCGCATAATAATGTTTTAACATATAGAACCTCCTTTAACCCAAACTCTCTTAATCCTAATGTTATCTTTTTCAACCAAAAGAAAACACCTTGCATTTCTACAAGGGTTTTACGCATCCTTATGAAGAATGGTTGTCCTGCATACTACTACGATCACCTTGCTGTATCACTTGTTGATCATAAGCAATTAAAGTCACACCAATCTTTTGTTCTAGGTCATTAATCTTATCAAGTTGCTCCTGACTTAACTGTGCTAATTTTTTCTCATCCATTTTTATTACACATCCTTCCCGACATAGATTGTGTAATTATTTTAGGTTTATTCATTTATAAAAATTCATATAAAGTTTATCAAATAGAAAAAGTCATTTGAAATTCGTGTTATTCATACCTATCCATGATCTTAAAAATATACTTTACGTAACAATTCGCAACATTTGCGTTAACCTTAAAAAATATTAAGTTGACACAAATGCTATTTTTTCCTAAAATAACCTTATCAACTAACCAATACAGGAGTGAAATTATGACAACCGTAGCTGATCATTCACATCACAAATTAAAAACAATCGATATTGCGTATATTGGGTTATTCTCAACATTGATGATGATCGGGGCTAATATTACATCCTTTGCACCTTTCATGGTTGTAGGTGGTGTACCGATTACGTTACAAACGTTTTTTGCCATTTTAGCAGGACTTATACTTGGCAGTCGAAAAGGGGCACTAGCTTGTACGATTTATATGCTCATCGGTTTAGCCGGTGCGCCGGTTTTTGCTCGCTTTGGTGGTGGCTTTGGACAGATTTTAAGCCCAACATTCGGTTTCATCGTGACATTTATTTTAGCCGCATATGTAGCAGGGCTCATTGTAGAACGCAGCGGTACCAAGAAAAGTTATATCATCGCTGCACTTGTCGCAACAGCTATTAACTATTTACTAGGAACTAACTGGATGTACTTTGCATACAAGTTTTGGGCAAGTGCACCTGAAGGTTTCACCTATAAACTTGCATGGCTTTGGATGATGCCACCATTACCAAAAGATATCATCTTGGCGGTATTTGCAGGATTTTTCGCATACCGCATGCAAAAAGTATTGAAGATTATTCCGATTAAATAATAAAAACTTCTGATGCTAGTTCATTACTTTTCAAGAAATACACAAGCATAAATTATTTATTGCTAATGACCTTATGCATAATTTCTGCACATTTCTTTGTTAAATTAAAGACAAAGAGTTGGGAGGAATATGATATGAAGTTACAAAGCAAGTGGCATGCAGGTTTACTAACAGTGGTGGCAGCTTTGGCATTATCAGCATGTTCAGAGGAACCATCTGAAACGAATAAAGAAAATACGACTGAACAAAAAACAGAAATGGATCACTCTACTATGAATCATTCTAGTTCAGGTGACGTGCCAGAAACTTTGAAGAATGCAGAAAACCCAATGTTTCCAGTAGGTAGTACGGCCATCATTACAGACGGACATATGGACGGGATGAAGGGCGCGGAGGCAACAATCGTTGGCGCTTATGATACGACTGCTTACATGATTTCTTATGAGCCTACTACAGGCGGTGACCGCGTTGAAAAACATAAATGGGTTATTCATGAGGAATTGATTGATGCAGGAGATGTACCGGTAACACCGGGCACGGAAGTAAAAACTGATGCTTCACATATGGAAGGTATGGAAAATGCAAAGGTTGTTATTGATGAGGCAATTCAAACGACAGTTTATATGATTGATTATGTATCTACGACTGATGGCGAAGCGGTTAAAAATCATCAATGGGTTACAGAAAGTGAACTGGCACCTGTAAAATAATATAGAAGATTTGGGGAAATTTTTAGACAGAATCACTTCATTATGATTCTGTCTTTTTAGTTATATCTTTTTATGTAGTAATAATTTTCCATTTGATTTATGCTGTTTCTAACACGTAGCATTTTACAAAGGCAGGATTTATATATTGTAGATAAAGGGAGATGATCGAATGGGAGATGATCGTGAAAAATTAATAATTAAGACAGAAAGACTCGTCCTTAGACTATTTCAAACATCCGATGCGGCAACGGTTGTGGCACTTTGCAACAACTATAATATTTATAAAAATACACTGTACCTACCCTATCCGTATAGTTTAAATGATGCATTATCGTGGATAGAACACCATTACGATAATTTTATGAAGGATAATTCGTATGAGTTTGCAGTAACAGACAAAGAAACCGGCAAAGTATTTGGAGCAATTGCACTATCCAACAATAAACGTTTTAACCAAGGGGAAATAGCTTATTGGATTGGCGAGCCCTATTGGGGAAATGGCTATGCGACAGAAGCAGCACAGTCGATCTTACAGTTTGCTTTTGAAGAAAAGAAATTGCACAAAGTGTTTGCACGGTATTTTTCATCTAACCCTGCTTCAGGAAAAGTTATCAAGAAGATTGGTATGAAAAAAGAAGGACTTTTAAAGGAACATGTCATAAAAGACGGTAAATATGAGGATTTAGTATACTACGGAATTATTAATGAAAATGAATAATATTCAACATGTTAAATGAAGGCTATTTAAAACCATTCGTTTCTCAAATTAACATTGAAAGAACGTATATTGCTAAGTGAAAATATACGTTCTTTTTTCATTTACTTCAAAGGTTCAAATTATTTCCCACCCTATTGCTTTTCTTGAGCAACATATTGTTCAACCACAATAAATCTATTCGCTCATTCTTCCTCTATGGTGATAATCCGTTAAGGTGAAATTGGTTCTCTTTACTATTATAGCGTGTAACCCTTCTTTTAGATGGATTCTACATTTGAAGATTTATGCCATTTGTAGCCGATACCCCATACTGTTTGCAAATAATCATCTATAGGGAAACCAACTTTACGTAATTTATCTCGCAAATTACGCACATGCGAATCTACCGTTCGATCTTCAATTGAAACAGTAAAGCCCCATACAACGCTTATTAAATGTTCCCTTGAAAAGACTTTATTTTGGTGTTCAAGAAATAAGACCATCATAGCAAATTCTTTTGGCGTTAATGATATTTCTGCTTGCTGAAAATGTAATTCAAATGATTCTTTTATCAATCGCAGCCCATGAAATGCAATCACAGCTTCCTCAGTTTTCCCTCTTCTTAATACCGCATGTATCCGTGCAACCAATTCATCTTCATCGAATGGTTTTTGAATATAATCGTCTGCACCAAGATTCAGACCCTTCACAATATCTGCTCGTTCCCCTTTAGCCGTCAGCATAATTACTGGCAAATCCCAATATTTTTTAATTTCCTGGCAGGCTTGCCATCCATCCATTTCTGGCATCATAATATCCAGCAACACTAAATCTACAGGATGGTTCTCTAAATAGGCTAATGCATCTAGTACGGATGCCTCCGCGACACAATGAAATCTCGGCTCTAAATAGAGAGTTAATAAGTCTAGCATTCTCGGCTCATCATCGATTAATAATAATGTTCTCATCATTTCCGGCTCCCCTAAACGTTATTTCAAAAGTAGTTCCGCTATTTTCATCACTGCGTACTATTATTTCTCCACCATGGGCATGAACAAGTTCCTTCACAATAGCAAGACCTAACCCAGAACCCCCTAATGCACGAGAGCGAGATTTTTCCACCCTGTACAAACGGTCAAAAATATATGGAAGATCTTTTTTTGAAATCCCTTTTCCTGTATCTTCAATTGTGATTTGCATAGACTGATTGGTACTCCGGACAGTCACTACAACTTTATCTCCAGCAGTACAATACTTTAATGCGTTATCAAGTAAATTAATAATTACTTGTTCGAGTCTTAATGAATCCGCCATTAAAGTTAAACCTTCTTCACATTGAATAGATAGGTTTATTTGTTTTTCTTGAAAAGCCGGGCTTAACTTCGCTTCAATGGTTGCAAAAAACAAATGCATATCAAGTCTTTTTTTTTCTATAACAAATGAGTTTTCATCTAATTTCGCTAAGTCGAATAGATCCTTAATCAAATGTGAAAGTCGATTCGTTTCTTCGATAATAATTCCTAAGTACTTCTTTTTATCCACTTCCGTCAAATTACGCTTATATAGAATGTCTGTATATCCTTTGATGAATGTTAAAGGTGTTCTTAATTCATGGGCAATGCTCGATAAGAATTCCTTCCGTTCCTGCTTCACATGCTTCAAATCATCTGCCAATAGTTGTATCGATTTCGACAAATCAGCAAGTTCATCATTACCACTTGTAGCAAGAGCGACAGTGAAATCGCCTTTACTCATTTTCAGTGTTGCTTCCTTCATTTGAATAAGGGGTTTAGCTAACTTTCTAGACAAAATGATAATAATGAGTATTGTCACCAATCCCGAAATCATCCCAACCATTAAAAAGTGTTTATTCAAACGTTCCATTAACATGTGGATGGACTCTGTGTTTTGAATCATTAAGACGTAACCAATCGTTGTTTGCCCTTCGTTAATCGGACTAATTGTTGCAATGAACGCTTCTTCCTCCCAATTTCCTTCTAGCGTTTGTCCCATGTAAGGAACTGATACGTTTAAACCTTTAATATAAGCATCTATATTGAGTTGAGGTCGAGAAGTAGCTAATACGTTCCCTTTATTATTTATAATGACAACATCTGTACTCGCCTCAGATTCCATCAAAGCTACATGGGCTAAGGTTTCCCTATCGAAATTGCCTTCTAAAATCGTTCTATGTGAATTTCCTCTTGCTTGTAAGCTTATGAGCTCTTCTTCAACTCTTGAATTAGCGAGTGAAGCATGTAGAAAGAACATCATGAAGGTTTCAATGCAAAATAGTGTGACAAAAAAGATAATACCTAGCTTCAGTGAAAGTTTACGCATCTACGTACCGCCATTTTTTCAGTTTCTTAAAATTATAACCCTTAAATTTGGAGATTTCATGCAGAAATAGTACATTATCCTTCATTTACACAATAAAAAAAGGATGATTTCAATATTTCAAAGAAATCATCCTACAATATTTTAAGCGTTTTTTTGCATCCAGTTTAAAAAGTTTTCAATGACTTGGTCTAGAAATTTCACAGTACCTTCGTCTGTTAAGTTTCCTTCAGCATCAAATTTTGTGTGTACTGCACCAACATATACCTCATTACCACCCAGTACAGGTGAGCTAATGCCTGGTGAGAATAAAATATCACGTAAATGTAGTTGTGCTTTGACAGTACCTAAGTTCCCCATCGAAGCCCCCATAATGAAAGATGGTTTGCCAATCATGACTTTATCTACACGAGATAACCAGTCAATTGCATTCACCATAACACCTGGTACGGTACCATTATATTCTGGTGTTACCCAAAGTACTGCATCCGCTGCTTTTACTTTCGCTTTGAAATCTACTACAACTTGTGGTGCATCATTTTCGATATCTTGATCAAACATCGGTAAGTCACGTAAGCTTAATATTTCAAGTTCAAATTTCTCTGTAAAGCATTTTTGAATATATTTTGCTAACTGCATATTATAAGATTCTTTACGGATGCTACCTACGATGGCTACTACTTTCATGTTTATTCCCTCCAGATATTCAACAATACGAAAAGTATTGGTTGTATGTTTATCTTCTTAATAATAAGTAACAAATTCCTCGACTGGTTTACGGTAGCCGCGTAAACGACGACTGCTTTCCTTTTCCTTACCAATCGTGATCATTAAAGCAATTTCATGTGTTGTTGGCACATTAAACAATGTACGTATTTTTTCCTGATCAAAACCAATCATCGGGCATGTGTCCCAGCCACGATTTTTTGCTGCAAGCATGAACATCATACCTGAAAGTGATGCATTGCGAATCGCATCCTCTTTCATAAATTCATCGCCACGCCCCTCATAAAACTTCGAATTATCATCCACGAGGCTCTGTAATTCAAAATCTGTAATGATACCTAAATCCACCATACCCTGACTAATTCGTGCTGTTTGCTTATAAGCTTCTTTGTCTCCTAGTACTAAAACAACAGCTGATGCTGCATGTACTTTATATTGACCATAAGATGCCTCACGTACTTTCTCCTTCATATCCTCATCCATCACAACGATGTATTCAGGATGCTGTAGATTAAACGCTGATGGCGCTAACTTCACATCTTCTAAAATTGGACGAATATCATCTTCAGTAATTTTGACATCTTTGATGAAATTGTTTGCAGAGCGGCGCTTGTCAATTAACTTAGTAAATTCCAATTATATTACCTCCAAATTAAGAAATGCTTATTCATATTCTTTATCGAACGAAATAGCACTTCTTACAGTATCAATTGGGCGCACTAATTGCTCAATTTTGTTGCGTTCTGCTTCAAGGAATGGTGGCAATGATAATTTTTCACCTAGAGTCTCATATGGTTCGTCTCCCATGAAGCCAGGTCCGTCAGTTGCCCATTCAAATAAGATTTGCGGTGCCACTCGTGCATACAATGATTCAAAGAAATGACGATTTACATAACCTGATGTATGGAAACCAAAGTTCTCTAAGTGTTCCGTCCATTCATCTAATACAGCTCGATCAGCTACTCGGAATGCCACATGGTGTACTGTACCGAAGCCTTGACGAGCAACAGGTAAATCTGCGTTGTGTTCTACCACGATTTGTGCGCCGTTCCCACCTTCACCTACTTCGAATAAGTGGAAGTTACCCTCTTCAGCGATTTCAGTAAATAACATTACTTTTTCAAGTACTGTTTTTAAATATTTCAAATCCGAGATGCGAATAAATACTGGTCCTAACCCTGTAATTGCATATTCAAGTGGTATTGGACCATTCTGCCAAGGTGTACCAGATGCAACCCCCTCATTTTTTTCATCTGAAATAAGTTGGTATTGTTGGTCGTCAAAATCAACAAATGAAAGAGTTTTTTTGCCGAATTGTTCTTTTATGCCTGTATGCTTGACTTCTAAGCGATCAAAACGTTTTACCCAGTACTCTAAAGCTGCATCAGTTGGTACACGGAATGATGTTTTTGAAATTTCATTTGTACCGTGTACACCTTTTGGAATGTTCGGAAAATCGAAGAATGTCATATCTGTACCCGCGCTACCTTTGTCATCTGCAAAGAATAAATGGTACGTTTGAATATCATCTTGATTTACCGTTTTTTTCACTAAGCGCATCCCTAATACATACGTAAAAAACTTATAGTTTTCTTCTGCGCTGCTAGTGATTGCTGTTACATGGTGAATGCCTTTTAAATTGTTCATAATTAAGTTCCTCCTTATTATCTCGAATTCGAGATATGTACGTAAAATTTTTTATTTTTTTGTGGCGTTGATACCGACTTTTTTAAGTGCATCCATCATCGTTTCCACTTCTTTTTCAGTTAAAACCTCAAAAATCTCGTTAATTTTTTGTTCGTGTGCTGGGAAAATTCTATCCATCAACATTTGCCCTTCCGATGTCAATACAGCGTAAGTAACACGACGATCATTTGGACAAGAACGGCGGCATACAAATCCTTTTTCCTCTAGCTTATCTACAACATATGTGATGCTACTACTAGCGATTAAAATCTTTTTCCCAAGTACTTGGATTGGCTGTTCGCCTCTATGATATAGAAACTCTAAAACGCTAAACTCAGTTGGATTTAAACCATACTGCATTAAATCTTTTTTCGTTGCATCTTGTATCGCTTGATAAGCTCGGAATACGACCGTAAAAGCTTTTAAATTTGGATTATTTACCTCCATACGATTATCACTCCCTTATTTATCTCGAAATACAATATCTTTAATTCGAGATAATAATAACACGTTAAAAACATACTTTCAAGCCATTTGCTTCAAAAAACAGAAAGTGATTTCCAAAACACACTTCTTCAATGTTGCGATATATATGTAAAGTGCCATCGTTCAATACAATGGCACTCCAGATTTACTATCTCTGTACTAACTCCAATTAAAAATGCCTTGGAGTAGCGATCAATTAAGAAACCCTATCCTGGTTATTTAATTCGCTCATATTCCTTTTTCGTGCCGTCTGCAAATTTCACTTCTATCTCTATGGATTGAAAGTCGTCTGCAATTTTGAATACAGAAATCACTTGATCGATGACCTCATCATTTGGTGTCGCCGAATCGAATGTCAATTGCTTAAATAGTGGCTCTAGCTTTGTAAATGCTTCATCGCCATATAGTTTTTCATTGTTGCGATTATCCTCTAACTCCGCTTCCATGCCGGATCTTTCATTATCATAATCCACATCATAAGACTCGGTTGCCGAATAATCTACGTCTAATGAGAATTCTGTAAAGTTGAATAACGCAGATTCAGCAGCATGCTTATTCTCTTCCTGTTTAGTACTCGTCTCCACAGGTGCTTTTTCTGGTACATCCTTCACCTCATCCTTATTACAACCATAAAGTACACCTGCTACTAAAGGCACTGCTAATAAAACTTTAAATTTTTTCATAATAAACACTCCTCTCGATAGTGCTTATTATTCCCACATTCAAAAAAACTAATCGATACCTTTAAAATTTTCCCTTTTACTTATTGAACATTACGTTGTATTTGTTCTACCATCTCAACTAGTAGTGGCACATTAGTACTCCGTTGCAGTGAATTACATTCCTGCATTAAATACGCCCAGCTTTCCTCTATCTGTTCATCATAGGAGTTCCCTTTGTTCACGTGTAAAAACGGGCGTAAATATTCTTCAATTGAACAAGATAAGTTTTCTATAAATTCATCCGCTTTATGGGCCTTTCCGACAGGCTCTTCATTACGCTCGCCCCACAAAACATGCTCTAAATTTGTCGAGAAATAAAATAACTGATACGGCACAGCATTCTTTTTTAACGTAAAGGATTGACTCGTTGCAAGTATTTTAATATTTTGTGCCTTCAGTGTATTCCTTGCTTCAATCGCTTCTTTCTTCTTCGGGGACCCGACTAGAATTTCTGTCTCATCATAAAATATCGAACCCTTTACGTCCGAACTCACTTTTACTTGCTCATGAGGGATAAAACAGCCATCCGCATCTGTTATATGCACAATCGCTAGTAAGTCCTTTGGCAAAAACTTATTTTTTTCTAAATAACGGCTAAGGACTTGTCCAACAGTATTTTTGATGTTCGTAGTCTTTTTCGTACCTTCCCATTTCGTTAAAATATCCCCACGCTGCACATCAAATCGAACCTCTGATTCTGCAAAGTACGCATCTAAGTAATCGTACAAAATAATTTGCTCGGTCTCTCCCTCAACAACAACAAGAATTACTTTTTTAGTCATTGTTGACACCTGCTTTTCTAAAAGCACGCTTAATATGAAATGGCTTCGTTTCTTTATAAATCTCTTCTACTTGACCACCTAGTTGAATAGCACGTAAATAAACATCACGCGCATTATTTACTTCTTTAATGCCTTTTAACTGAACATATCGATGATATTCATTAGCTGTTGTAAACCATAGATTTTTAACCGGCAGTACCTCTAACACACGTAAATTATGCGAGGTGAAGAGGAGCTGTCCCTTGCCTGCTTCATCAATAACTGTTAATAATTCACCTAACAAATACTCAAACACACCTGAATCTAACTCATCTATCACAACACAGGCATTGGCATTATTGTAAACTGCGATAAGGGCACTCAATACCGAAATAATCTTCAAAATCCCTTCTGACTCCGTGCGTAATGGTAGTTCACACTCACCCCGCTTCGATAAAAACTCGAAGCGCACACCTTGTTCACCGTTGTCTAAAGTTTGTTCCGTAATAAAATGGATTTTAATCGTCAGCTCTGGAATAATGGTTGAAAGTACTTTATTTGTTTGATCAATTACTTTGCACAGCACTTCAAAACGGTCTTTCTGAAGTAAAGAAGTACCCTCTAAATCATAAGGAATAAACCCTCTTGATTTATCCAAATGTACGCTAAATGGCATGATATATTTCATCATCAAAAGACCAATACTTTGGTTGTTAATGACATGTAAATCCCTGTTGAAATCTATTGCAATATTATTTAACAGATGCCATTCCGTCTCATTTAGCATTTCCTGTAGTACAGGCTTAAGATCCTTATGGAATGCAAATGAAACATGCTCCTTTTGTGCCATTGCTCGTACAACCATCACCTTCACACGCAATTTCTCATTCATTTCTTTCAGTGAAGTCGTCCGAATTTGCACAACATCTTCCTCTTTATAAATAAGCGTTTTCGAGCGTTTACCCTTCTCATTTTCTCGATAGCTTAACTTTTCAATTGTCGTATAAATACGCTCATCATCCTCTTGGAAAGCTACAAAGTAATTAACATAAAACTCCCCAAACTCATTTTGTACAAGAAAATCGAAATCTAAGCTAGCTGTTTCTTCCCCAGCCGTAATTAAACGCTTTTTTTGCTGTTGCAGCTTTTCATGACTAATCCAACCAGAAATCAACGTTTTCAATACACTAAACGCATCTACCACTGTTGTTTTTCCAGATCCATTTTGTCCATAAATGCCGATAACATTCGATTTCAAAAACGATTCAAAATCTGTCGATAACGATATCTCACCGTTTCGTACATTCTTTAAATTATGCACAGTTACTTTTTTAATTTTAACAATATCCATAACTCGACATCCTTTAACGGTTTTTCTTATATTATAGTGAAAAAAATCATAAATTATAACATTTCATAAATTAAAGTGCGCAAATGTTGCAAATCAACATTATTTATCTAATACAGAAACCTCTATTATTCCAAAAGATTATATTAGCCTTTACGCTAAAAAAGAGGTGTCTCAGAAACATTTCTGAGACACCTCTTTTTAATAAATTTTCTATTACCAGTAATAACGATTTTCTTTTTTCTCATACACTTTGTGCGCTAAACGAATTGTAGAAACCGCTAATTCTGCATAAGTCACATTTCCAGTTGCATTAATTTTGTTGTCTTGTGCATCTAACAGCCCCATCCCATTTGCTAGAGCTACATACCCCAAATAAGTTGGTTGAATTGAACTAGCATCTGAGAAGTTCAACTTATAAATATCACTATTTTGCACAGCTTTTTCAAGATCTAATGCACGAATAGACCATTCCGCAAATTCCTGACGAGTTAATGGGTCTTCAACTTTAAAGCTGTCTGATGGTTCTAATACACCCATACGTACAGCCTCCTCAACCGTAGCGTATAGTGGATGCTTCGGATCGATATTTGGGAATGATTGATTTGCTTCCCCTTCTCCCATATCTCTACCGAAGTATACATATGTCAGTGATTTCATAATAATTTTCAACGCTTCGCCTTTTGTTACTGCTTTATCGGCATTAAAGTTTGCTGGATCTTTAACATCTAAAAGCTTTTGATTTAGTAAATAATTCAACTCTTTAGACGCAGTTGGATGATTGATGATCTCTGTATCTGATTCTGGCTTCTTGCTATTTAACCATTCACCTGTCTTAGCATCTAGTTGATTTAACAATACACCGTCATAAGTTGGCGCATATACTAAGTCATAATGTTGCTTGTCCTTACTGGCTTGTTTCACATATTGTAGTTTCGTCGTTAATGCTTCACTAAACGATGCCTTCGCTACATCTGGAGTAATGATTTTACTTGTAGATGGCCAATTTGTAACATTCTGGTGGTTAATCCCTAACGAACTCAGAGAGCCGTCCGCAGCGATAGCCACATTAATTTCGTCACCTGCTACAGTGATACCATTCACGACACGTGGGAATGAGAAATGATGACTTTTACTATACTCATCAAAATAATACCCTTCCATTGATTTTGCATAATGGTGCAAATAAGAAGGCGCCCATTCCTTTAAGTACTCAATCGCTTTGGATTGTGCCACATCTTTTGCAATTCCTGATGCTGTCTTACTAATGTTTGTAAAATCTCTACCTATATCGTGAAATTGTGTGATTTCGCCTGTCTTCTTATTAATCTCTAGTGTTGTACCTGAACCACCACTGCCATAATGGTACATATAATTTACCGCATAAACCGCTTCACCATCTTCATTTTCTCTTTCATCTACCGATTCAATCACTAACTTTGCCTTGTCCGGAGCAACCTTTAATAGAGTTTTTGCTAACTCTTCTGCCTCCTCAGCTGTAAGACCATTCTTTTTCGGGGCAAGTGGTTGCGTTGCCAGCTTTTCAAGTGTTTGTGCCCTTGGTGCTTGTGTTGAGAAGCCATTTAGGGTTTGCCACTGACCTGTTAGCGCATGTACACCACTCCAGCTAGAAATTGGCACGTAAACAAGCTTCACTTCACGCTCATCTGTCTCATAATCATAGTCAATGTTATAACGTAGCTCGACGGCTACATTCTCACGCATTTGCTGGAGTATATCCGTCTCACTTTTCTTTTGCTCCAAGCCATCAAATGTCGCCTTGTTCGTTGTAGAAACGTTACGATACATACTTTCGATAACACCATTACCTAGTACACTAATTTCGAAGCTTTGATCGCTAATCGGTACTCCATTTTGTGTTGGCAAGTAAGAAAATGCATAACGAACTGGTTCTGATAAACGATTACTCATATAGTAATTATCATAAAATCCATTTTCCTGCAATTGATAGTTCGTTGTATTTGAGAACTTCTTTAAAAAGTTTTGAGCAATTTTTTGCGCCTCATCCTTTGAAATTTTTGCTGGGAATAACGCATCTGTCACATTAGTCGGTTGGTAATTGAAAGACTCTAGCTCTAAATTATCGCCTTTGAATCTAAAACTTCCATAGATTGTTTTACCGTCGACGACTTTTTGAAAATCTAGTCCGTGACGAATTGTTTCATCATCTGGATAAAAATGCCCGCGTCCCGTCTGAAAATCATTATCTGTTAAAAAATTAAACTCAGTTGGAAACAATGTACGAACCTTTTTAATAAGTTCATTTTTTGTTACCTTTGTCTCCGTTGCTGCCACTTGAATTTCTATTTTTCCTGTAGGCTCATTTGCAGAAAACGAAGCCTGTGCACCCGGCGAAAGCACGCCTAACGAAAATGCCGTAGATGTTAAAACAATCCCTAACTTTTTTAATTTAACCAAATTAACCCTCCTAGAATATTATTTACCATAATTGTACAGCAAATCCCTAAATTAGTGAATAGTTATCAGTATTTACCTTATTATTCACTCAATTTAACAATGTTTTTTTCCGATAAGCAGAAAAAAATAGGAGGTGTGTCAGAAAAATATCTGAAACAACTCCTCTATTAATTTCGCTTACTAGTAAAAACGATTAACTTCTTTTTCGTAAATCTTATGCGCTAAACGAATTGTTGAAACCGCTAACTCAGCATATGTCACTTTACCAGTAGCATTAAAATTGTTTTCTTGCGCCTCTAATAGACCCATCGCGTTGACTAGAGCTACATATCCCGCATAAGGAGGTTGGATCGTACTTGCATCTTTAAAATCCAACTTATAAATATCGTTATACTGTGCCGCTTCTTCAAGCTGTAATGCACGAATAAACCACTCTGCAAGCTCCTGGCGTGTTAGTGCATCTTCAACTTTGAAGTTATCGGTTGGCTCTAAAATCCCCATACCGACAGCCTGCTCAACGATTGAGTATAGAGGGTGCTTCGAATCAATATTCGGGAAGGATTGCTTCTCCTCTTCTTGAGACATATCATAATTGTAATAATTATATGTCATTGATTTTATAATTATTTTTATTGCTTCACCTTTTGTTACTACTTTGTCCGCATTGAAATTAGCCGGATCCTTTACTTCTAAAACTTTTTGATGCAGTAAATAATTGAGCTCATCTGCTGCTGTTGGATGAGAAATAAGCGGCGTATTCGATTCTGGTTTAATGCTTTTCAACCACTTACCTGTCGTTGCATCTAGCTGATTGAATAGAACACCGTCATACGTTGGTCCATATACTAAATCATAGTGTTGCTTGTCCTCGTTTGCCTGCTTTACATAGTGCAGCTTTGTCTTCAATGCTTCACTAAACGTTTCTTTTGCTACCTCCGGAGTAATAAGCTTACTTGCAGATGGCCAGTCTTGGATGTTCTGATGGTTAATCGTTAATATGCGTAGCGAGCCATCCGTACCAATACCAATATTAATTTCGTCACCTGTCACCGTAATACCATTCACGACACGTGGGAATATGAATTGATGATATTTACTATATTCATCAAATGAATAGCTTTCCATTGTTTTTGCATATTGATGAACGTAAGATGGAGCCCATTCCTTTAAGTAATCAATCGCCTTTGTTAAGGCTGCCTCTTTTGTAATTGCTGCCGCAAATTCATTTGTTTTAATGAACTCATTACGCAAATCATAAAATTGTATAATTTCTCCCGTGGTTTTATTAATGTCTAGTGATGAGCCTGTTCCGATATTTCCATACGTATAACTATAATCTACTGTATAAATCGTTTCGCCAATGCCATTTTCTCTTTCATTGACCATGTCAATCGTTAACTTAGCCTTGTCTGAATCTACTTTTAGGAAAGATTTTGCTAAGGCTTCGGCCTCCTCGAGTGTAAGATTGCCCTTTCTTGGTGTAAGCGGCTGTGTCGTAAGCTTTTCAATCGCTTGTGCCTTTGGTGCTTGTGTTGAGAAGCCGTTTAGTGTTTGCCACTGACCTGTTAAAGCATGTACACCATAAAAGCTAGAAACTGGCATGTAAACAAGCTTTACTTCACGCTCATCCGTTGCATAATTGTAGTCGATGAAGTAACGCAATTCGACTGCTAAATGATCACGTATTTGCTTTTGTATATCCGTCTCGCTTTTCTTTTGTTCTAAGCCATCAAATGTAGCCTTACCTGTTGGATACAAGCCACGATACATACTATCAACAACACCATTACCTAATACACTAATTACGATACTTTGATCGCTTATCGGTACGCCATTTTGTGTCGGCTGATACTCAAATGAATAAGTAGTTGGCTCTGACAACGGGATACTCATATAGTAGTCGTACCCAAAGTTGTCCTCTTGCAATTGATAGTTTGATGCATTTGTGAACTTCTTCAAAAAGTCTTGCGCAATTTTTTGCGCCTCGTCTTTTGAATATTTTGCTGGGAATAATGCACCCGTTTTATCTGCAGGTCGATAATGGAAAGACTCTAGCTCTAAGCTATCTCCTCTGAAGCTGAAATTTCCATAGATATTTTTACCGTCAACCACTTTATCGAAGTTCAGCTCGTAGCGGATGGTCTTGTCCTCAGGATAATAATGACCGCTTTCAATCTGAAAATCCTTATCTGTTAAAAAGTTAAACTCATTCGGAAATAATGTACGCAATTTTTTTATAAGCTCTTCTTTAGTTACCTTCGTCTCCTTTGATGCCACTTGAATTTCAATTTTCCCCGCAGGCTCATTATTCAGAGACGCCGAAGCGTGTGCAACTGGCGAAAGCACGCCTAACGAAAATGCCGTAGATGTTAAAATAATACCTAACTTTTTAAAATTACCCAAAATACCCCTCCTAGATTACTTTTTACCATAATTGTATATCCCATCCCGAAAATAGTGAATAGTTATTACTATTTATCTTATAATTTTCTCATATTGCAGATTCTTTTCTAGGTAGATAGAAAAGGAGGAGCTTTGTCATTTCCACGACGCCCCTCTCCCCCTTATTTTTTCACTACATTGAAATTTGAGCCGACTAACAGCCAATTTTGTGGGAACGGTAATCCAAGCTTCCAGTAACCTACGCCACGTAGTTGATATTGTTTGACAAGATTGAATTTAGCTTGGACAGACCTAGCATCTTCAAACCAAACAATATGCTCTTTCCCTTGTTCATCATAATATTTAAAGAACGGTGCTTGGGCCGTCGTGTCATACTGAATAGCTGCGTTGTATCTTTTCGCTATTTCAATCGCCCTTTGTGGACTGAGCGCCTCAGCATTGGGACCTCCTTGTACAAATGGGAGCGTCCAATTATAGCCATATAAGTTCTGTCCTAAGATAATTTTACTGGCAGGCATTTCAGACAATGCATATTTCACAACTGCTTCAACTTGATTAATAGGTGAAATAGCCATAGGTGGCCCTGCAGCATAGCCCCATTCATAGGTCATTAACATAACAAAATCCACTATCTGCCCATGCGCTTTGTAATCATGCCCCGCAAACCATGCGCCCGGCTGATCTGCGCTTGATTTCGCAGTAAGCGCTGTTGAAACTGTATATCCAGCTGGATGAAACTTTTCAACAGCCCTTTTTAAGAAATTGTTATACGCTACCCGTTGATCAGCTGGTATATTCTCAAAATCAAAATGAATATCTCTGACGCTACCTAAACGCTTTGCTTCCTTAAGAATATTATCAAACAATAAATCTTGTACCGCTCTACTTTGGAAAATATCTCTTGCTAACTCTCCGCTAAATTGGAAATTTTCTAGATTCGAGATAACCATCGCAAGCACCGTACCTGTCTTGCCTGTTAACTCAGTCACACCTTGAGATGGTGGAACTTTTAACGACCCATCACGTCTCGCCTCATAACTAAACAGCGCTAGATATGTTAAATACGGTGCCGTTTCCCTCACTTGATTTAATAATGCTTCACTAACAGATGTCCCTCTTGGCTCTAAGTACGCCAATATTTCCGCCTTCGTCTTTGGCATCGGCGGAATATAGAGACGTAAGCCAACCCTCAAAGATTGGTTAGGATTAATTCCATTTACTTGTGCAAGTGTTAAATAGTTTATGCCAAAGCGCTGTCCTATTGACCATAAGCTATCCCCCGGCTGCACATAATAAAAATTCCCCACGATTGGGATCACCAATGCTTGCCCAACGACCAAACGATTTGGTTCAGGTATCTGATTGGCATCTACAATATTTTGGACAGTTGTACCATACATGTGTGCAATTCCCCATAAGGACTCCCCAGCGCGTACAACGTGTGTTTGAATGTGACTGCCTCCTTTTTACACGATTAATAACAATACCCATTAAGTTTATGACTGTAGGAAAAGGAACATGTCTATTACTTTTTAAGAGGTAACTCTAAATTAAGTAAAGTAGAAATCGTCTTCTTTAAAATCTCAATATATATATAAATCAACTGAATTATCAGCGTTAACTAATCATCGTTTGAGCAGAGAATAAATATCATTCAAATAGTTTATACTCTCGATTAAATGGTCATAAATCACAGTGATCGCACAAAAGGTCCACCGCTTTTTTTGCAGATGGACCTTCTAATTATTTTCTGTACAGAGATTAATGCTTCTCCTACTTTAACCTAGATTTCGCCATTTCTTTGAAGTGTATAGAACCAGCACGTCCATATCTCATAAATACAAAAAAGGCAATTAACTGTAGTACAGCACCGAGAAAATACAGATTTTCCCGCAAAGAAACTTCTACATTGATAGCGAATGCCTGTATCACAAATCCACAAAGCATAAGAGTCATAAATCTTTGGTAAGTTTTAAATGTTTTGCTCTCTAAAGATTTATTTTCATGAATATGCAATAATAATTGAAACACGTAATACATAAAGACGATTAATAGGAACTGCAGCAATTGTTCGCCTATTTGCCCGAAAAACTTTACACTCTGCCATTTATCCAACTCAACTAATAATGACAGCACTATTAATATGATTCCAAGATTTTTCGACCACCGCTTTAAATTATGAAATGCCGGCAAAAGATGAACGCCATAAGTTAGTAATACAAATCCTAGAAAGTCTGGCAAGATATCAAACGTTGCTCCATTTATATTCAAATCAATAAAAATGAACCCTGCTCCACCCGATAGATAACCATAAGGATCTTTCATCATTATTCACTCTCCTTCAGTTGTAGACTGTCTGAACCTAAAAGTTTGGATAACTTTCGTTCCATCACACTATTTTCTTCCAATTTCACGTCCCAAGGTTGGTCATGTTCTTTTTGGATCAAGTATGGACTAATTTCATTTTCATAAGATTCACTATTTGTCGGCATCGACGACGGTTCTTCTATACGAATGCTTTCTGCATACACTACATTTCCAACCCAAGCCACAAATGACAGTGAAAATGTCATGTAAACAAGTTGCCCTTTTAAATATCCCTTACTATAAACAAATACAATATACAATAGCAGCGCTAGTAGTAGACAGAAGACAACGATTGAAGGGAGATTTTTCTCTTTAGGGATTGTATGTTGCGCTGCACTTTTCAACTCCAAAAATTCTAAAGATTGTCCTGTTACAATCATTACTAAGAAAGCGACAATCGCAAAGGTCACTGGAATTGTTAATACTGTCACTACAGAAAATCGTTTTCTCTTCGGCGCATGTGTCGTTTGTAATTTTCTACGAACTTGCTTTGAAAATTCTAGATTTGGTTCTTTACCTGAACGATTTTTTAATGCATCGAATAGTTGTCGTTCCTGGTCTTCCATCAGTCATCCCTCCCCACTTTTTTTCGAAGCCTGGCCATCGCTCGGTGAAAATCCACACGTACTTTCACTTCTGAAATACCGAGTATTGCAGCTGTTTCTTGAATTGAATAATCCTTTAACATACGGCAAATAATGATTGTACGATCGTGTGATTTCAATGTCATTAAAGCATCCTGCACTTCTTGCCAATCTTCATTTTTCACTAATATGTCTTGAGGTTCTTTAACTTCTTTTATCATAGGTTGATGACTAATTTTTTCTGTTAATAACCTTCTAATTTTGTGTTTCCTATGTATATCTACAGCTGTATTTCTAGCAATCGATAATATCCACGTTTTTACTTTACTTCTATCCTTTAAACGATCGAACTGCTTGAGTACTTTCAGAAATGTTTCCTGAGTAATATCTTCCGCTTCTTGTTTGTTATTCGTGTAATAAAGTGCAAAATGATACACATCTCGGTGATAAGCATCATATACTTGTTCAATTTGTAATTTCCCCTCTCGCAAACCTTCACCCCACTTTCACAATTCACTAATAAGTCGTTCGAATGAATACTTTGTTACACTAAAAAAAAATTGCCTTTTATAAAGATCGTCATAGGAGAAATGAAAGATCACCAGCAAAGAGACACAACAGAAATTAAGATTTCTTAGAAATGGCTACTGGCCTCCTGTGCGAAATATACAATTGGGAAGTTTATGAAGGTCTTAAAATATTGCATTTCATCGATTATATGACGGATTTTATAGGTGATGAAAATTAAGAAAGAAGAAGTTACTCGGAAACTCTCAGAATTTCAAGATTATCTAAGTCCCCCAATATCTTTACTGACATTATCTGATGGTTTGCCTGGATAAGCATCCAATTGATTCGCTTGATTAATAAGGGTACAAAGACTATTCACGAGAGATTAAAGACCTTTAAAAGCTAAGATCAAAATAGTAAATATTACTTGTTATTCTTAATAAACGCATTTAGTTATTGTTATCTATTATTTCATACTATATAAATAGAATAGTGTTGATGTGAAGAATATATACAGGGTTAGCAAACCTCACAGAAGAAACTCCAACACTAGAAGGCTTCTACTACACTTGCAAGACGCCCTCAATTTTTCATTTGTTCAACATATAATAACTATTTTACAGGAGGTATTAGTCATATGAAATTACATATTTTCAACAAAAAACCATTGTCTGTCGTTTTTGGAGCATTGTTAATGTTAGTACTTTCGCTTGCTTTTTCAAGTACTGCTGCTGCTCATGGCTACGTAAGTAAACCAGAGAGTCGCGGCTTATTATGCAAAACAGGTGCTAACATCGATTGTGGCGGTGTCCAATATGAACCACAAAGTTTGGAAGCCCCAGGGAACTTCCCAATCGGGGGTCCGGCTGATGGACAAATCGCAGGTGCGAATACATTTCCAAAGCTTGACGAACAATCAAAATACCGGTGGACAAAAGTACCCATGAAAAGCGGTGCAAATACTTTCGAATGGACACTTACCGCAGCACATGCAACAGCTAAGTGGGATTACTACATTACAAAACAAGATTGGAATCCAGATCAACCATTAAAGCGAGCTGATCTTGAACTTTTCTGTTCGATTAATGACGGGGGCAAAAAACCACCATTCAACGTAAAGCATAACTGTAATGTACCAGAACGTTCAGGTTATCAAGTCATTCTTGCGGTTTGGAGTATCGCTGATACACCAAATGCATTCTACAATGTAATCGATGCAAACTTTGATGGGACAACTCTCCCTCCTACAGATCCAGGTCCAGTCAAACCTGATCCTAATCCCGATACTTGGAGTAGTACTCAAGTTTATGTAGGTGGTAATGAAGTTACATATAATGGTTCTTTATATAAAGCTAAATGGTGGACACAAGGTGAAAACCCTGACAACTCAGCTGTTTGGGAGCTTGTTAAAGGTAACGGAAGCGTAACACCGGATCCCTCGGCGAATGAATGGAGTACTAGCAAAGTCTACTTAGGTGGAGACAAAGTGGAGTACAACGGTAATCATTACCAAGCAAAGTGGTGGACACAAGGCGAAAAACCAGGTAATTCAATCGTATGGGAACTTGTGAAAGATAACGGTAGCGGGGCACCAAATTCCTCGTTGAATGAATGGAATATAAGCAAAGTCTACTTAGGTGGAGACAACGGAAAGTACACAAATGTTCTTTACTAGACTAACTAATGGACACGAGGAAATAATCCCGTCTCAAGTCGTGAGTGGTCGATTGTAAAATAAAGATTTGAATGAAGAAATAAGCTGTATCCTATCGAATAGACCCTAATAAGTCTACCCGGTGGGGTACAGCTTACTTTATAGAGAGAATCCTGATTCATAGCTCCTAACATTTGATATATCTGTTCATCTGTAAATACATCAATCCAACCTCACTGCATAATCGGAGATTAATCAACCCGTAAGCTTAATAATCTTCAAGTTCTAAATCATTAAATAATGAAGTACCCCTTAGTTGGAAAAGAATAAACATTCGGCAGTTAGGTGACGCTTACTATAATCAAGACTTCATCTTTGCTAAAACAGAGAGACATCCCGGATATCCTATCGTCATTAAAATGGTACAACTAAGGATGGCTAGACTTCTTTCAATCGCAAAATTAAACCCTGACTTAACACCTCACTATATACAAGTCCTTTTGTTATGCTTCCTCAATCACTCCTGTAGCTTAACACATGACTTTGTAGCTCCCATCAAGCAATCTGTGTCAATGAATTTAGTTATGAATGGTTCGAGGAGTGTCAAGAAAGGATCTATTAAACATAAAAAAAAGAAAAGATGACTTTTATAGTCACCTTTTCACTTGTATGTAGCAATTTAGTTATTGAATATTTGTTCGTAACGGTGGAAGAATGCCACTGTGTGCGCTCTTGCTAGAGAATCATTTGGTTTAAACTCTGCATTTGTTTTAGTAGTTGTTAAACCATTATCACGAAGGAATTTAATAGCTTCAGACTGAGATACAGTCTTACCATAATGCATTGAAGCTAAGATACGAGCGAAGTTACCCCGTGTGATATCCTTACCTGCAATAGCTTGTTTGGATGCTGTGTTTGCACCTAGAACTGGTAAAGAGTATTTTGTAGCCAGTTGGTAGTTTACGTCTCCATACCATGAAGTATTAGCTACCGTTGAAGCTAGTTCTGATGGTTTGAAGTATCGTAATAGGATCGATAACATTTGGTTTTCCGTTAAGTTAGTGTACGGTTTAAGTAAGTTTTCATACTTACCTGTCGATGGGTTTTTCACGTTTTGGTATCCACTTATAATACCCTTGCTTACTGCCCACTGAAAATCCTGCGCCCAGTATTGATTTGCATTGTAATCAGCAAACTTTGTTACATCAATGTTTCCCGTTGTTGGCGGTGTTACTGGAGGTGTTGGCGTTGGTGTTGAAGCTGAGTAGTTTAAATAACTTGATGCTACATACCCCTCTGTCCCGTCACTTCTTTTCACAGGATACCAAACAAAATGGTTTTTCTTCGTTGATACTTCTTCATATTCAAAAGGACCCGTAATGGTAACAATTTCGCCTTCACGTAAAGTACCCATAGAAGGGCTATCCGTAGTAGGTCTTGTCCTAACTGTTACATTAGTTGTTGCACTAACTTTTTGATTTGTTTCAAATAAATGCTTTGATTTTTTTAATGGTAAATCAAAATCATAGTTCATCGCTGAAAATTTTATATTTTCCCTGCTATTAGAGTCATATTGAAAATGTTCGCGTGAAAAAGGCAGCTCTGTTAAGTCTATTAACCCCATTTCATCGATAATCCGGAGAATTCTTTCTTGATAGGCATTTGCATTTCTTTCATCAGTAGCTTGGATTATTGGGCTATTTACTGGCTTAGTACCGTTATAAGCCATGATAGCGAAGTACCAATGTTCCAATACATCTCTTTCCCCACCGTTGATGCTAGGCAAATCCTTCCGCTTAAACATTTTATCTAGAGTCTCTACACCAGCTTGAATATTATAGACAATATCGCTTTTTAGTCTATCTGGATTATAGCCAGCTTGATTTGTAATTTGCATAACGCCAATTCCATTATCAGCTGTCACAATCGCTTCACCATTCGTATCGAAATGACGCCAATTTCCACTTTCACCTTCCGCTATTGCCTTCACAATTTCAGGAGGAACATCATAACTCAGTGCAGTTTCGGTTAACAAACAGTTCATTGTGGAATAATCAGGGTTTTTTTTCGATGCCGAATCATACTCACATGTATTTGCAATATTATTAGCTAATACATCTTTATCTATATTTATAGATAGAGAGAGAGCACCCACGGCAATAACACTAATCAACGGTTTCAATATCTTTTTCATATGTGATTATTACACTTCCTTTCCTATTTTCTAAAGTTAAAAGATTCAGATTTATGTTATCATAAACCCAATATTTGAGATAGGGGTAATATTCAATGTTTCTTTCATTTAACAGGATTGAGTGATAAATGAAAGCTCTTACATATATTGTTTAATTTTGATTCGGTGAAAAGGTTGTAAATAATGATTGTTGGATTTTTACCTTTTTGTGAAATAGGTAAGCTTCCTAAAATCCATTGAAACAAGCCCATGCCAAATCTATCAACTCTCGCAGGCTCGGTAAACGCTTCTAGAAGCTAGCTACGATTGTTGTTGTGAGATAACTCAAAGTTGAAACAATTGTGCTTTGACACACTTCTTATTACAACCAAGAGCTTATGTTTGCTTTGTCGCTTCTTATATTCATTAATCTTATTCATATAGAAAAATCACACCAACTTAATGATATGCTTTTATAATTCTTCGAATCAATTTAGTAACTACTAAAATAATGACACCGATATCATTACTACTCCATACATAAGCAAATTTTAATAACATAAAAAAACCACCTCTCATCAAATGTTAGAAATGATGAGAAGTGGTAGTTGCTTTGTATTTAAATTGTGAGTAACACTACTTCATAAAAAGAAGTGTTGAAACGTGCATATCAATGCTCTCTAATGGCGAAATCATCAACCTTCAAAAGCTGTGTAAACCCTTGCTACGAAAGGCCTACATCATGCCGCCCATGCCACCCATATCAGGCATACCCATTCCTGCGCCTGCTGGTTCTGGAATATCTGCTACAACCGCTTCAGTTGTCAAGAATAGAGCTGCTACAGATGCTGCGTTTTGTAGAGCAGAGCGAGTTACTTTCGCTGGGTCTACTACACCCGCTTCAATCATGTTTACCCACTCACCTGTTGCTGCGTTGAAGCCTACACCGATTTCTTCGCGTTTTAGACGGTCTACGATGATTGAACCTTCAAGACCAGCGTTGTTAGCAATTTGGCGAACTGGTTCTTCAAGTGCACGAAGAACGATTTTTAGACCTGTTGCTACATCGCCTTCTTCTTTTTCTGCTACTGCAGAAACTGCACCATATACGTTTAGAAGCGCAGTACCACCGCCTGATACGATACCTTCTTCAACTGCTGCACGTGTTGAGTTTAGAGCATCTTCAATGCGTAGTTTGCGTTCTTTTAATTCTGTTTCAGTTGCAGCACCAACTTTGATAACTGCTACACCGCCAGCAAGTTTTGCAAGGCGTTCTTGTAATTTTTCTTTATCGAATTCAGAAGTTGTTTCTGCAAGTTGCGCACGGATTTGACCTACGCGACCTTCGATTGCATCAGCACCGCCAACACCTTCAACGATTGTTGTGTTGTCTTTAGTAACAACTACTTTCGCTGCACGGCCTAGTGAAGTAATGTCAGCAGATTTTAGGTCTAAACCTAATTCTTCTGTAATTACTTGTCCACCAGTAAGAATTGCGATATCTTCAAGCATTGCTTTACGACGGTCACCGAAACCTGGAGCTTTAACTGCTACAGCGTTGAAAGTACCACGAAGTTTGTTCACTACAAGTGTAGCAAGTGCTTCACCTTCAACATCTTCAGCGATCATTAATAGTGGACGACCTTGTTGTACCACTTGCTCAAGTAAAGGAAGTACTTCTTGGATGTTTGTGATTTTTTTATCTGTAATTAAAATGAATGGGTTTTCAAGTACCGCTTCCATTTTATCTGTATCTGTTACCATGTAGTGAGAAGCGTAGCCACGGTCGAATTGCATACCTTCAACTACATCAAGCTCAGTTGTGAAGCCTTTTGACTCTTCAATAGTGATAACGCCGTCGTTACCAACGCGTTCCATAGCTTCTGCAATTAATTGGCCAACTTCTTCGTCAGCTGCTGAAATTGCCGCTACTTGCGCGATTTCCTCTTTGTTGCTTACAGGACGTGAAATGGCATTTAGTTCTGTAAGAGCTGCTGCAACCGCTTTATCGATACCTTTACGGATTCCTACTGGGTTTGCGCCAGCTGTTACGTTTTTAAGACCTTCACGGATGATTGCTTGTGCTAGAACTGTTGCAGTAGTTGTACCGTCACCAGCGATTTCGTTTGTTTTAGAAGCTACTTCTGCTACTAATTTTGCACCCATGTTTTCATATGGATCTTCAAGCTCGATTTCTTTTGCGATTGTCACACCATCATTAGTGATAAGTGGAGAACCGAATTTTTTTTCTAGAACGACGTTACGACCTTTAGGCCCTAATGTCACTTTCACTGTGTTTGCTAATTTATCTACACCTTGAAGCATTAATGCACGAGCTTCTTCTGAGAATTTAATATCTTTTGCCATATTGAATTACCCTCCTGAAATGGAATATTCGTTAAGCCTGTTTAATATATAAATATTATTGAATAATCGCAAGAACGTCACTTTCACGTAAGATTAAGTATTCATTGCCTTCGTATTTAACTTCTGTGCCTGAGTATTTAGAAAAAATAATGCGGTCGTCAACTTTAACGTCAAGCTCTACACGTTGTCCGTTTTCTAATATACGACCTGTTCCAACTGCTACTACTTTACCTTCTTGTGGCTTCTCTTTCGCAGAGTCTGGTAGTACAATGCCGAATGCAGATTTTTCTTCTACCTCGATTAGTTCGATTACGATACGATCTCCTAGTGGTCTTAACAAGTGAAACAACCTCCTATTAATTAAATATTTCTTTTAAATTTATTAGCACTCTAGTATACCGAGTGCTAATACTCTTATTATGATAATAAATCACTTCTTCTTTTGCAAGTGAGAACCTCGAAAAATTTTGTTTTCTTTCCATATTCCTCTACAATAGAAAATAAGCTTAAGTAAGGAAAGGATTTTGCAGGTGAATATTTCTCAAAAAGCAATTAAGTATAAAAAAACAGCACTATACGTTCTACTTATTTACATCGTAATGCAGCTATCTAGTATACCTCTTATAAAACCATTTCACCGTGTGGTCATGAGCACAACTGGGCTTCCACACGAACAGGCTGCACCTATCACACAGGGCTGGTATATCGCGATTAGCTTTGCGATTGCGCTAATTCTTAGTTTAATTTTAACGTCCCGTGACAAAGCCTTCTGGAATGTCTATCCTGGTGAAAAAGCTTCTGTCCCACTTACAATCGTATGGGGCGTCGTCGGCTTCTTCCTTGTATTCTTTGGGCAAATGATTGGGGCAGCTATTGAAATGATGGTATTTGGTATTGAAGGAGGTTCACAAAATACCGCCGATATCGTTTCGATTGCTAAAGGTGCACCTATTGCCATTCTAGCTATCGTAGTATTCGGTCCTATCTTAGAAGAGTTTGTTTTCCGTCGTGTCATTTTTGGATCGCTTGTCCAGACAACAAATTTCTGGGTTGCAGCTATTGTGAGTGCTATCTTCTTTGCACTAATTCACTTTGACTTCACACACATATTACTATATACAATTTGTGGTTTAATATTCGCTTTTTTATATCACCAAACGAAGCGAATCTGGACGTCAATCATCGCGCACATCATGCTAAATGGTTTTGTGACTCTCGTACAATTCTATGCAGAACCTTTGCAAAAGTTTCTTGAAGAAGCACAAAAACTGCAATAAATTTCTAGTAAAGCCACTCCCGGTATCTTTATCGGGGTGGCTTTTCTTTGAAATTTTCATGTTCCTTTATTAATACTGATTTTTTCATGTCTTATTGGGTCATTCTTCGTGATAACGGATCATTTCTCACTTTATCGGTTTATTCCCTCAGCCAACAATAGTATACCCTCCCTAAATACAAAAAAACCCGCTACATATTAAATGCAACGAGTTATCCTTATTACTTATTATTTAATTCTTCAATTTGTTTGCGCTGTTGTTCAAGTGCTTCTTCCACCAAACGTTCTTGTTCAGCCACCTGTTCTTCTTTCAAACGCATTTCTTCAGATTTCAGATACTTTCGATAGCCTATTTTCGCAATCCAAACACTAAATTCATAGAGTACAAACATTGGCACAGTTACAATTAAATGACTCATTAAATCTGGCGGTGTGATCATCGCTGCTAACACGAAAAGACCAAAGTAAGCGTATTTTCTATACTTCACCATTATCTGAGGATTTAATATACCCAAACGTGCAAAGAATAATAGAATAATTGGCAACTGAAATATAAAACCAAATGGCAATGTTATTTGAAATAAAAATGTAAAATACTCATTAATCCCAATTGTTAACTGCACACCTAGTCGCGCAGATAAATCAATCATGAAGTTTAATACATAAGGAAATAGTAAAAAATAAGAAAAAGAAATACCAGCTATAAATAAGATAAATGCAAAAGGAATATAGCTTAATGTTACTTTACGCTCCTTTTCATATAGCCCTGGTGAAATGAATGCCCATAGCTGATACAAAATTAGTGGAGATATTAGTAACAAAGCAATATAAAAAATCATTTGGAAATAAATTTTTATAGAATCTGTGATTTTGAATGCGTTTAATGAAAAACTTTGCGCAGTATCACTACTTTGTAGGAAGTGAATAAGTGGCTCTGCCAAAAAAAACGCGCCTGCAATCGCAATAACAAAGAAAACGACTACGAAGTAAAGTCGTTTCCTTAATTCTTCTATATGTTCAATGACAGTTTGGTTGTTTGAATTCATGTTATAGAGACATCCTTCAATTACTTATCATCGTTTTTTACATCGATGACTTTCTTTTTATCATCATCATCGTCGTCAGCTAAACCTTTAGTAGCGTTTTTAAACTCACGAAGTGTAGAACCCATTGCTTTACCTAGCTCCGGTAACTTCTTAGGCCCAAAAATTAAAATAGCTACAATACCGATGATGATTAGGCTCATAGGACCAATACCCATTACAGCCACCTCCTCTTTATATTCATTATTTTAACTTAAATACTATCATTTGGCTAACTAATTATATGTGAAAGTTTTTCATCTAGTTGTCAGTTCATATCAAAAAAGATAACACAGTTATTTAACAAAATTTCCAATATGCTATGTAATCCGCCTAATCTTCTTGATTACGAATTAAGTAAATTAACGCCTGCAATTCTACCGACAAATCAATTGTTAATAGCTGCATCGAATCCGGTACTGTAATACGCTCAGGTGTGAAATTCAAAATGCCCTTTGCTTTCATCGCTGCAAGTCTATCTGCCGTCTTTTGCGCTGAACGAGATGACACCGTTAAAATAGCAAGCTCTGCCCCATACTCTGCATACTTTTCCTCTAATAAATCCGGATGATATACAGGAATATTGCTGATCATCTTGCCTTCTTTTGGTGCTTTAGAGTCAAATGCAACAACGATATGTGTATTGTGGTTTTTTTGAAAATTGTATTTTAGTAAAGCATTTCCTAAGTTCCCGACACCGATTAAAGCAACTTTTGTCGTTTCATGCTGATCAAGTGTCTGACTGAAAAATGTCAGTAAATGCTGTACATCATAACCGTAACCTTTTTTGCCAAGCGCACCAAAGTAAGAAAAATCTCTTCGAATTGTTGCAGAATCAATTTTCATCGCTTCACTCAATTCTTTCGACGAAATACGTTCCTTGCCTTCTTGTGCGAAGTTTTGAATAAATCGATAGTAAAGAGGAAGTCTTTTTGTTGTGGCTTGTGGAATTTTCACTTCTTGTTTCAAACTTGCTCCTCCTCAAAAAACATCAAATTCGCCTTGGCGTTTTTTAGTCCCCCCATTTTGAATCACAAAATTGGTGACATACGCCGCTAGCTAAAGGGAAATCGTTTCAATCTTACATGACAGCTTGGAATAAGTAAAGCACTGACATTGCAAGCAAATCTATCATCCAGTACACTAATAAAGAATTGAGGTGTCACGAATGATTGTATTACAAGTCAATCAACTATATAAATCCTTCATTGCAGATGAAATTTTAAGTGGAGTAAAATTAGAAGTTCAACACCGTGATCGCGTGGCATTAGTAGGACGCAACGGTGCTGGCAAGTCCACTTTACTAAAAATCATCGCCGGTCAAATGTCGTATGATTCTGGCGATATTATCATTCCAAAGGGTGTACGAATTGGTTATTTGGAACAGCATGCTGGGCTAAATTCGACATTAACGATTTGGGACGAAATGATGACAATTTTCGAACCACTACGTGCTCAGGAAAAATTACTACGATCATTAGAGAAACAAATGGCAGATCCGGCTGTTTACGAGAATTCCGACCTATATGCGAAAGTAATGTCTGAATACGATCAACTGCAGCATGATTTTAAAGATGCGGGTGGTTATCAATACGAATCAGATACACGCTCGGTCCTTCACGGTATGCAGTTCTTCCCTGAGGATTATGAAAAGGCGATTAGCTCACTTTCCGGTGGTCAACGTACACGTCTTGCGCTAGCGAAGCTTCTATTAAGTAAGCCGGATTTACTCATTCTCGATGAACCGACTAACCACTTAGATATCGAAACTCTATCGTGGTTAGAAACTTATTTAAAGAGCTATGAAGGTGCGATTTTAATCGTTTCCCATGACCGCTACTTCTTAGATCAAGTCGTATCGATTGTCTATGAGGTGTCTCGTCACCGCGTTACAAAATACACAGGCAACTATAGCGCCTATTTAGATGAAAAGGCGAAAAACTATGAACGCGATCTGAAAATGTTTGAGCGCCAGCAAGATGAAAAATCCAAACTTGAGGAATTCGTTCAAAAAAATATCGCCCGTGCTTCCACAACAAAGATGGCGCAAAGTCGTCGTAAAATGCTCGAACGTACGGAATGGATGGACTCTCCTGCCGGCGATGAAAAGTCAGCAAGTTTTGGCTTCTCAATTGATCGTCAAAGCGGCAATGATGTGCTTTCTATTGATGATTTAGCTGTAGGCTACGGGGACAAGCAAATTTCAACTGGCATTACACTTCGCACATTCCGAGAAGATCGTATTGCGCTCGTTGGTCCCAACGGAGTCGGTAAATCGACACTACTGAAAACAATAGTGAAAGACTTACCTGCACTTGCTGGGGAAATTCGCTATGGTACTAACGTTCAAATTGGCTACTATGACCAGGAACAAGCAAAACTCTCTAGCAATAAAAGCGTCTTAAAAGAATTATGGGATGAATGGCCATTAATGAATGAAAAAGATATTCGCACCACACTTGGCCGTTTCCTATTTAGTGGTGAAGATGTGGATAAAGCGGTGAATTCGTTATCTGGCGGTGAGAAAGCACGTCTTGCACTTGCGAAGTTAATGATGCAAAAAGCAAACTTCCTTGTTCTCGATGAGCCAACCAACCATTTAGACTTAGATAGCAAGGAAGTGCTAGAAAACGCACTTATTGATTATCCGGGTACACTGTTATTCGTATCACATGACCGTTACTTCATTAACCGAATTGCAACAAAAGTCATTGAACTATCCGGCAATGGTTCGTTTGAGTATTTAGGGGATTATGATTATTACCTAGAGAAAAAACAAGAGCTTTTTGAAATTGCGCAAATGAAAGCAGCAGCTCAACCGCAAACACAAACAGCAACGTCTGAAAAAACGTCTACTTCTAAAATCGATAAAGAAGCGAAAAAGCGCGAACGCCAAATTCGTCGTTCCATTGAAGAATTAGAAATTAACATGCACGCTGCAGATGTGGAAATTGCGCGTTTAGAAGAAGAACTTTGCGCCCCTGAGATTTTTACAGACCATGAAAAAATCTCACAATTGCAGGGTGAATTAGACGCTGTAAAAGAGAAGCATGAACTACTGGAAATAGAGTGGCTGGAACTTAACGAAGAACTTGAAAATATTATTGTATAAAACTCTGTAAAACCATGTGCCTTGTCGCATGGTTTTTCCTTTACTTCTACTATTCTTTCGTATATATTGGTCAAGTGCTATTTTTCGACAAAAAATGCCCACAACTTTATACACACTACGAAGCTAGTAATACCAACATATCAACAGACTTTTCCACACTGTCCACAATTCTAAAATCTTTATACCCCCATTTATTGTGTAAAACTCACCACAATATATAGAATAATCACAACTTATCAACAACTTATCCACAGTTTGTGCATAAGTACGAATGTTCGCTGTTTTATTTTTCAAATTTTTCAGTGTTAGCTGTGGATAATTTTTCTGAAAAATATGTCACTTATTATTCTTTTGTGTAAAACATCTATTTTCATAATTTTCATTCTATTTTATCTGATTTTATTTTTGTACAAAAATAAAAGGCATGACCCTTAAAAGAGTCATACCTTTTATCATACCCAAGACTTCAGTTCCATCCCTGGTCGTCCATTCATCATTAAATCGCCACGAACACCCGCTTCAAACATAGGTGTCGCTGCTGCTCCAATCATTGCAGCATTATCTGTACATAATTTTAGTGGGGGCACGTAGAACGGAATGCCCTCTTCCATAAATGCTGCCTCTAGGGAAGTACGGAGACCTTTATTAGCTGCCACACCGCCTGCTGCGATAACTTGTTTAACATTATATTCGCGAGCTGCGCGTAGTGTTTTAGCTGTTAATACTTCGACAACACTATTTTGGAAGCCTTTTGCCACAACTATTGGTGAAATCTCTTCCCCACGCTGATCCATATTATGCTTGTAATTAATGACTGCTGATTTTAAGCCACTAAAGCTAAAATCATAGGAATCTTCCTCAAGCCATACACGGGGAAATGCAACAGCCTCACCGCTTTCATGTGCTAGCTGATCAATTCGTGGACCGCCTGGATACGGTAAACCTAATACCCGTGCCACTTTGTCGTAAGCTTCACCAGCTGCATCATCTCGTGTTTCACCAATAACTTCAAACGAGCCATGTTCCTTCATATAAACAAGCTCAGTATGTCCACCCGACACCACTAGTGCTAATAATGGAAACTCCATCGGCTGCACAAGAGCATTAGCATAAATATGACCTGCAATATGATGTACGCCCAAAATTGGTAAGTTATTCGCAAAAGCAAAAGCCTTAGCCGCATTAATGCCGATTAACAGTGCCCCAACAAGCCCTGGCCCTTCTGTTACAGCCACAGCATCTAAATCCTGTGGTGTCATGTTAGCCTGTGCTAACGCCTCTTCAATCACGACTGTAATTTGCTCAACATGATGGCGAGACGCAATTTCTGGTACAACACCACCAAATCGTTTATGGCTCTCGATTTGTGAAGCCACCACGTTTGAAACAATTTCCGATCCATTACGAATAATCGCCGCTGCGGTTTCATCACAACTCGATTCAATTGCTAAAATAATTCTATTTTCCATTATAAATTCACCCACATGACAAGGGCATCCTCCCCGTTATCTGTATAATAGCCTTTACGTACGCCACCGTCTTGGAAAGCAAGCTTTCTGTAAAGGTTTTGTGCCACACTATTGGTTACACGCACCTCTAAGCTCATAACGTCCATAGCATGTTCTCGTGCAATACGCATTGCCTCACGCATTAATCCTTCGCCTATACCACGTCCACGTGCCGCCTCTGTTACTGCAACATTCGTAATTTGCGCAGCATCAATGACCATCCACATGCCACAAAAACCAATTATACTATCATCCTCATCTACTGCTATCAAATAATATGCATATTGATTTTCATGCATTTCATGGTAGAAAGAATCGAGTGTCCACGGCGTAGGAAATGTCGCAAGTTCAATGTTGTACACAGCTTCAACATCGTCGGACGTCATTTTACGATACGTTACCTTATTGCTCATGCGCCTTCTCCTTTTGCTCTTGCAACCAGTTCGCCTCAGCCTCTGCAATGCGCTTATATTGAGGCACAAAATGATGTGTCGTTTCGATACTAGGTAACTCACCCTCACTTGCTAAACGAATCACTTCGCTTGCGCGTGGTAAATCAAAACTATATGGCGCACGGTATGCAAGGTCGCCAAGCTCTGCTACGATTTTACCCCAAAACACATCGACATCTGCGCCAACGAATAATACGGGCTCTGCTAACTCCTGTAAACGCTGTAACAAGCCATCAATATGATCATGATAATCTTCCATTACAGTTTCAAGTGTTGTCCCTCGATAAACTGCTGTATATATATTGCTACGACGTGCATCAAACAAAGGACAAATCAGACCGTTATAAAGTGACACATTTGCTGCTAACGTCTTTAAGCTCGATACACCAACCAGCGGTTTCTTCAACGTCCAAGCAAGTGTTTTTGCAAGCGTTGCACCAATACGTACACCTGTATATGAACCTGGTCCTTCTGAGATGGCAATTGCATCTATATCTACTGGTTTTAACCCGGCTGTTGCAAGTATTGCTTCAATTGCTGGCATTGCTCCTGCTGAATGCGTTAATTTTATATTTTGTATAACCTCTGCTACTACTTTACCATCCTTTACAATTGCGACAGAAAGCGGTGCATTCGCTGTTTCAATCCCTAACCAAATCATTTCATTAGCTCCTCACATAATGCCTCATATCGCTTTCCTCGAGGCGTTAACACAAATCGACGTTCATTTTCACCAATTCGGTATATTTCAATGCCTAATCGTTCCTGTGGTAAATCCTGTTCTACTAAATGTGCCCATTCTACAACTGATACTGCATCTCCATAAAACAGCTCGTCCCATCCAAGATCCTCATCACTATCTGCCAATCGGTATACGTCTAAGTGATTAAAAGGTAATCGGCCCTCGTATTGCTTAACAATCGTAAATGTCGGGCTATTTACTGTTCTGTTGACACCCAGCCCTTTTGCCAAAGCTTTCGTAAACGTTGTCTTTCCTGCCCCTAAGTCGCCCTCTAGGGTAATTGTGTCCTGAGCTTCTAGTAAATCTGCCAGTGCCAAGGCAAACTTTTCTGTATCTTCAAGTGAATTCATGATTTTTTCAAACATTCTCTTTGTTTCCTCTCCTAGCTACATTACCTCTAGTTTACCGAAACTAGCGCAAATGTTCAAAGCATCCAGTGATTTTAAAAAATAAAACACGTTTCCCTTAAAGGAAACGTGCTCTACTATCTATTATCTATTTGAATGCCCTTTTAACTCCACAACTTCTTTCGAATGTAATTGGTCATCTTTAAATTCAATTACATATGCCTGTGTCATTAAAGTCTCATCTTTCCATTGATAAGTATTATTCTTTAATTTCACTCCTCTACCACCTGCACGCTCTACAACTTCCAGATAAGACATTCCTTCTTCTAAACTCTCGAACTCTTTCTGATTCATATATTTTTGCCAATGATATATATTTTGTTCTTCAATCTCTAAAATTGGATCTCCGCAGCCAACTAATGTCATCATAGCGACTACCAAGAGCAGAATGCATAATTTTCGCATATATTTCACCCCCGTACACTTTCTAACCGCTTTTCAAACTGTACCCGAGCTATTCATGAAAAAACGCAGATTCTTTTAATTATAACTTTACACAATAAAAAAGCTCTTATAATAGTTTCCTATTACAAGAACTGTATAAGCATAAATGGCGGTCCCGACCGGGATCGAACCGGCGATCTCCTGCGTGACAGGCAGGCATGTTAACCGCTACACCACGGGACCTCTTTAAGACATTTATTAATATACCATAAATATGATGTTTACACAACACTTTTTTAAAATTAAATTAAGAGAATACTATAAAATATTGTTCCTCAAATATTTAAATACTATTTTTTAGCTTTAAATAATTGTTAGCAAGCTTTTTATTCACATTATTTTTTCGATATGAACTGCCTCTGGCTATAATAGTAAATAGTAGTAGGTAGCAATGTTATTCACCTTTAGGTTTGCTATCATTCTTTTCTTAATTACAAAAAAACAGCCAACATATAATTGACTGTTTTTCATGTGCCTAGCGACGTCCTACTCTCACAGGGGGAAGCCCCCAACTACCATCGGCGCTAAAGAGCTTAACTTCCGTGTTCGGT
>NZ_JBIWCX010000020.1:0-25549 GCF_044761695.1 Lysinibacillus sp. NPDC097287
CCGCAACCAAAATGGTCCCGTGGTGTAGCGGTTAACATGCCTGCCTGTCACGCAGGAGATCGCCGGTTCGATCCCGGTCGGGACCGCCATTTTTATAAAAAATATGGGTCAGTAGCTCAGTTGGTAGAGCATTAGATTGAAGCTCTAAGTGTCGGCGGTTCGATTCCGTCCTGACCCACCATATTTTTGCCGGTTTAGCTCAGCAGGTAGAGCAACTGACTTGTAATCAGTAGGTCGTGGGTTCGATTCCTATAGCCGGCACCATGTTTTTTCCGGAGGGGTAGCGAAGTGGCTAAACGCGGCGGACTGTAAATCCGCTCCTTAGGGTTCGGCGGTTCGAATCCGTCCCCCTCCACCAGTTTTTAATTTCATGGCGGTTGTGGCGAAGTGGTTAACGCACCTGATTGTGGTTCAGGCATTCGTGGGTTCGATTCCCATCAGTCGCCCCATTTTTACTAATAATCATCTTTTGAGTATAGCCAAGCAGTAAGGCACAGATCTGCAACAGCTTTACCACTGGTACCATTTATGTAAATTAATAAATACTATATACTAAAGACTCTCAAATATATGAGAGTCTTTTTTTGTTATATACACATAATCGTAATTCCTAGATGTATAGTTTAATTTAGAATGAAAGGCAGCGTGGAGGTGAAAGAATGGAACTGAGAAGATTATATGAATCATATAAAGAAGAAACAAAAATGATGTATATCAATTATGAACGGTTACAGACAGCCGAGTCCTTATTAAACTTTGTTAGGGAAGAAGCGAGATTAAATGGTTTTGTAACAGCATTGAAGTGTGTGAAGCAGTCAAAGGAAACTACTGAGATAGTAAAAGATTATAAAGAGGGGGGAACTTTCAAATAGGTTTACAAAGTAGACCTATTTGAAAGTTTTTTTGCATGACTTTTGAAAAATATTTTTAAATGGAGTGGATGGTGAATAGTATAAGAGTAAGGGAATAAAGATAGGAGTGAATAGCGTGAGGCGGATTTTTGCGATGATATGTCTAGCTATGATTGTTGTTTGGGTATCACCAAGTGAACAGGTTAAGGCAGCCAACTTTAAAGATGTGTTGAGGAATCATACATTAAAAACAGAGATTGATTATCTAATAGATAGAGATATTATTAAGGGTTATCCTGATGGCACGTTTAAACCTAATGATAGTGTGACGAGAGCTCAAGCAGCTGTGCTATTAACACGTGCATTAGGATTAAATACGTCTAATGTTAAAAATCCTAATTATCAGGATGTGCCGGTGACTCATACTTATTATAGAGAGATTGCTGCGGCCCATAATGCAGGTATTTTTCAAACTGCACAAAAATTTACTCCAAGTGGTACGATTCCTAGAGGTACGATGGCCATTATTTTGCAGAGGGCGTTTCAATTAGAGGATTCAGATACGAATTATTTTGCAGATGTTACAGAGCGTACAGATGGCTATCAGGCGATTTTGGCTATGGCGAATAATAGCATTACAAGAGGATATCAAGATGGTACATTTAAGCCAAACGTAGTACTGACACGTGCACATTTCTCAGCATTCATGGCACGTGCCTTAACAATTTCAAAACATAAATTAATAAAGGATCGTAAGTATATGTACACGTATGCATTTACATCAACCGAGGACAATCATACGTATACATTAAATTATAAGTATAGTCATAATGATGGAAAAAATGATGTATGGACCATTACAAATACGACCAATAGTAAATTATTTAATGATGAATTGCTATACTATGAGGATTTTGTATATGGGCAAGCGATAGCTCAAGAATTCAGCTCTCATTATGATTTGTTTATAGAGCTACCTTTAAGAATTGGTATTGTTCGTCATGAAGATGATGATGGCGTAATAGGTGGTATTCGTATAACTGTAAAAGATACAAAGGCTACACTTCAAGCCAATGGAGTAACCTATAATAATGTCGCTATTCTTGAAGAAACTAATGTATTTAACACTGATGTGAACCTGTATTACTTTGCAGATAATATAGGCTTAGTAAAGCAGATGAAAAATGGAAAGGTTATTTATGAGCTACTTAAACAAACAGCCTATTAAATGTAAAAGGATGCCTCTTCAATGTAAAATTGAGAAGCATCCTTTTATTACGTAATAGAAATTTGGAAATAACGTTTTAGCGCCTGTTGCCATTCTTGCTCAGTGTGAGTGGTATAGGTTGTTAAGGCATTGTCTTCATAAATACGAAACTCATTATTCAACATCGTATTACGACCGCGAGCAGTACGAATCATAGCAATTTTGTTTGGTTGGTTTGAGAGTCTTGGAGCAAATTTGGCATCACTTGCATCATCAGTAAAACTATAAAGTAAGCGCCAATTGTGTGAGGTTTGTTCGTACAGCATCCAGCCGTATGTATCGTCTTGTTCGACCTTATAGAGCTCATTACCTTCACGGTGCTTATGTCCGGCAATGAGTGGGACAGGCTTACAAGGAGCTAGAGCCCCAACCCCGACGTCTGTAATATAAGAGAGTCCTGAAAAAGTCACGACGAGCAGCTGGTGCATCGGTACATCTTCTTGTGGGGTATCAGCATCTATATTGCGCCAAAATTGAGCATAGCGATTTGTTACAGAAAAACCAAGCTCACATAGTAGCCAACTAAATAATATATTAAGTTCGAAGCAATTACCGCCGCGTTTACGAACAATTATCTTTTGAAAAAGATCAGGAATGTTGAAGGATATATCATGTTTCATGGCAACGTCTAAATTTTCATACGGAATTGTATGCAGATGGCATGTTTGTAAGTGACCTAGCAGTTTAATAGAGGGTTCTACAGGTCCTTGAAATTTAATATGTTGTAAATATTGTTGTACTTGTTTATTCACGAAAAGTCGCCTCACTTCCTTACTATTTAACATAACCGAATTTCACAAAGAATACACGTTGAAAGTTCATGGAAGAAAATAATAGTAAAGTAGAAAGATAAATTGTAAAATGAAACTGTTAGCTTCTATGTGGTGGAATTTTATCCATTTATAGTTAATAATAAAAAATGATACTAAGGTAGGTAAATAGATGACGAGTGTAATGAAAAATGCTATTAATTGGGTTGAAGTAAATTCATATGATGAAATGAGCGAGGTTGCAGCAAATATTTTTACGAAGCAACTACAAGAAAAAACAGATAGTATATTAGGATTAGCAACAGGTGGTTCACCGGTAGGCATGTATGAGGAATTAGTAAAGCGTCAACAAGCTGGGGAAATTTCATTTAAAGATGTAAGGACGTTTAACTTAGACGAGTATGTCGGTTTAGAGCAGTCTAATCCTGCAAGTTACTGGACATTTATGCATGACGTTTTATTTAATCATGTAGATATGCAAGAGGAAAATATTCATCTTCCAAATGGTAAGGCTGCTGATTTAGCGATTGAATGTCAGGCATATGATGCACGTATTGCGGAAGCTGGCGGCATTGATTTACAATTACTTGGCATTGGTGTAAACGGGCATATTGGCTTTAACGAACCAGGTACACCGTTTACTTCATTAACAAATATTGTAGAGCTAACTGAATCTACACGTACAGAAAATGCAATTTATTTTGATAATCCAGCAGATGTTCCAACACATGCGATTACAATGGGCATTCAGACGATTATGAATGCAAAAGCTATTGTATTAATCGCTTTTGGTGCGAAGAAGTTAGAGGCGATGGAGAAGTTGCGCAGTGGTGTTGTGACAGAGGATTTCCCAGCGAGCCAATTATTAAATCATCCAAATGTAACTGTTATTTATGGCGGTACAAATTAATTAAGTAAATAAGCGGAGACTTCAAGTTAACGAAGTCTCCGCTTATTTATTTTTTGCTTGATAACAATACGCCAGCGACTACTGCAAGGCCACCGATAATTTGAAAAGTATGTAGTTGTTCGCCGAGAAAAAGTACAGCGAAGATGGAAGCAAACACTGGGATGAAGTTTAAGTAAATGCTAGCTTTATTGGCACTGGGTTTCACAACACCGCTAGTCCAGATCTTAATTGTGCTTGCACAATTAAGATCTGGACGGCAATTACACTGGCAATAATCAATAGTCTTACGAAGCTTTGCATATGTGCATATGCTAGAATGAAGAAAAGAACTGGAGGGATTATGGTGAAAAGTACAGCACCACATTTAGTGAAGGGTGACACAGTTGGCCTTGTTGCATTGTCGAGTGCCGTAGAGGTAGAAGAGCTGGGCGAAGCACTGGCATTTTTAGATGAGCTTGGTTTGCGTTATAAAGTTAGTTCAACAATTGGCGCAAAGTATAAGTATTTGGCAGGTACAGATGAAGAGAGACTTGCAGAGTTTCATGCAATGGTTGAAGATCCCGAGGTAAAGGCGATTTTTTGTGTGAGGGGTGGTTATGGTTCTGCACGTATTGCAGAGAAAATTGACTATGCGCTACTAGCGGAAAATCCGAAAATTTTCTGGGGGTTCTCAGACCTTACATATATGCACATAGCGATTAATGAGTTTTCAGATTTAGTGACATTTCACGGACCAATGATTATGGCACCACGAAAAATGGATGAGCTATCGAAGAAAATGTTGTTACAGCTGTTTACCCCTATGGAAGTACAGTATACGGAAATGATTTCACCTCTGACGACAATCTCGGCGGGGGTGGCACGCGGCCAGCTCACTGGTGGTAATTTACGACGTCTAGTTAGTACGCTCGGTACGAAATTTGAAATTCGTACGGATGGTAAAATTCTTGTTTTAGAAGATATTGCTGAAACAATTCCTCGTATTGATTCGATGCTGCAACAGTTAAAGCAGGCTCGAAAGCTGGATCAGCTAGCGGGTGTTGTAATTGGCTCATTTACACAAACAGAGGCAGATGAAGCTGAATTACTAACGTTAATGGAGGAGTATTTTGCTGATTTAGAAGTGCCGGTAGTAGCAGGTTTTAAAATTGGCCATGAAACAACGAATATTGCTATTCCGCTAGGCGCCGAGGCTATTTTAGACGCTCAAGAAAAAGTATTACGCATTTTACCAGGTGTGCATTAATGGACATTAGATAACTATATGAAAAAAACGCTCTTACACACAAGGTGTAAGAGCGTTTTAAGGATGGCGTTTTCGAATAGATTTCATGTTCCTAAGTTTGTTTTATGCCATTGCCGTATAGTTGGTTATGGGTCATCGGTCATAAAGTAACAGGTGACATGTGATTGGTTGTTTAAGTTGTCTACTTATTAAGTAGGGGTTTCGAAAACAGCACATCCACCTCGGTTTGGAGTCTCACCGCCCCGAGGTTAGAAATAGCGAGAATCATCGAATGCAATTTCAACTGAATAGTTTTTTGCATTGATTAAGTTTGATAGCTTATGTGCCTCTTTTTCAAGAGTTGCCGCACGTTCACGGTATTCTTCAGGCTCATAAAGTGCAATCTCATAAAGCATCGTACTATCACCATAACCCATACGCACAGTTTCTTTTTCATGCGTACTAAAGTGTTTACAAATCTCAGCTTCAGCCCGTAGCTGAGTTGCTAGTTCAATCGCTTCGACAAGAGCAAGCTGTTCACCTTTAAAGGCTACTGTGTTTTGAATGTTTGCTTCGTATACAAGCCGATCTAATGTACGGATGTCCAGTCGAACTTGTGCAAGGTCAGCCTCAATCGTTGTCATTGAACGATTACTTGTTTTTGGTGTCTGACCTTTTTCAATCGTTACAAAGGCACTACGGTGTAGCTCACTTATAAATTCTTGAACTTTTTTTGCTAAAACACTTTTTAACTTGACTGCTTCTGCAAGATTAATTGTCATGCTAACACATCCTTTATAGTGTAGTAGTTGGTGTTACAGATGTTAATAGGGCAGTTGTATAGTCACCGCCATGGATCTGATTGAACATATTACCGGCGGAAGCTAGCAGTTTTTCTGCTTCTTCATGAGACAGTGATGGGCGTAGATAGAAAATATGTAGAGCTTCAGTTGTATTTTCTGTCACAGCTGTACGTTTTGAATCTACGAATGGTGAGCCGAATGCACCTTCTTCATCACGACTATATAGAATATTTAGTAGTGAATTGAATCGACCATTTAATCCCTCATAGCCTGTTTTTTCATCCCCAAGTGCAATTTCTACATTACCTTGAATATGGGCAACATCGTAAATACCGACTGGAATTTCGTATTGGAGCGAGAAGAAGTTATTTAAATCAACACCAGAATGAAACGGTGTTAAATAATTTTGTTTGCCAACACGACGCATTAGGCTTTCTGCTGCGTGACGATAACGGTTTGGATCAGCGCCGAGTTTTTTCCATAGCTTGCGCCATTCTGCAATACCTGCGCGTTCTGTTACTGGCGTATCTTGCATTTCTAAATACAAGTTTTCCTGATACAATTGCATACGCCCTTTAATCATTTGAGGCGATTCTGCGACGACTATTTTGGTATAATGGATAATGCCGATTTTTAGTTCGGGATGTTGTGTAAAAAGAGATGGATGTAGAGAAACTTCCATGAAATCATCACCTACTTAATTATATATATTTCTATTATTGTATCATGTAAGGAGTTGGAATTAAAATGAACATACGTGAATTACAAAGTGAATTTGTTGCGTATGCAAAGTCCATTGGGGTCGACAAAATTGGCTTCACAACGGCAGCTCCGTTTACAGAATTAAAAAACCGACTGCGACGTCAGCAAGAGCTTGGCTTTCAATCGGGTTTTGAGGAAGCAGATATTGAAAAACGCACAGAGCCATTGCAACTACTAGATGGTGCAGAAAGTATAGTAGCGATTGCAGTTGCCTATCCATCACGTATGCAAGATGCACCTGTTGGTAAGAAAGGGGCTAGACGCGGGATTTTTTGTCGTGCATCTTGGGGTGTCGATTATCATACGGCTTTACGTGAACGATTGAAATTGTTGAAGGAGTGGCTAGAAGCGCGAATAGAAGGTGTGCGTATTGAATCGATGGTCGATACAGGAGAACTTGTGGATCGTGCTGTAGCAGAGCGTGCTGGCCTTGGCTGGAGTGGCAAAAACTGCTCGATTATAACACCGGAATTTGGTTCTTACGTATATTTAGGAGAACTTATTACGAATATTCCGTTTGCCCCAGATACACCGATGGAGGATGAATGCGGTGATTGTCGTTTGTGCCTAGATGTTTGTCCAACAGGTGCGTTAATTGAAGGTGGACAACTCGATTCACAGCGTTGTATAGCCTTTTTAACGCAGACAAAGGGGAGCTTGCCAGACGAGTTTCGTTCTCATATTGGTAACCGCTTATATGGCTGTGATACATGCCAAACGGTTTGCCCGAAAAATAAACGTAAGATTAACTGGATACATGATGAATTTAAGCCTGATCCAGAGCTAGCGAAGCCATTACTTGTGCCACTGCTTACAATGTCAAATCGTGAATTTAAAGAGAAGTTTGGACATGTATCAGGAGCATGGCGTGGGAAAAAGCCGATTCAACGTAATGCCATTTTTGCACTTGCTCATTTTAAAGAAGAAGCGGCAGTGCCTGATTTAGTGGCACTACTTGAAAAGGATAGCCGCCCTGTTATAAGAGGAACAGCTGCATGGGCATTGGGCAAGATTGGTGGAGACTTTGCAGAAGCAGCGCTACTCACCGCGAAAGATAAGGAACAAGATGAAGAAGTGCTCGTCGAAATTGATAAAGGACTACAATTTTTTAGTTAAGGAAGTGTGCCGTTATGCCATTGCATATCGTTTTATATCAACCAGAAATTCCAGCAAATACAGGTAATATTGCACGTACTTGTGCTGGTACAAATACATCCCTACATTTAATTCGTCCACTTGGCTTCTCTACAGACGATAAAATGTTAAAGCGTGCCGGCTTAGATTATTGGCATAGCGTGAATGTTGTATATCATGACTCGCTTGAAGACTTTTTAGAAGTATCGAAAAATGGAGATTTGTATTTAATCGAAACGTATAGCGAGGAGCCTTTCACGACGCATGATTTTAGTGACAAGGATCGCGACATTTATTTTATGTTTGGAAAAGAGACGACGGGTCTGCCAAAGGAATTTGCTTATGAACGTCGTGATATGTGTTTACGTATTCCACAAAGTGAGCATATTCGTTCTTTAAATTTATCGAATACTGCTGCAATTGTTATTTATGAAGCATTACGTCAGCAAGGGTATCCTGGATTACAGTGAAAATAAAACGAAAAGGCAGTTCTCACGTAAGAAATGTGAGGGCTGCCTTTTTTATTTAATATTTTAGTAAAACTATATTGCCAGCGGGGTCTTCTGTTTGGAATCCACTTTCAATTTCGACTACAGGTGCACTAATGGCACGTAAGTTTTCTTTCATAGTTGTGGCTTGTTGTTCGTTATCTAAAAACAAAGAGTATGTTTTTAAGCCGACTTGGTTTTTGCCAAGTTTTGGAGCGTTTTCAGAATGCCACGTGTTTAAACCAATATGGTGATGATAACGACCAGTAGAGATGAATAATGCTTGTCCACCATAACGAGTTACTATGTCAAAGCCCAGACCTTTCGTATAAAATTCTTCTGCATCAGCTAGGTTTGAAACAGATAAGTGAATGTGTCCCATCACAGTATTTTCAGGTAGCCCGTTCCATTCGCCAGCAGCTTCCGTTAAAATAGCTCGAATATTTAGTGGCTCTGTTACCATATATACTTGGTTAGATGTCCAAGTCCAACTTTCTTCTGGGCGATCTATATAAATTTCAATGCCGTTATCATCTGGATCTTGCAAGTAAAGTGCTTCACTTACATCATGATCCGATGCTCCAAAGTAGATGCCTTTTTGGTGGAAATGTGAAATGATGTTCGCTAAGTCACGGCGAGTTGGTAATAGTAGTGCAAAGTGAAAAAGTCCAGTAGTTAATTTTGTTTTTTCTTCAATTGTATCAGGTTGTACTATTGTTAAAAGAGCTGTGTGACCATCTGCTGTTAAAGTTGCTTTGTTTGATTCCTCTGCTAAAACTTTAAAGCCAATTACTTCTTGATAGTATTTTAATGAACGTTTTAAATTACTTACTTTAATTTCTACATTTGTAACGTACATATTAGGTTTTTCATGAAAGTGCATATTAGGTAGCCTCCAAATACAGTTATAATTAATTATCAACTTACTTTATGTAAGCTAGTATATTTTATAAAGTAATAGAAGTCAAGCAATAATATTTCTTCAAAAAAAGAGAAGCAGCACGTTGGCTACTTCTCTTAAATAAGAAAATCACTAAGTATGCAAATATACTTAGTGATTTTCTTGAGGTATTATTTGTCCGCTTTGTAGTTGCCTTCGTAACCAGCAGTAAAAATAGCAGATAAGAAAGCAACTGTTACACCAATAATTAATAATAATTTCATGGAAGAACCCTCCTCATGTTTGTAAAGAAATCTCTATTTAGTATAGCTTATCTCATATCAAAATGAAATGACCTTGCTAAATAAAATATGTCAAAAATGGTTCATCCTACAGATTTTCGGGAAAACTATACTAGAGGTGATGATAATGGAGAAGAAAGTTCCTAATATAGAAAACGGTTCAATGGTAACAAATTTTGATGAAGTGAAAGAACTGGGCAAACAAATGGAGCGGATGCGTGATGGTGTAGAATTAGCTGAAGATAATCGCATTGCAGATCCTATTCAGCTGAATGAAGATGAAAAACCAGATATTAAAAAATTCTAAAATCAGCGATACCTTAATTCTTTTTTTAAATCCACTTTTTTGTATAATGGTACTAGGAAAAGAAAGGTGCTGAAGAATATGGATTTACAATCAACCAAAAAATTAACAAACGGTATAGAAATGCCTCTTCTTGGCTTAGGTGTATACAAAATGACTGAGCGAGAAGAAACGCTGCAGGCTATCGATAAGGCACTTAAAGTTGGTTATCGTGCGATTGATACAGCTTCTTTATATGGCAATGAGGTAGAAGTAGGAGAAGCCATTCGTTATTCTGGTGTTGCGCGCGAAGATATATTCGTGACGACAAAAGTTTGGAATAGTGATCATGGTTATGATGCAACGCTCCGTGCCTTCGAAGTGTCATTGAAAAAATTAAACATGGATTATTTAGATTTATATTTAACACACTGGGCAGTTCCTGAAACATTTGAAGAAACCTATCGTGCAATTGAACGCTTATATGATGAAAAACTAATTCGTGCAACGGGTGTTTCTAATCACCATGAGCACCATTTAGAAAAACTACTGGCAAAGGCAAATGTAGCACCAATGGTTAACCAGGTAGAAGTGCATCCATACCTACAGCAAGATGCATTAAAGGCATTTTGTGCTGAACATCAAATTGCTGTAACAGCTTGGTCGCCACTTGGTCGTGGTGGTGTGTTAAATGATCCTGCAATTCTTGAAATCAGTCAGGAAGTAGGGAAGTCAGCGGCGCAAGTAGTTCTTCGTTGGCATTTGCAAAATGATACAATTATTATTCCTAAATCTGTAACGCCTAGTCGTATAGAAGAAAATGCACAAATTTTTGATTTTGAATTATCACCAGGACAAATGGACAAATTGCATACTTTAAATCGTAATCAGCGTTTTGGTCAAGATCCTGATAACTTTAAATTTAACTTTTAAGACTAAAAATCCCGCTCTCAATCAATGAGAAGCGGGATTTTTCATCATTTATTATTTTGCTTCTTTTACATACGGAATGTAGTTAGAAAGCATTTTAGCCATATGGGCACGTGTAGCGTTGTTACCAGGCATGAATTTACCATTTGAACCACTAGCAATGCCAAGATTATTCATTAGAGCGATGGCATTTTTCGTTTCGGCATTATAAGCAGAGATATCGCTAAAGTCAGCTGTTAAGTCCGTTTTTGCATCATTTTGTAACTCATATGCTCTTGCAAACATTAAAGCAAGCTGAGAGCGTGTTACTTTCGCTGTTGGATTAAATTTACCGTCTTGTCCTTTTACGATACCCGCTTCAGCAAGTGCAGTAATCTCTTTTTGAGTAGCTTCTTCTAAACTAGCAATATCAGAAAAAGCTACATTACCTTTAGATTCAAGTTTTAATGCACGTGCGATGAATGACGCAGCTTGTGCACGAGATAAGTTAGCATTTGGAGAATAAGTTGTAGCTGAAGTACCTTGTGTTAAATCACGGTAATAAAGGTCACGTACATAACCTTCAGTTTCAGAACCCTTTTTGATATCAGTGAATGGAATTGTTGCAATAATGCGGCCTACCATTTTAGCATCTACATTTTTAAGAGAATTTAAATGCTCGATGAACATTTCGTAATCAATCGTACCGGGTTCACTAACACGACCATCTTCATAAACTTTCGCTAAAGTAGCGTAACCATCTCCACCTTTAGCAGTGAAAGTATTTGTTGCACCTTTGTAAAAAGCTGCTTTATCTAGTTCTTTGCCGTTTAATGTAATAGATTTTACTCGTTTACCAGCTTCCGCTTTACCATCAAACTGCACTTGTAAACCAGAGAAATGTAAGAAGCCTCCGAATTCTTTCGGGAAGTCTTTAACACTATGCTCAGCCATTTCGTAGATTTCGGCACCTGTCATTTTAACGATACCTAGTGCGTTACCGAAAGGCATCACAGTCATTACTTCGCCGAGTGTGATGTCACCAGCATCGATACCAGCACGGATACCACCACCATTTGAGAAGGCAAATTGTACTTCAGGGTCAATTTTTTTAGCACCTGCTAACATACCATCTGTAATAACGTTCCCAAGGTTTGTTTCACCGGCACGAACACCCCAAAGGCCCCGTTTGCCGTCTAATGCTGTTACAGCTTTGTTACCAGTAGATTGTTGTTTCACTGCTGAAATTTTCTCTGTGTATGGTGCAAGTAGTGCCGCTGCTTCAGCATCAGCTTGTATTGGATTTTTTTCATCATTTAAGGAATGCAGTTGACCGAAGTATTCAACAACAGCTCCGTTGTCATTGAAAGTCAGGTCTAGCTCTCCTAAGTTTTCACTATACTGACCTGTTTGTACGATAATTGTTGGGTTTTTAAATGAAGTTTCAGCCTCTACAGCCTTTGTTAACTTAGTATGTGTATGACCACCTACAATAATATCAATACCTTCTACAGCTGAAGCTAATAATTGGTCATTATCAAAGTCTTTAGAATCATCAAAGCCCAAGTGTGTTAGCGCAACGATTTTATTAACACCTTGTTTTTCAAATTCAGTTACAGCATTTTTTGCAGAATCGATGTATTTCGCGAATTGAACGTTAGCTACACTTGAAATAGATGGTGTTTCCTCAGTCGTTAAACCAAATATACCTACTTTTTCTCCATCTATTTCTTTAATTATACCGTTGTAAATTTTACCGTTCTCAAAGTCTTTTGTAACTGTTTGTAATTGTAATCCATCAAATAAGGTATCTTTAGAGAAATCAAGGTTACTACCTAGTAATGGGAACTTTGCACCTTTTACAAAGTTCGCAAGTGCCGCATGTCCTTCAGGGCTTGACCCCAAGTCAAACTCATGGTTACCGAATACCATTGCATCGTAACCCATTAAGTTCATTAACTTCATATCAACCTCTCCGGTGAATTCGTTGAAATAGAGAGTTCCTGAGAACACATCACCAGCGTCTAAAAGTAATGAGTTTTTATTTGCTGCACGAAGTTCTTTTACTTTAGTAGCACGTTGTGGCGCAGCTTCTACATGTGCATGTGTGTCATTAGAATGTAGAATTGTTAAGTTAAAACCATCTTTCGCAGTTGTTGTTTCTTCTGCTTGTGCCGATTGTAAACCTGGTACCGCTAATAAACTTGCAACTAGTGTAGTTGCAGCAACACTTTTAACCCATTTCATCAATGAATTCCTCCCTCGATTAAGTCAGATGACTGACAATTCAATTTTATTCTATCATGAAAAAAATTCATCGTCATTACCAATTGAGGAAATATAATGATAATATTTTTATTAAATTTACGTAAATAATATAAAGATAATATATTTATATTTTTGAGCATAAAAAACCGCTAACTTAGTCCTGTTAGCGGTCGAATTATTATTATTGAACTTCGTCTTTGACAATGATGCGTTTATTTAAGAAAGGATGTTCAAACTCCAATTGAATAGCGTGTAATTCGTAGTCACCACTTTCTGTTTCACGAGCACCATACATTGTATCTCCGATGATTGGATGGCCAATATGTGCCATGTGTACACGGATTTGATGAGTGCGTCCTGTTTCTAAAATAAGATGAACGACACAAGAATGTTTGTAGCGTGCGACTACTTCGTAATGTGTAACAGCATGCTGTCCTGTATTAGAAACGACACGACGAGTAGCATGATGACGATCTTTCCCAATAGATTCAGATATCGTACCAGTTGTTGAACGTAAATTACCTTGCACTTCTGCAGCATACATACGGATAATTGATTTTTCTTCAATCATGCGGTCAAAAATCGATTTTGCAAGTGGATGTTTGGCAACAAGTAGTAATCCTTTTGTACCTTGGTCAAGACGGTGTACATGCTCGGCATAAACACCGCCGTTTTCTTGAATATGTGCCATGACATGATTCATGCAAGTATGCGTATCACGTGCATCATTTGGGTGTGTTGACATGCCTTTAGGTTTTGACACGATTAAACAATGGTCATCTTCGTACACAATGTCGATAGCACAAACAGGTGTTGGTTTATAGCTTGAAGCGGGGATAGGGAACGCAAACTTAACAATCGTTCCTGTTGGAAGTGGATCATTCCATTGAATTGGTTCCCCATCAGTTGTTGTGACAGCCTTTGCCATGCGGAGCTCGTGTACAAGCTTTTTGCCAAGACGCCAGTTGTTACGTAATAGTTCTTCAATTGTTAATTTATTTTCGATGATTTCATATTGAAACATAAATATTCCTCCGTAAAAAAAGCCGTATTCCACATGTAGAACACTGCTCTTTTATAATTATTGGTTATTATTTCCGGCCTTTACAGCTTTCATTAAATAGAAGCTTGCACCTGCGATTAAAATGAATGCAGTTAGAGCTAAAAATGGGATGGTGATGAAACCAAGCCAGTTAATGTATTGACCAGTACATGACACCATGCCACAAGATGGTGCTGACTCTGATAAGAAGTTAAGTTTTTGAATACCATAATGATAAAGCGATACAGAACCGCCCATGATTGCAAATACAGCAGTTGTTAGCGCAATACGTGCATTTTTTTGAATAAAAGCAATAGTTGTCATAATGACGATTGGATACATGAAAATTCGTTGAATCCAACACATTTTACAAGGCTCATAGCCACGGATTTCAGAAAAATAGAGTGATCCTAACGTTGCAACGATAGAGACAATCCAGATGAATAGTAAGCTATTCTCTATTTTTTTAGACACATGCAACTCTCCTTAAGTAATGCATTTACTTGTTCGATTATAGAGGTTTCGAATTTAGAAGTAAATTGATTTAACATAATTCAGAGTCATCACCATAACTTGGGGTTGATTTCCGTTCCGGCTAGGCGCTTTCCAGGGGGCGTCCGATGAGCCGCTTCACTCGCTACGCTCGCTCCAGGGTCTCATCTGGGACGCTAATCCCCTAGGAGTCGCCTAGCCTCCACTCCAATCAACTAGCATTCATATTTTGTTATGCACTTTTACCAAATCTCATCACCATTTTTTGGTGATGAACCATAATTCAGCAGATGTGTAATGAGGCGGAAGCGAGGCGACGGGTACAATTACGCCGAGCAAATTACTATGATACATGAAATCAGTCAAAAGTATGAACGGCTTTCGCCATACGAAACAAGCAGGAAGTGATATGATAGAAGCAATAAATGCCGAAGAAGAGGTGTTTTTGTGAAAGAAGCGGAACATTCAAATATCAGTATATTAAAAGAAATTGCTGAACTATTAAATGAAGAAACTGAAATTATCTCGATGCTAAAAGAGGCACTCGTGAAATTTTTAAATGGGACAAATTTTGAAACGGGCTGGATCTTTTTTATTGATGAAAAGGGGCGCTCTGAGCTCGTTGTTCATGAAAATTTACCAGAGGCACTTGAACATAGAAGTTGTCATTACTTGCAAAAAGGTGGCTGCTGGTGCGTGTCCCGCTATCGTAACGAGAAGCTTGAAAAAGCCTCTAATATTATTGAATGTCAACGAATCGAAAGTGCAATTGCTGCGAATGTTGGTGACCACGCTGGTATCACACATCATGCGACTGTGCCACTACAATCTGGGCAAGAACGTTTTGGATTGCTCAATGTGGCATCCAAGGATACTGTACGCTTTTCAGAAGAGGAGTTGGCATTATTGGAGTCCGTGGCGTTTCAAATGGGCTCAGCCATTAAACGTATCTTACTAACGAAGCAGGAACAAGAAATGGCGCTAGTAAAAGAACGAAATCGTTTAGCACGTGATTTACATGATTCTGTGAATCAGTTGCTATTTTCCGTTACATTAACGGCTAGAGCAGGTATTGAAATGAGCGAGGATCCTGATGTAAAGGAAACGTTTAAAGAAATTCAGCATTTAACGCAAGACGCATTAACAGAGATGCGCGCGTTGATTTGGCAGTTACGCCCAAAGGGATTGGAAAATGGCTTGTTAGAAGCAATTAAAGTATATGCGGAAATGCTCGGATTGAAATTACAGGTAACTGTTTCAGGTGTACTGCAATTTCCATCACGCATTGAGGAGACGTTGTTTCGTGTAGCGCAGGAGGCACTTAATAATGTTCGCCGTCATGCTGGTGTCTCGGAGGCTGCACTTTATATTACCGTGACAGCGACAGATATTTTACTAGTGATTCGTGATGAAGGACGAGGCTTTGTCATCGATAAAAATGCCAAGCTATTGTCAATGGGCATACAGTCGATTAAAGATCGTGCAAAATCTGTCGGCGGTACAGCTGATTGGGTTAGTGAAATTGGAAAAGGAACGGAATTATTAATCCGTTTGCCGTATTAAAGGGGGAGCTAAAATGATACGTGTATTAATAGCAGACGATCATCACGTGGTCCGTCGAGGGTTGTTGTTTTTCTTAAAAACACAAAAGGATGTAGAGGTAGTTGGTGAGGCGAAAAATGGCTTAGAAGCAATCGAACTTGCGGAAAGCTTACAGCCAGATATAATTTTAATGGACTTAGTGATGCCAGAGATGGATGGCATTCAAGCAACTAGACGCATTAAATCAAAATTTCCACATATCGAAGTTTTAATGCTGACAAGCTTTTCTGATCGAGATCACGTTGTACCGGCAATGGAGGCAGGTGCAGCAGGCTATCAGCTAAAGGATATTGAGCCAGATGAGCTTGTATTATCCATTCGCCGAATTATGCGTGGCGAAAATACGATACATCCTGAAGCGACGACGACACTTGAACAAAATCGCGAAGAAGCAGAAAATGCACCGCATAATATAAATCCGCTAACGCCACGTGAGCAGGACGTGCTAGCAGAACTAACAAAGGGCAAAAGTAATCGTGAAATTGCCGCTTCACTATTCGTTACCGAAAAAACTGTGAAAACGCATATTTCGAATATTTTTACGAAGCTACAAGTACAAGATCGAACACAGGCTGCGTTGTATGCCGTGAAGCATGGCTTGACAGAGGGCAGCGGCATATCGTAACTGGATGATAACTTTATTAGCAAATAAAAACAAGTCTCTTACCAATCATATGGTAGGAGACTTGTTTTCGTTTATTGGAGGATTTTCCTCAATATGTGGCTCGATATGCACAAACACATGGCAGAATCGATTTTCTCGCATTACTGTATGTTCAATGACCTCTGTAATGCGGTGGCTTTCAAAGACATTTAAATATGGATTCACTGAGACCGTTACATCGATAAAGTACATATTGCCGTGTGCACGCCCTTTGAAATCTAGGAGTTCAATGACACCTTCAACATTTCGAATTAAAACAGATAATGTTTCCACTTCATCAATATCAAAGGCATCTGTTAAACTTTGTACCGCTTCCCAAAAAATCTCCACTGCAGTTTTAATAATAATGAAAGCAACGACAATTGCAGTAAGTGTATCGATAATAGGGAAGCCATAAATCGCACCGAGAATCCCAATGGCCGTCCCGATACTAACGAGTGCATCTGAGCGGTTATCAAAGGCGGCAGCTTTAATGGCAGCACTACGGATTTTCTTCGATAACGCCAAGTTATAACGATAGACAACATACATAACAGCTGCACTCCCTATTGCAACATACGCCGTTAGTAGCGATGGTGTCGTACCAGCTGGTTCCCATAAACTTTTAAGGGAATTAACCAGCACTTCTAAACCGACGATCAACATGATGAAAGAGGCAACAAGTGAGGCCACGGTTTCTGCACGTAAATGACCATACTGGTGATTAGAATCAGGTGGCTTTTGTGAAATTCGTAAGCCGATGAGTACAGCGATCGAAGCGATAATATCTGTTGTATTATTAAGTCCATCTGCTTTTAATGCATCTGACGTACCGATATATCCGATTGTAAGCTTTGTTGAGCTTAGTAATAAATATGTACCAATGGACAACCAAGCGCCTTTTTCCCCTTGACGTAAATTTGTATAAAGCTCCATTTTGTTTCCCCCTCGCAAAACTTTCGGACATTAGAAAACGACTCCCTTAAATGAAAGGGAGTCGCTTTAGCATGTAATTTATTTAGACTTTTAATTCTTCGTTTGATAAATCAAGTTCAGGTAATTTCAGAACTTCTAAGTATAAAATATGGTGACCGTCTAACTCTTTTACAGTAAATTCATGTCCTTGTTCTTCAATACTATCACCTTCAACAGCATCGAAGCGTTTTGTCATGAACCAACCGCCAATTGTATCAATATCATCATCTTCTATGTCAGTACCAAGCATATCATTTACATTTTCTAAAAGCATTTTCGCATCTAAAATATAATGATTATCTGCAATCTCTTGTACTTCAGGAATTTCATCATCATCGAATTCATCTTGGATGTCACCGACGATTTCCTCGATAATATCTTCAATTGTTACTAAACCAGATGTTCCACCATACTCGTCCATTAAAATGGCCATATGAATACGTTCACGTTGTATTTTTAGTAATAAATCGTTAATTTGCATTGTTTCCATGACACGAATAATTGGCTGCATATACTCAAGTACAGGTTTATCGCCATTTGCTGAGTCTTTAATGTAGGCAGTTAATAAGTGTTTCATGTTCACTAAACCGATAATATGGTCTTTATCGCCATCAATAATTGGGTAGCGTGTATATTGCTCAACACCCATAAAATCGAAGACTTCTTTAATCGTTAGATCTTTGTCGATACCAACAATTTCAGTGCGTGGCACCATGATTTCTTTTGCGAGTCGACCAGAAAACTCAAAAATACTGTTTACATATTCATATTCTGAGTTATTAATTTCTCCACCTTTTAAGCTATCCGATAAAATCATGCGAAGCTCTTCTTCTGTGTGTGCTACGTCTGATTCGCCCATCATCTTTAGACCGAACATACCCGTAAGAGCACGTGCAGAGCCGTTTAATAATTTAATGAATGGATACATAATCGTATGGAATAAAATTAATGTGCCAGATAATTTTAATGTTACTAATTCTGCTTTTTGGATGGCTAAAGTTTTTGGCGCCAATTCCCCAATAACGACATGCATAAATGTTACAAGAGAGAATGCAATAATAAATGAAAGTATAGAAGAAGCACTCCCATTCAGATTCAAAAGCTCAAATAACGGGTGTAAAATAATTTCAAATGTAGGTTCACCAAGCCAACCAAGGCCAAGTGCAGTGATGGTAATACCTAACTGACATGCAGATAAGTATTCATCTAAATTTGAAACAACCCGTTTTGCATTTTTTGCATTTTTATGTCCTTCAGCAAGTAATTGATCAATTCGGGTAGCTCTCACTTTAACAATTGCAAACTCTGTAGCAACGAAAAATCCTGTCATAATAATTAGAAGGGCGAATGCCGCCAACCTTATGGTTATCTCTAATATGTCTCCGTCCAAATAATTCCTCTGTTCCCGCCCAAATGAGGGAAGTAAACAAAGTGTACACCTCCTATGATTTAAAAAATTGTTGGATGTTTTAATCATAAATTATTTACAGGGAAAACACAAATATTGACAACCACCATTTTAACGTACTCTTTTGAAGGATATGATTTAAAAAATTTTATTTCTATACGGCAAATGATTGAAAATAAAAAATCTATATGCTAACTTTATATGGAGCAAGAATAGTTTGTTTAGAGAAGGAAGCAAATACATCTCAAAATAAAACGACACGTCAAAATCTCAAGAGAGCTTTACTTGCGGATTTTTTTAAATGAATTATTTTCAATATGCAAAGAATAAAGGGTTATCTCAAAATATTTTTGAGATAACCCTTTTCTTTTATCCTCTACTGATTAAAGCGTAATTTTAAGCAAGCTTTATCTACATCATGAAGTGTTTCTCTTAGTGGTACTTCTTTTGTGAATTTTGAAATAGTTACAGGTGCTTTTTCTGTTAAGCCTTGTTGTGTCAAAACATAGTTTTCATTCTTGTATGTTATGTACAAATTTTTACCTGAACGTTTGCCGATCATTACGGCTGCCGTTGTTTCAAAAAGTCCTTTTAATTGGCTACAGTATTCGTTGTAAAAGTTACTACTGAACCCAGTAAGTGCTTCAAATTCTTTACTAGTCAAAGAGCCAGAATCCTCTACTAACTCAAAAATTCCGTCTGAAAATTCAGAGAAATCTTCTTTCACTTTGGCACGTATTAATGCCCTGGAATTATAGCTATTTAAGTCACTCGAAAATAAGACTTTGCTCATTAGAAACTGCCCCCTGCATAAAACATTTAATATCTGATGATATTTATTAAATGTATAAGAAAAAGAAGATAATATCAATATAAATACATTTTTATTAAAATATGTTGGGGTGGTTCATAGTAAAATATGCATATATACATTATTTTCCTTGTGTTAAAGAGCAATTAATCGTAAATATGAAAGAGCATGAGATCGTGAATTAGTTTTTTTACATCTTCTTCATCTGGAGGGATAGGACCGATCCACTGGATTGAACCATCTTTTTCATATTCGGCAGCGTAGCGTTCTCGTTTATAAAAGAAGGTAATTGTCCAACCAGGTAATTGTGCATTTTCAAATAATGGTTTAAAGCTAAAATGTTGAATCATTTGCATACTCCATTCTTGAATGTATTTGTTTATCATTATTCAAGGATAGTTGTAAATTTGCAACTATTCATTTTATTATGGGGGATTTCTTTCACGGAAATTCACTGCTCTGCTATAATAAGCACAAGAGGCGGATTTCTTGAATTTTGGATCATCCTAGTACGAGTCAAAATTTAGACGATCATATACGCCAGGTTGAATTTGATTGAAATGAGAGGGAGCTAATGGACAATTTTCTAGTGACATTACTATTCATGGCTATTATTGGAGCAGCAATCGGAGGTGTAACGAATCACCTTGCAATTAAAATGCTTTTTCGACCACATGAAGCAATATATATTAAAAATTGGCGCGTTCCATTTACACCAGGGCTGATTCCGAAGCGACGTGATGAACTAGCAAAGCAGCTTGGTTTAACAGTTGTCAATTACTTATTAACACCAGAAACTTTTAGAAAGAAATTTTTCTCGAAGGATATCCAAGAGAAAGTAGAGCAATTTGCGCAAACAAAAATTGAAGAAACAATTTTTACGAATGATAAAACGATTCAAGATTGGTTGGATTTAGCTGGGCTTTCAAATGTACCGATGACTATTGAACAAAAAGTGGAGAGTATCGTTGCCGGACAATTTGAATCGGTGAAAAATACATTATCTACGGAATCCATTCGTACACTATTATCAGCCGATATTCAGGAAACAATTGATGCTAAAATTCCAGTAGTAGTAGGTCATATATTAGAAAAGGGTGAAGATTATTTTTTATCACCAGAAGGCGAAATGACCATTAAGACGATGATGGATGAATTCTTAGCGTCGAAAGGCTCACTTGGTGGCATGATTAATATGTTTTTAGGCGATTCATCGTCACTTGTGGGAAGGGTACAACGTGAGCTTGTGAAGTTTTTACAATCACCAGGTACGACTGCACTATTAACGAAAATTTTTATGCAAGAATGGGATAAATTAAAAGATCGACCTGTAATGGATTTTCTAGAAGATATCCAATTCGAACCGATTTTAGCTAATTTACAACGCTATGTGAAGGAACAATTGGCAGTGGCAGAGCGTCTAAATTATCCGATCACTTATTATTGGCCAGAAGGTAGCACATGGATGAAGGAAAGTGTTGTACCTCGAGTAGTAGAAAAAGCTTTTATACAAGCTGAAGACAAGCTCGAAGATGTACTGAAACGTTTAAATTTACAGGAAGTTGTGCGTGAACAAGTTGATTCATTCCCAGTATCGAAATTAGAAGAGCTTGTATTAGGTATTTCAAAGCGTGAATTTAAAATGATTACAGTACTTGGTGCGGTACTTGGTGGTGTAATCGGGATTGTGCAAGGTTTAATTGTTAATTTAATGTAAAAAGGAGAATGTGTTTATGGTTAATATTTATAATGAAATTAATGCGTTAGAGGCGACTTTCCGTAAAACAGCGGAATTTGAGGCGTTACAAGAAGCAGTAGCAGTGGTGAAAGCTGATGAAGATGCACTAAAGTTATTCCAAAATTTCCGTAAAGTACAAATGGATTTACAACAAAAACAAATGGCTGGCGAAGAATTACTAGAGGACGAACTAGTATATGCACAAAAAACAGCACAGCTTGCGCAACAAAATGAAAAAATCTTAGCAATGCTGGAAGCAGAAATGAAGTTAAGTTCGGTTATTGAAGAAGTGAACCGTATTTTAGTAAAACCAGTGCAAGCATTGTATGAGGGAATTTAAATTTGGGTATAAAGATTATTTTTAGTGATTAATTCCTAGTAGAGTCAATTTCATAAATAGTTTTTCTAAAAAGAATAACGAACATTTAAGTGACGAGAAAGGCGGCGACTCCAGCGGGAAAAGCAGATGTTTTATGTACGAAAGCGAAGCGCCAGCAACAAGCGAACCGAGACCCTAGACTGAGCGTAGCGAAGGAAGCGGCTCGGTGCTTGCCCGCGGAATGCGTCCGCCTGTAGCGTAACGATGCGAATAATTATATTTTTTTCTTTGTAATGTTCGTATTTGTTGATGAAGATATGAATTATGAAATTGATTCAGTAGAATAAATTTTATAAAAATAGAAGGTGTCTATAAGCCGAGGAGATGGTTTATAAGACGCCTTTTCTCGATGTGCTTTCATAATATAATACGCATTGGAGAAACTGATATTAACGCATAGACTTACTGTTGTAGGAGGCTTGTTGATGAAGATTTGTATCGAATGGACATACAGAACACCAAAAGGAGCGGAAATTACTTGTCGTTCCGAGGAGATGCCAGCAGCACAAGGCTTGTTATTTGCAGAAGATATGGAGAAAACTGGGCGTGCAAAACATATTATCTTTATAGATAGCTTCAATATTACATGGACTGTCAAAGAGATGAAGGCGTATTTGAAAGAAGTGGAAACTGAGCCACATAACATAACCGTCTATTTCGATGGCGGCTTTGACCGTAATACAAGTGAGTCGGGTTTGGGATGTGCTATCTACTATGAGCAAAGTGGAAAATCTTACAGGTTACGAAAAAATACGTTTTCAGCCGAACTCAAATCAAATAATGAGGCCGAATATGCAGCACTTTACTTGAGTATAGTAGAACTTGATTTATTAAATGTACATCATTTACCTGTTTGTTTTATAGGCGATTCACAAGTGGTTATCAATCAACTGAGTGGAGAATGGCCTGCACTTGAGAAGGACTTGGCCGCTTGGGCAGATAAGATTGACGAGAAGTTAAAAAAACTTGGTATCCAGCCTGAATACAAGTTAGTGTCGCGCAAAGAGAATACAGAGGCGGATCGATTGGCAACACAGGCTTTAAATGGTATTGATATTACTGGATTTAAGGAAATAATGAAAGATTAGCATCATTTGTAAGTTTCCGCTAAAGGATATTGACCGGGAGTAAAAAGAGTTATTTTGGTGTTAAAATCATCTTTCGAAACATAAAGTTAAAAGGCTATTACACATAGAAGAAGCTGCCCAATAGCGTCCTATTTAGACGAAGAGTGCAGCTTCTTTTATCTATTTTAATAATATACTCGTCATAAATTTAGGATACTTTGAAGCAAATTGTTCAATGTTCCGTTTAAAGAAAGTTGATTTAGAAAAATGATGGGCAAGCCTCAGTTCATCAGCGTACATTAACGAATGATTAAATTGTTGCTTAATGAAATGCACAGCTTGCTTATAGTGTTCGTTGATGGAAATTGCCCCGTACATTTTGGGTTTATCAAGGATATATATAAAATCGCATAAGACTTTATTAGTTTTATATTTGAGCTCGACGGAAATATAGAATGTTTTCTCATCACAACGGTTTAGATTAAAACTATGATAAGAGACTTCTAGGAGATGAAAGAATTCTGGTAAGTTTGTAGAATAGCGTTCTTGTATGTGGACCATAGCAATCATTCCTTTTATTTGCATTATACAGGAGTTACAAGAAATGTCTATATAATAAACAGTTTTTTCTGATAATTGAAAGGTGCTAATTAAAATGCAAGCTTTGCATATGGTTGAAGTTATTTGTTAAACTATTGAAAGGTTCGTCGGCAAATGCCCATCTGTAATTAGGAAATACTGATAGAAAAGAGCGAGTAGATAGATGAAAACAATTCAAATAAACCAAAAATATCCAGAAGATTGGATACGAGTATTAAATCATATTGCAAACTTATTTTTTGAGGATTCAAAGTTAAAAGTAGATACAATTGAAGCTGATATGAAAGCGACATTCCACTATCGCGTGGATGCAGATTTTTCTGTACATACAGGTGCGGTACTAGAGGTGGAGGGTACAACTTATACGAATGATTATAGCATTCCGTATGAAGAAGATGCGTCTGAGCGTGAGCGTAACATACGTATTAAACGAGCTTTGTCACATGTGTTTTTAAATGTGTTGGAGCAGCACACAGGTATGCATCAGCAGTGGGGTATTTTGACAGGGGTGCGTCCGACAAAGTTATATCATAAGTTCCGACAGGATGGAATGAGTGATTCTGAAATTGCGGAGGTTCTTAAACGCGATTTCCGTTTATCAGAAGAAAAGGTCGCGTTACTAAAGGAAATTGTTGCTCGTCAATTAGTGACGATTCCGGATCTAGACGATATTGGTAAGGAAATTAGTGTGTATATCGGTATTCCATTTTGCCCAACAAAATGTGCGTATTGTACGTTCCCAGCTTACGCAATTGGTAGTAACCGTAAGCAAGGACGTGTAGCCACATTTTTAGATGGACTGCATATTGAGCTACGCGAGATGGGCAAATGGCTAACAGAAAATAATATGAAAATCACTTCGATCTATTGGGGTGGGGGGACACCGACTTCTATTGAAGCAGATGAAATGGATGCATTATATCAAACGATGTATGAATCATTCCCAAACCCTGAAACAATTCGTGAAGTGACGGTTGAAGCTGGACGACCTGATACGATTACGCCAGAAAAATTAGAAGTACTGAAAAAATGGGGCATTGATCGGATTAGTGTCAATCCACAGTCATATACGGATGAAACATTAAAAGCTATTGGTCGCCATCACACTGTGCAGGAAACGATCGATAAGTTTTGGCTTGCGCGTGAATCAGGCATGAACAATATTAATATGGATTTAATCATTGGCTTACCAAATGAGGGCATCGAGGAATTCAAAAATTCACTAGATGAATCAGCAAAAATGCAGCCAGAGTCGTTAACGGTGCATACGTTATCATTCAAGCGTGCGTCGGAAATGACTCGCAATAAAGATAAATACAAAGTTGCTGATCGTGATACGGTTGCAGAAATGATGCACATGGCACAAGTGTGGACGAAGGAAAATAATTACGTACCATATTATTTATATCGCCAAAAAAACATTTTAGGGAACTTAGAAAATGTCGGTTATAGTAAACCTGGTGAGGAAAGTATTTATAACATCGTGATTATGGAAGAAGTGCAGACAATTTTAGGTGTGGGCTGTGGGGCATCTTCTAAATTTGTTCACCCCGAAACGGGGAAAATTACACAATTCCACAATCCGAAAGATCCGGCTGCGTATATCCTTACTTTTGAAGAAGCGATAGAGAAAAAAATTGAGTTATTGAATGATTTATATAAGGCATAATATTGTATGAAATGAGTGGTGTATGCTGCTCATTTTTTTATAACTTAAAATGAACAAATCAAAAAAGAGTAGGCTTTTTTGATTAAAATGAAAACTCACACACAACCATCCGCTATAGGAGCGTAACTGCCTAATGAACTGATTAACAATAAGTCCGCATCGCTCGGGCAAGGAAGCGCATCGCTCGGGCAAGGAAGCGCATCGCTCGGGCAAGGAAGCGCATCGCTCGGGCAAGGAAGCGCATCGCTCGGGCAAGGAAGCGCATCGCTCG
>NZ_JBIWCX010000020.1:25646-56718 GCF_044761695.1 Lysinibacillus sp. NPDC097287
GAAGCGCATCGCTCGGGCAAGGAAGCGCATCGCTCGGGCAAGGAAGCGCATCGCTCGGGCAAGGAAGCGCATCGCTCGGGCAAGGAAGCGCATCGCTCAGGCAAGGAAGCGCATCGCTCAGGCAAGGAAGCGCATCGCTCGGGCAAGGAAGCGCATCGCTCGGGCAAGGAGCAAAATCGCTCAACCAAGATACCGAGTCGATTAATTAAGCCTGGGGATGCTTATCTGTACAAGAAAATCGCTGATAGTTTCCTCTTGTAGATATTTGAAGTGAATTCGTTCACTAAGAGTTTATAATTTTTGGGGGTGATAGAATGCGTATAGTAGTATGTCCTGATTCATTTAAAGGGTCATTATCAGCGATTCAAGTAGCAACTATTATAAAGAATGCTTTTCATGAAGTGGATGAAACAATTATAGTGGACTGCGTACCAATTGCGGACGGTGGTGAAGGTACAATAGATGCGTTCTCGGCTAGTATTGGTGGTGAGTTGCGTGTTGTAATAGTTCAAAATCCAATGATGGAAAGAATTGAAGCGGGCTATTTAGTGTTACCTGATGGCACGTGCGTAATTGAAATGGCGCAATCAACAGGTTTACATCTCGTAAAAGAAGAATTGCGTAATCCGCTGGTGGCGACGAGCTACGGTATGGGTGAGATGGTTCGTCATGCGCTTGATGCAGGTGGTCGGAAATTTGTTGTTGGTATTGGAGGGAGTGCGACAAATGATGGTGGTTACGGACTTCTCCGTGCATTAGGTATGCGCTTTTTCGATGAACATGGCAAGGAATTAGCAGAGGATGTACTTGCCCTGCAAAAACTAGCTCACATCGATACATCTGAGTTTGATGAGAGAATAAGTGAAAGTACTTGGGATATTGCATGTGATGTAGATAATCCGCTCCTAGGCGAAAATGGTGCGACATTGGTATTTGGTCCACAAAAGGGCGTGACGAAGGATATACATATGCAGTTGGAACAAGCGCTGGCTCAACTATCAGAAGTCGTGGCAAAACAAGTTGGCAACGCTGTACATGAAGTACCAGGAGCTGGCGCTGCTGGAGGTGTTGGGATGGCACTGCTCGCTTATTTTCCGGCAACACTTAAACGTGGCATTGATGTTGTTAGTACGACAACAGGGCTTGCTGAGAAAATCGCGCGTGCTGATTATGTTATTACAGGTGAAGGCTATTCTGATCGTCAGACGTTGAACGGTAAAGCGCCGCTGGGCATTGCCAAATTAGCAAAAGAGCAACAGATTCCTGTCGCATTATTGTCAGGAAAGGTAGCGGGTGGGAGCATACATGCGCTGCATTCGCATTTTACGATTATTATGGCGGCAGCAGATGAACAAATGTCAACAGCCTTTGCAATGGATAATGCGGAAGACTTGTTATTTGCTAAAGCCAAGAAACTAGCACAACAACTAAGGGAGACACTATGAAAAAACTAATACTTGTAATTGCTGCAATGTTTATACTAGCTGGCTGTGCAATGAATACTGAAACAAATAAAACACCAGTAAATGCTGGGGGCGAAATGCGAGTTCATTTTATTGATGTAGGGCAAGGGGATTCGATTTTTATTGAGTCACCGAATGGACAAACAATGCTAATTGATGGTGGCGTAAAGGGTGCCGGACCAGAGATAGTCGCTTATTTAAAAGAGCTGGGAGTTCAAAAACTTGATGCTGTAGTGGCGACGCATCCAGATGCGGATCATATTGGTGGATTAATCGCCGTATTGAATTCGATTGAGATTGAGGAATTTTACGATTCAGGGAAAGTACATACATCACAAACCTTTGAAGAGATGCTAACGCTTATTGATACAAAAAATATCTCTTATAATATACCGAAAACAGGCGACACATTAGCATTTGATGAAGAGGTATCAGTAAAAGTTTTAAGCGCGGATGAAACGGCATCGGATAATAATGATGCATCAATTGTGTTAAAGGTTACTTATGGCGATGTGTCGTTTTTATTAACAGGTGATGCAGGTGAGGCGTTAGAAAAAGAAATGCTACAAAAAGATGTAAAATCGACGGTATTAAAAGCAGGGCACCATGGCTCTAATACTAGTAGCTCTCAAAGTTTTATTCAAGCAGTGCACCCAGAAGTGACTGTATTAAGCTACGGTGAAGATAATAAATACGGGCATCCGCATAAAGAAGTCGTGGATCGTTTACAAGAAATTGATAGTAAAATTTATGCAACAGCAGAAGCAGGGACCGTTATTGTGTCAACAGACGGGGTAAACTATGATGTAAGTGCAAAAGAATGGTCAAATAGCATTGAGAATATGCCATCTATTAATGAAGGCGTAGAAATAATTAGCAAAGATTTAGAGAATGAAATTGTAGCCATTCAAAATAACACTGCACAAGCTGTGGACTTAAAGGATTGGCAACTCGTTTCAATTGAAGGGAATCAGGCTTTCAATTTCCCAAATGTAACGTTACAACCTGGCAAAATAATTTATATAACGAGTGGTGCTACAGCACGTGAAGGACTAAATTATTTAAAATGGACGGGTAGACAGATTTGGCTTAATGATGGAGATGGGGCACAATTACTAAATGAAAAGGGGGAAATTGTCAGTGAGCTCGACTAAATATACATTAGATCGAATAGAGGATGGCTATGCTATTTTTTTGAAATACCCGGATGAAGAAGAGCATGTAATCATTGCAATGTCGGCTATTGATAAAGAGGTACAAGCAGGTGACCGTGTAATGATTGAGGAGATTGGTGACACTTTTCATATTGAAATTTTAAAAGAGGAAACAACCGTGAAAAAAGAAGAAATTCAAAGTTTAATGGACCGATTACGTAATAAAAAATAGTCGCACAAGTTGCGACTGTTTTTTACTTTTTATGGAGAAAGAACATGTGCAAAAACTATGCCTGAAAACTGTGCTAACAATTCTGAAAGTATGCTAGAATAAAGGATATGGATTCTTTTATCCAACATGACCTAGGAGCTGAAAATATGCCAATTAACACGATTATTTTTGACTTAGACGATACCCTATTATGGGACAAACAATCAGTAAAAACAGCATTTGAAAAAACATGTGAATACGCTGCTACAATACATACGATTGATCCAGCTGAATTAGAAGAAGCTGTACGAAAAGAAGCTCGAACGCTTTATGAAGTCTATGAGACATATGATTATACAGTACTAATTGGTATCAACCCGTTTGAAGGGTTATGGGGCACATTTGATGACCCAACTGATTCTTTCCAAAAAATGAAGGAGATTGTGCCGGAATATAGAACTGCAGCTTGGACAAAGGGCTTAGCGGCGCTTGGTATTGACGATGCTAACCTAGGGGCAGAGCTTGGTGAACGCTTTGTAGCTGAGCGTAAAGTGGCACCATATCTTTATGAAGATACGTATGCTGTATTAGATGAGCTTAAAGGAAAGTACCAACTTGTATTACTGACAAATGGTGCACCGAGCCTACAAAATTTAAAACTTGAAATTACACCTGAAATCGCACCATACTTCGACCATATCATCATTTCTGGTGACTTTGGTAAAGGGAAACCAGATGCGTCAATCTTTGAATTTGTCATGGAGAAAGCAGGCATTCAAGCAGACGATGCGATTATGGTCGGTGATAACTTAAATACAGATATTTTAGGTTCTTCTCGCGTTGGTATGCGTAATGTGTGGATTAACCGCGAAAACAATAGTCCAAATGACGTTGTGACACCAACGTACGAGGTAGATTCATTAACAGCGTTATTAGAGCTTGTGAAAGAGCTTTAACAATAATATGTTGTAAGCAATATTCCAAGAAAAAAGCGTACTTGCCGAGTGTGGCGAGTACGCTTTTTTTACTATAGAATCGAAACTAAATCTTATTGAAGATAAGAAAAGACTCGAAGCAAGTGGCTTCGAGTCTTCTTTGTATTTTTATAGATTAATCGCTTTTACTTCGTCGATATTTTCAAGTTGACCTACAAATACTAAATCTTCATCAGTTACTACATTGTCGACTGTTAGCATCATAACTGCTGTTCCGCCAACTTGTGCACGACCAACTTGCATTGTTGCGATATTGATGTCTTTTTCCGCTAATTTAGTTGCTACGCGACCGATTGCACCTGGTTTATCAGTATTTTTAATGTAAAGAAGGTGACCTTCAGGTACTACGTCTACTACATAATTTTCAACTTTTACGATACGCGCGCCAAGGCCATTTAATAATGTACCTGCTACTGTATGTGTTTCATTAGCAGTTTTCACTTCGATTGTAATTAAGCTAGTGAAGCCTTTAGCAGTAGTTGTTTTATGTTCGTTAATTTTCATGCCGATACGTTCAGATAAATAACGAGCATTTACGTCATTTACATGGTTACCGTGGTTTTTAGATAATAAACCTTTTAGTGCGTTTGAAGTTAATGGACGAACATCATAGTTTGCCACTACACCAGCATAAGATAAGTTGATTTCTTTAACAGGTTCAGTTGTAACTTGAGATAAGAATGAACCTAGTTTTTCAGCTAATTCAAAGAAAGGCTCTACTTGTGCAAGTAGTTCTTTTGGAATTGAAGGCATGTTTACTGGGTTAGTCACAGTACCTGTTTTGTAGAACTTAATGATGTCGTTAGATACATCAACAGCTACAGACTCTTGTGCTTCAATAGTAGATGCACCTAAGTGAGGTGTTGCAATAACTTGTGGTAATGTCAATAATTTATGGTCAGTTGCTGGTTCAGAAACGAATACGTCTAACGCCGCTCCTGCTACTTTACCGTCTACAATTGCATCATATAAATCATCTTCGTTGATGATACCACCACGTGCACAGTTAATGATGCGTACGCCGTCTTTCATCATCGCAAATTTATCTTTGTTAATTAGGTTACGAGTTTCAGGTAGTAATGGTGTATGCACTGTGATGAAATCAGCAGCTGTACAAATTTCTTCTACTGTCGCTTTTGTTACACCTAATTCTTTCGCACGTTCTTCTGTTAAGAATGGGTCATAAGCCATAACGTTCATACGTTGACCTTTTGCACGGTAAGCAACTTCAACGCCGATACGACCGAAGCCAACAACACCTAATGTTTTGTTTTTAAGTTCAACACCTACGTAAGATTTGCGATCCCATTTACCGTTTTTAAGTGTATTGAAAGCTTGTGGAATGTGACGAGCAAGAGAAGTCATCATCGCAATTGTGTGTTCAGCAGCAGAGTTTGTATTACCATCTGGTGCATTTACTACGATAATACCGTGTTCAGTTGCAGCTGCAAGGTCAATATTATCAACACCAACACCAGCACGACCGATTAATTTTAAGTTTTTTGCAGCCTCGATTACTTCACGTGTTACTGTTGTTTGGCTACGCACTAAAAGTACATCTATATCAGCGATTTTTGCCATTAATTCTTCTGGTGCAAGACCTGTGTCGATAATAACATTTAAGTCCAAGTCTTTCTCTTGACGAAGAGGGAAAATACCATCTTCACTTAGTGGATCAGCGATAAATACGTTAATTGTTTTTGTAGCAGTGATAGTAGTCATTAATAATTAGCTCCTTTTAAGTAACTTAATGTGTGATTTTTAAACAAAATGAAAAGCCTTCCGCGCCTTACAAACACAAAAATAGTGTCGTAAGGGGCGAAAGGCTAAATAAACTTGGTTCGCGGTACCACCCTTAATCACTGCCCAAAAAATATGTATAATTCAGTACAGTCTTGGCTATATGCGTAACGTGCATGTGACGGACAAGCATACTTTGGTATTTTCAGCTTATCTATTCGGGAGTGGAACTATATCGTAGAAATCACTGATTTACACCAACCATCAGCTCTCTTTGGATTTTCTTGCGACTAGCGTGTCTCCGTCAATATATTTATGTATGATTAAATTTGATTACATCATAATCCCTATTGTTCACCTTTGTCAATAATATTTCTAAAAAATATAAAAAACACTGACTTCAAATGTCTGAAAAACAACTATTCACGAACATTTAGTTATAACTACACCTTTAACATTCGTCTTTCTGGAGAGGTCAATGAAAGCGCTGACGGTAGGTGTAAAGACAGCTAGAATATGTGTTCAACGAGTTTTTCACATGAAATACAGACAACAGATTGTTGGTATAAATTAGACGTTTTGAGTAAAAATCTCTTCGATAAGTAAGAAGAATACGAACAATTTTTCTTCGTCACATTTTTGTCAACTTTTTGGTAGTTATGGAAGGGAAAGTATTGATAAAGACAGAATGTAAGTAAAGTAAGGAAGATTTTGGGGGTGTGATGATGAAATACGATGTAGCAATTGTTGGTGCAGGGCTTGCAGGTCTAGTCGCTGCTTGTGAGTTAGTAGATGCAAAAAAGAAAGTGCTTATAGTAGACCAAGAGTCTGAAAACTCGATGGGAGGACAAGCCTTTTGGTCATTTGGTGGTTTGTTTTTAGTCGATTCCCCAGAGCAACGTAGGCTTGGTATTAAAGATAGTAAGGAATTAGCATGGCAAGATTGGCTTGGGACAGCTGGATTTGACCGGCTAGACGATGAAGATTCGTGGGCCATGAAATGGGCAAAGGCATATGTCGATTTTGCGGCCGGTGAAAAATACGCGTGGTTAAAAAGCTTTGGCATTAAATTTTTTCCGGTAGTCGGTTGGGCGGAACGTGGTGGGTCATTAGCGGGGGGGCATGGTAATTCTGTTCCCCGTTTTCATATTGTATGGGGTACAGGCCCGGGGATAATTAAGCCATTTGTAGATAAAGTGAAAAAAGCAATGGAAGCGGGATTCATTGATTTTAAACCAAGGCATCGCGTTGATGAGTTTATGCGGCAAGATGGGCGCATTACGGGCATAAGCGGAACTGTTTTAGCTGAAAGCTTTGCACAGCGAGGAGAAAAAAGTTCGCGTATCGGCGTTGGGGAATTCACGTACTTTGCTGATGCAGTCGTTGTGGCAAGTGGTGGTATTGGGGCTAATCTAGATTTAGTACGGAAAAATTGGCCAGAACGACTTGGAACGCCACCGAACAATATGGTATCTGGTGTCCCTGCTTATGTGGATGGACGAATGTTAGAAATAGCTGAAGACATTGGCGGACGTGTCGTCAATCGTGATCGCATGTGGCATTATACAGAAGGTTTGAAGAACTGGGATCCGATTTGGCCAAATCACGGGATACGTATCCTACCTGGACCGTCTTCTTTGTGGTTTGATGCTGAGGGCAATCGTTTTGAAACGCCGAATTTCCCTGGTTTTGATACATTAAGTACGTTAGAAGCCATTCAAAAAACGGGTTATGACTACTCGTGGTTCATTTTGACAGAGAAGATTATCGAAAAAGAATTTGCTTTATCTGGCTCAGAGCAAAATCCTGATTTAACAAATAAAAGTATTCGCCAGGTGCTAAAGCGAGTGCTTCCGGGTCCTCCAGCGCCGATTCAAGCATTTAAAGAACACGGAGAGGATTTTGTCATTGCTCATGATTTAAAGGAACTCGTACATGGTATGAATAAACTTGCAGGCAATGAACTCCTTGATTTTATGAAAATTAAGGAGCAAATTCTGGCACGTGACCGTGAAATGGATAATAAGTTTACGAAGGATTTACAAGTTACTGCAATTCATGGGGCAAGAAACTATATTGGCGATAAAATTGTACGTGTTGCAAAGCCACATAAAATTTTAGATACGAAAAACTGGCCACTCATTGCAGTACGGTTAAACATCTTAACGCGTAAAACGTTAGGAGGTTTGCAGACTAATCTAGACGGTGCCGTATTAGGGGTGGATGGAGAGCCTATCCCAGGATTATTTGCTGCAGGCGAAGTAAGTGGTTTTGGTGGTGGTGGTGTTCACGGTTATCGTGCTTTAGAGGGAACCTTTGTAGGGGGGTGCTTATTTAGTGGACGACAAGTAGGGCGTTACCTAGGGCGAAAGAATCTATAGAAAGAAAAGTGGAGCCGTCCTAAAAGAAAATAGTATGCAGTTTTTTGGATATACAGGTAGAAATCCGCGTAGACTCCCGCGGTAAGCGAAGCGGATTTTTACCATATAGAAAGCTAGTTGTTCTGCATAAAGGGGCTTATTGGATAGCCCCAATTTCAATGTATATTAAACTGAAGTTTTTTGACGTTCTTGGATTAAAGTAATTTGTTCTTCAATTTGCTCTGGTGTCCAATTGTTTTCCTCTACAAAGAAGTTACGTTTGGCACGGCGACAATCGTCTGAGCAACTACGCATATAAAATGTCTCGTGTTTTTCCTCGCAAAGCATCAATTTATGACATTCAGGGTTGGCACAATTTGTATAACGCTCCGTTGGCTCACCTGTGAAAAAGTCTTTACCGACAATTACGTGTTCCACTTGGTTAATCGGCACAGTACGACGACGGTCAAAGACAAACATTTGCCCATCCCATAATTGACCTTTTACTTCTGGATCTTTCGCATAGGTTGCAATACCACCATGTAATTGGCCAACACTTTCACCGTAGCCCTCACGTTTTAGCCAACCAGAAAATTTCTCACAACGAATACCACCTGTGCAATACGTTAAAATTTTCTTGCCGTCGAAATCCGCCTTATGTTCTTCCATCCAAGCCGGTAAATCACGGAAATTTTCGATGTCTGGGCGAATGGCACCACGAAAATGACCTAAATCGAATTCATAGTCGTTACGTGCATCAATCACTATCGTATTATCTTCTTGCATACGAGTCATAAATTCTTTTGGTGATAAATAATCGCCTGTAATCTCTAAAGGATTAATATCATTTTCTAGACCAAGATGAACAATCTCGTGGCGTGGACGCACATGCATTTTTTTGAAAGCATGCCCCTCTACCATATCGATCTTCCACATAATATCTTTAAAACGAGCATCAGCTTTCATATGGTTCATGTAAGCATCGGTTTGCTCGATTGTACCTGAAACTGTGCCATTAATACCTTCGTGGCCAACTAAAATACGTCCCAGTAGCCCAATATCTTTACAAATCGCTAAGTGATCAGCTGCAAAGGAAACAGGGTCTTCAATAGCAATATATTTATAAAAAAGTAAAACACGATAATCTTTTTGTGTCACAATAATTTACCACCTTTAATTCAATGTTCGTCATTTAATATAGCATAAATAGAATTATTTTGAGTAGGAAAGAAGGGATATTAAAGAAAAACACGAATAGTAATTATTGAATGAATGTTCATTTTTGGTTCATCATCAAAATTAGGGGATGACAAAGGGCATCACGATATTAGAACGCTCGTTGATTGAAGTGGAGGCTGGCGACTCCTGGGGGATTAGCGTCCTAGATGAGACCCTGGAGCGAGCGTGCGAGTGAAGCGGCTCATCGGACGCCCCCCCGGAAAGCGCCAGCTGGAACGGAAATCAACCCAAAGTTATGGTGATGAACCCATTTATAGGGGGTGTAGGAATGGAATTTTCAACAATTAAATTAGAAAAATTAGATCGTCGTGCTACGTTAACACTCAATCGACCGGCTGCTATGAATGCCATGGATACGGTGATGATGGAAGAACTCGCGCAGTGCTTTGAAGCATTGCAACATGATACGGATATTCAAGTACTTGTTATTCGGGGGGAAGGCAAGGTCTTTTCAGCAGGCGGGGATATTAAAGCGATGGTAGACCCAAATCAGCCAATGGATATTGATGCGGCAATGGTATGCCTAACTCGTATTGTGAAGGCCTACTATCAACTACCAATGATCGTGATTGCAGCAGTACACGGTGCGTCAGCAGGATTAGGCTTTAGTTTAGCGCTAGGTGCAGATATTGTCGTTGCTTGCGAAAATAGTAAACTTGCGATGAACTTTATAGGTATCGGTTTAATTCCTGATGGTGGCGGTCACTTCTTTATGAAGGAACGTGTAGGTAATGTGAAGGCGAAGCAAATGATTTGGGAAGGTAAAGTACTAACGGCTACAGAAGCACAAGAGGTTGGCTTAATAGATTATGTGGCACCAGATGGCACTGTATTTGCCGTAGCAGACCAGCTTGTTGGTAAAATGATTGCGTCACCAATCGCTGCAATGATCAAGACAAAACAGATTTTGCATGCTCAGAACTTACCGGTGCTAGAAAGTATATTAGCAATGGAGGCAGAGGGACAATCTGCTATGCGGAAAACAACAGATCATTTAGAGGGCATTAAAGCCTTTATTGAAAAGAGAACTCCAGTCTTTGCAGGAAAGTAAGTTATTAAAAAGGGCACGTAGCTCAATAGAGTACGTGCCTTTATTTATTCCTAAATTGTTTATACGTGGAATAAAATTAATTTGCCTGATGCATTCACAAGACGATGTGTTTTTTCAGCGACGCCTTTTTCTTCGATTTGCTGTTGCCCATTTTGTTTGGCAACCACGTCGTTTTCAAATGTCCAAGTTTCATCAAACAATGTTTCCCCAGTTTTCTCAAAAGCCGTAAAACGGTAATTCTCCATAATTAAACCCCACCCTTTGCTTGAAGATATTTCTATTATACATAGAAGAATTATAAACTTCACTGCATATCTAGTGAATATTTAGACGATTTATAAAAAAAAGAAAAAATATTGTAACTATGATGGGAAATATTGTTTGAATATATTTTTAATCTGAAACTAACTATGATAAAATTAGAACAAGTATTCGCTTTTTTGAGTGATTTCAAATGACACTTGGGCAATTTGAAATCTGGACGGAAATACGCTGGGACTTAATTTATTTGAATTTTTTGAGGTGATTGGATGTCAACAATTCGTTTTTATCATATGGCAGATTTACATTTAGACAGTCCGTTTAAAGGGTTATTTGGCTTGCCAGAGCAGAACTTGAAAAAAATCCGAGAAAGTACATTTGAAGCTTTTGACAAAATTATTCACAAGGCAGTTGAAGAAAAACCTGATTTTCTATTAATTGTTGGGGATATTTATGATGGTGAAAATCGTAGCTTGCAAGCACAGCGTCGTTTTCAGACTGCAATGGAAACGCTGTTTCATCACAACATACCTGTTATTCTATCTTATGGTAATCACGATCATTTAAGCGGTTCCTGGACACGTTTTGCACTACCTAGCAATGTTTATGAATTACCTGCAGAAACAAGCATCGTGCAACTGAAAATTCGAGGACAACAGGTAAATGTTTATGGATTTAGTTACGGGGAGCGTCATGTGACTACAGCGATGACGGATACCTATCCAGTAGCGCAGGATACGAATACCATTCATATTGGAATGTTACATGGTAGTGAAGCGAGTGATACAACACATGCTGTTTATGCGCCATTTAAAAAGGAGCAGTTACTCGATAAAAATTATCATTACTGGGCGCTTGGGCATATCCATAAACGTCAGCACTTGCATCAGCAACCTCCAATTGTTTATCCAGGGAATATTCAAAGCCGTCATCGGAAGGAACAGGGGGTCAAGGGCTTTTATGATGTGACATTATCTCAAACTGAAGTGAACTTAACATTTGTGCCAACATCAGCTGTTGTATATAACACCGTAGAGGTGGACTGTAGCGATGTTTTACATGCAAATGAATTACTGACAAAATGTGAAGAGGCATTAGCGAAAAATCGTCAGGAGTATGGTGCGTCTGTGGTAGAACTTCATTTGACCAACATTGATGAGCAGGCAGCATCTCTTTTTGAGCATGCATCAGTAGAGGCATGGCTTGAAACAATTCGCGAAGCAGAAGAACATATTGAACCGATGTGCTGGGTACAAAAGTTAACGTTAGATACAACGACAGCGACTACTTATGAGCCTACTGTTGCTACGGATTCTGTGATAAATTTAATAGAGCAATGGGGTATCCCAGAGTGGAAAGATGTCTTAAAGGACTTGTATCAACACGCGGGTGGCGCACGTTTTGTAGAGCCTTTAACCGAGCAGGATATTGAGCAATTAAAAATAAATGCGCAAGCACTGTTAGTAGACGAAATTCAAAGGGCGTGAGTAGGCACATGCTATCAATCAAAAAAATCCAAATTTACGGTTTTGGGAAACATGAAAATGTCACGCTTTCCATACATGATGGTGTCACAATTTTTTATGGTATGAATGAGGCAGGTAAAACAACGATTCAACAATTTATTATACAGATGCTTTTTGGTTTTCCAACCAGGCAGCAGACACAGCAAAAATATGAACCGAAAACATCGACTAAATTTGGTGGACAGCTTACAATTAGCCACCCAATTTACGGAGAATGTACGATTGAGCGTGTTAGAGGAAAAGCTGCTGGAGATGTAACGGTTTACTGTGAGGACGGTACCAAGGGGCATGATGAACTGTTAGCCAAATTATTGTACGGATATTCTAGAGCATCTTTTGAAGCAGTTTTCGCATTTTCCATTCATGAATTACAAGGTATTGAAAAAATGTCAGAAGAAGAATTAACGCATTTACTGCTCGCTTCTGGTACAACAGGTGTTCAGCAATTATCAGTCATTGAAAAGAAATTAGAAAAAGACGCCGGAGAATTATTTAAAAAATCTGGTAAGCTACCGCAAATAAATCAAAAAATCGAGCAGATTAAGCAACTTGAAAAGAAAATCAAGCAAGAACAGGCAGCGATTAATACGTTTGAAGAAAAGTCACTCAAATTACAACAACTTGGGCAAAGACTAGACGAATTAAATGGACAGCAGGAAGTGATACAAAAAGACTGGCAACAGCTTACTGTTTTGAAACAAGCGATGCCTCTTATGGAAAAACAACAGACGTTAAAATATACCTTGAAAAATTATGCTCAAAGTCATTTCCCAGCAGAAGGAATAAGACGGTACGAACAATTGAAGGATCGCTTGACACACGAAACGTTACAAGTCTCAAAACTAAACGAGCAGTACCAAGTGTTGCAAAAAAAACTACAACAAACCGTTAATGAGCAGTCGATTGATGAGATGGCTCGACTGTTGCACCGAGAAGCATCTTGGAATCAGCTACTTGCTAAAGAACAAAAGTTAGGCGATGAACTTTTTTTATTAGAGCAAAATATTGAAGCGCAGTTTCGTTTATTAGGAATACAGGAAAAATCATCACAGCAAGCACTGCTTGAAGAAACTGTTTCATTGCAACAGGAAGAGGAGTATCAGCAACAGTTAGTAGCTTTAATTGATGCTGAAGAAGAACTTAAGTTCCATCTCCGTACGTTAGAGCAAACACATGAAGAATTAGAAGCGATTGCCGGGCAAAAAAAGCAATATGCACAGGATGCATTAACTGCGGATGAAGAACATATTTTAGCAAAGTGGCCACAACAACAGAAAAAGCTAGAACAATTGCGACAAATGAGGTCACAACGATCTAAGCAAAAGCAACCTGTGTTACTTATATTCGTTGCACTAGTGATGAGTCTACTTGCAGCGGTATACGGTGTGTCGCAAAAGAATATTGCCGTTTTGGTTATTGGTGTAGCAATGACCATTTTGCTGATTTTATTTTTAAAAAATGTAAAAAGTGCAGAAGAAACACCAAATGAAAATAACGCGCGAGTATTACGTGATTTAGAGCAACAGGAAAATATCGTCCACATACTTCTCTCGAAAAAACAACGACTTGAAGATCAACAGCTGCTTACGAACGAGAGGCAACAGGAGAAAGAGCGAAAATATGCGAAGCTTGAGCATAAAATTCAACAGTTAGAGCAGGTCATAGGTGAAGCGGTACAACTGCTACAACGCTTTTTACAGCGTTTCAAAGTAGATGGGACTATAGCAAAGCCTTTGCTGCCAGAGCTATTTATGCGTATTCGTAGCGCTCAGGAGTTAGCGACAAAAAAGACAAGCACAGTAAAGCTCCTAAAAGAAGTACAAACTCGAAAAAAGGAACTTTATGAACAACTACAGCAAGTGCTGGGAGAGAGCTATAGTGAACAAGAAATTTTCATGCATTTACGTTCAACGTATCTAGCAGCACAACAAGATCTGCAGACAATGTCACAAACAAAAGAGCAACTTGCAACGCTTTTGCAACAGGTTCAAGAAAGTCAGCCATTAATCACAAACTATGAAGATGAAATTGAGCAATTATTTAAAGTAGCAAATGTGCAAGAGGAAGTTGCCTATTATGAGGCATTTGCTGAATTTGAACAACATCAACAATTGATAGCTGAGTTGCAAACTGTGAAAAGTCAGTTAGCTTCACTAGACACATTGCACGTTTCTGTACCTATTAGTAAGGATCAACTAGATGTAAAGACTAAAACAATAGAAGAGGCACGTGGAGAGCTACAGCAGCAAGTTGATGCCTGCTTAGAACAACGAGCGTCATTACAAATGCAAAAAGAACAGTTATTAAACGATGAGAAGTATGGTGAGCTTCTACAGCAATTTGAACAGGAAAAGGCAATTCTGCAACAGCTAATAGAGCAGTGGGCGGTACAAAAAGCGTTAGCGACAGCGATCCATAAGTCGTTATTCCAATTACGTGAAGAAAAGTTGCCGCATGTACTTGCGCAAGTAATTATGATCTTTAAAACGTTAACGGGGGGGCGCTATGAAAAGCTTTCGATAACTGAGGAAGGCTTTTTCGAGGCTCGAGCAATCACGGGTTTACGTTATCATGTTGCAGAGTTATCGCAGGCAACAAAGGAGCAAGCTTATATTGCATTGCGCATGGCACTTGCACAAACCCTTGCGACAACTGCACCATTTCCGTTTATTATGGACGATCCATTTGTCCATTTTGATCGAAACCGTACAAACAAAATGGTACAATTAATGAAAGAAGTAGGATGTAATCGTCAAATATTATATTTTACTTGTCATGAAGCGATGCTCGAGTTTTGGCAAAAAGAGCAAATTGTCGATCTAGAAGCACTAGCAAAGGAAAGGGGAGTGACGTCAACGTGAATGGAATTACGACGCTCCAAGCAGGAGAACCAGTTGATCAATTTTTACTTATTAAGCAAGCGACAAAAGGGGTAACAACTGTCGGGAAGCCATTTATGTCACTGTTATTACAAGATAAAAGCGGAGATATTGAGGCAAAGCTCTGGGATACGAATGAAGAACATGAAAAAACGTATCATCCAGAAGCGATTGTGCGTGTAGGTGGCGAGATTCATGACTACCGTGGGAAAAACCAATTACGCATTAAGACGATTCGTGTTGTGAAGTCAGAGGAAGGTATTTCTATAAATGACTTAGTACCATCTGCTGCAACACCGAAAGAACAACTTTATGAGGAATTAAATCAATTCTTCTTCGATATAAAAAATCCAAACATATCACGTATTACGCGTGCAGCCATAAAAAAACATCAAGATGCCATTTTAGTTTTCCCGGCAGCTACGAAAAATCATCATGATTATGCATCAGGATTACTCGATCATATGGTGTCGATGTTAAAGCTTGGGAAGGCAATTGCTGATTTATATCCAACATTAAATCGAGATTTATTGTATTCGGGTATTATTTTGCATGATATCGGTAAAGTGATTGAATTATCGGGTCCTGTGGCAACAATGTACACAGTTGAAGGTAACTTACTCGGTCATATAACAATTATGGTTAACGAAATTGCCAAAATAGCTAGCGAGCTTGAAATCGAAGGCGAAGAGGTCATGTTGTTGCAACATCTTGTATTATCGCATCATGGTAAAGAAGAGTGGGGCAGTCCGAAAAAGCCGATGATTCAGGAGGCGGAAATCTTGCATTATATCGATAATATAGATGCGAAGATGAATATGCTCACTCGTGCACTTGGTAAAACATCTCCCGGAGAATTTACAGAGCGTCTATTCCCACTGGATAACCGCTCATTTTATAAGCCAAATATCGACTAAAAAAAGGAGTGCGCCAACATTTGCTGGCGTACTCCTTTTTCGTATAAAGGCTTGAAATTATTTTTCTTCTTTATCTTCTTTATCTTCTTTTTCAGCCTTTTCAGCTTCTTCTTTAGCAGCTTTTTCTGCAGCAGCAGCTTCTTCTTCACTTGTTGTTGTTAAGTATTCTAAAGCTGGTTTTAAATCTTTATCAGATGTTTTGAACTCAGCTTCTTTTGCCATTTTTGCAATAATATCTCTAAGAAGTACCTTATCTTCGCCAGTTGCTGTTAATCTGCCAATCATGCTTTGACGGATAGCATCTTCTTCTTCTTCGAATGTGCCGACATCTTTCACGTCACGTTTATCAGTGATTTCAATGACATGATAGCCGAAACTCGATTGCACAGGTTCGCTTAACGTGTTTAATTCAAGTTCATATGCAGCATCGTTGAACTCGTCCACCATCGCACCTACTGAGAACCAACCAAGCTCGCCGCCTTTATCTACAGAACCAGTATCAGATGAGTATTCTTTCGCTACATCTCCAAATGAAGCGCCACCTTTAATTTTTTCGATGACTTCTTTAGCAGTTGCTTCGTCTTCCACTAAAATGTGGCGACCATTTAATTCTGTTTTCATTTGCTCGTAATGTTTTTTTACATCTTCTTCTTTAATAGCTTGATCTTTTAAAGCTTTATCTTGAAGAATCGTAACTCGTAAAGATTCTTTAAAGCTGTCTTCTGTAAGGCCACTTGCTGCAAGCGCTTGTGCAAAAGAATCTCCGAATTGTGCTTTAACTGCATCAAATTGTTCTTTGATTTCATCATCAGTTACTTCATATTTGTCAGCTAATACTTTATCAGTCACCATTTGTTGTAAAACAATAGAGCCTGTTAAACTTTTTGCTGTTTCGTTGAAGTCTGAAACTGAAATATCACCTATTTTTGAAGTGATTAAAGCTTTGTCTTCAGCGCTACTACAAGCACCAAGCGCTAAAACTGATGCAGCTAATGTTAATGTTAAGACTGTCTTTTTCATAATGGATATTCTCTCCCAACTCTCATTTCTTGCAATTTTTACTATAACATAAACGATTTAAAAACAAAATGGTTCCCCCTTGTGTATCGCCTAAATTTCAAAATCCAATGCGCATAGGATAGAGAAAAGAAGGGGGGTGAGGTTATGAGCAGCGGTGGATATGGCGGCGGCGGCGGCTACGGTTCAGGCTCAGGCTTTGCTTTATTAGTTGTGTTATTCATTTTACTAATTATCGTTGGTGCAGCATTCTTGTACTAGTTTAAACAATAGAAAGCTAAGGATATGGATATCCTTAGCTTTCTCCTATTAATGGAACAATTATACCGCAAATAAAACTTCTACATAAAATGAAATAAGTAAAATCGTAATAAGTATATTTATTGTTCGGAATATTTTTGGCTGGTTTTCTTCGGGAATTTCACGTCGCATGCACAGTGCATAGGTCATGCGATTAATTTGAAATAAATAGAATACCGAGAATAGAACTACGATTGTTAACAGCAAGTCTATTCCTCCCCTCTTTCAGTACTTATAAGCATATCAAACATGGTAAACAAAATACAAGTAGAAGTAGCTCAACTAATTGTTGGTGGAACCAAAATTTCATAGCCTTTCGGTGTTTCTTCGATTTGTGCGTCTTTTGGTGATTTCCATAAGTATTTCACATAAAGTATATCTATTAAACATAGACCGCAATGATAAGCTAAAAGTAGCGTGCCATAATGTGTATAGGATGGGAGTAGTAATGTTCCCGAAAGTATTAGCGCATTTAAGAAGATAAATGGCGTTAGTAATGCAAAAATATAGCGGTTTTTAGATATGGGTTCACGTAGACGCATATGAAGTACCGGAATAAAATAAAATTGAACACGTATACGTAATGTAAGATGCTGACGCAAATCGTACAGTGCCATAAAGTGCACAAATTTATGCACTGGATATAGTGCCAGTACTGCAATGACAAATAGCCATAGGTAACGGTCTGTAAAATATTCATCATGTGTTAGATTAAGTAATACATAAGATGTTGAAAAGACGGATAAAAAAATACTGACACCCAATAAAATAATGCGTGTAGTGCCGTATTGATGTTGTATGTTTAATATTTTCCAGCAATGCATAATATGTCAGCTCCATAAAGGCAATGTATTATATTAATGTAGAGCGATTTATATAAAAATGCAAGAAAAGGAGATATCTCAAAAGCATTTGAGACAACTCCTTATTGTGCGTATGCATGTATAGAGATTGAAATGATACTTTTTTATAAGAAAAGCTGTCCAGTCTAATCAGACCTATTGGACAGCTTATGTTATTTATTATTAACCTTTTACGGGTGATCGTTGCTCAAGTGTGTCAAAGGAATCACGGAAGTTTTGGAATGAACGTTCGAAAATATCGATGAAATCTTCTCCATAAATGTTACGTATAACGGCCATTACATCTAAAAACTCTGGGAAACGACCATATAAGTCTTTTAAAGCTAAAGAACCTTCTAGTACAGAATGATAGGTATTATGATAATTGCTGTTCATTTCAATGATGAGTTCAATTCCTGATTCTGTTAACTCTACATACGTATTGCGTTTGTCATCATCGCGCTTAGAAAATGTTAATAATCCACGTTCCTCTAATTTTTTTGAGAAGTTGAACGCTGTTGAGACGTGCATGACGCCGAATTTCGCTACGTCAGAAATAGAAGCACCTTTTAAATGATAAGAAATCCATAAAATGTGGTGTTCATTAATGTTTAAATCGTAGGGTTTAATCCATTGTTGCCAATCTTTCTCAACTGCTTTCCATAAAGCTTTTGATAATTGTGCAATTCTTTGACTGTAAAGCATTGCTTCTTTTTGAGTGTATAATTCCTCTGACAAAGCCATCACCTACTGCTTTCTTTAACATTTTAGAAATATTATAGCAATAAAGGAAAAAAGTTTAAAGTTAGAAAAATTGAAAAATTGAAATGTGAGTGAAATATACTCATATATTTATATTTTTTAATATTAATATGATTTGTTTCGGAAAAATAAAGGTAATTAAGACTACTTAATTTTCTTGGGTATTATTCTTTTTGTCAGTGTATTGTGCGATATTTTTCTCGATTACGCTGATTGAATTCTGTAACGCTTCGATTTCTTGTTGTAAGTTATTTTTTGTTGGTTCGATTTCTGTAGAAAAGGTATTAATTGACTGTTTCAAATCATTTATTATTTGAGGTATATTATTTTTCGCCTCGTTTGTTAGAGTACTTACAGACTGTTTGACGTTGTTAACTTGCAATTTAACGTCATGCAATTTTTCTTTTGTGCTATCAGTATTTGATTTCAAAGTTGAACGTAATTGTTGCCCTGATTGCGGTGTTGAAAATAGAACAGCAATTGTTCCACCAACGATTCCAGCTGTTAATCCGATTAAAAAAGGTTTTGCTTTCATGATTATTGCCCTCATTTCTATATTTGTTGTATTATCTACTATTAAACCATGAATTATCCATTTGCAAAACGAAAAAAGAAGCTGACCGAGTGATTTTACATCACCGGTTAGCTTCTTGAATGTTTAAGCTTGTGAAATGGCTGTGCTGAATTTAGAACGTCTCACTAATTTTGTGACAATCGGATAAATAATCACGAATGCTACAACGTTAAATGCAACTGCTGGTAATACAACGCCTGCGAATAATACGGCGAATGTTGCACCTACGTTTGCATTAAATACAAATAGTGCAACTGATAGAAAAACACCACCAGATAAAATTGTCCCTAAACCAACTAATGCAGCTGACACTGCGATATTGCTCACAACTTTTTTCAGTACAACAACTACTGCTAAAAATACAAAGCCAGTCACAGCTTTATCGATAATATTTGGAACTAGACCTGCTGGGAATGTTGTAAACAAACCAGATAACACACCTGTAGCTAATGAAAGTAAGAATGTTTCCTTTACCGTAGGGAATAGTAAAATCCCGATAAACATCATTGTTAACATAAAGTCTGGTTTCATACCATTCACCATACCCGGTGTGACCACATAAAGTGCAGCGCCGACACCTACTAAAAGTGCCATTAATACTAAGTTTTTCGTATTCATTTCTCATCTCTCCTCGACTATTCTGTCTAATCTCTTTGTCTCCTAACGTATCCTCGTGACCGTTAGCGAAACTTATCTGTGATTTTACGCTAAAACGTGTAGATTTGCAATATAGTAATCTGAAATTTAAAGGTGAGCTTTAATGCTTTCAGCTACTTCTACTAGTTGTTCAGCAGTATAACTTTGTGTTTGCCATTTTAAAGCTAGTCCTTCTTTTTCGTCGTAGCGCGGAATAAAATGTAAGTGGTAGTGGAAAACAGTTTGCCCTGCTGCCTCACCATTATTATTAATTGTATTCATGCCAATTGGGTTGAATGCAGCTTTAATAGCATTTGCCACTTTTGGTGCTGCTGCATATAAATTGCGTGCAACATCCTCTGGCATTTCGAAAAGATCTTTGCAATGATGCTTAGGAATTAATAATGTGTGACCTTTTGCTACAGGTGAAATGTCTGTGAAGGCATATACGTGGTCGTCTTCATAAACTTTTGTACTTGGAATTGATCCATCAATGATTTTGCAAAATAGGCAATCGCTCATAGTAATATCCCCCTTATTATATAGGTAAGCTAATCCCACTCAAACAGAAACTAAGAGTCCGGTTGGTTTAGCTAAGCATAAATGGGGAAAACATGTCCCCGTTTATGGAAGTTTCACTTTATTTTATCACACTCATAACTGAATCATTTGCTAATTTTTGATAAAATGAAAACTAAGAAGAGGAGTGAATGGCATGGCGGTATTAGAAGTTCAACAGGTAACAGGTGGCTATACAAGAAAGCCTGTTATTAAAGATTTATCGTTTACGATTGGAAAAGGGGAACTTGTCGGACTTATTGGTTTAAATGGTGCAGGGAAAAGTACAACGATTAAGCATATCATTGGAACGATGCTGCCGAAAGAAGGCGACATTCGTTTAAATGGTGTAACGCTAAAAGAAAATATGGACAAGTATCGTACTGCGTTTTCTTATATACCCGAAACGCCAGTATTATATGATGAATTGACACTGCGTGAACATTTACAATTAACAGCGATGGCGTATGGTTTGAATGAGGCAACGCTTGCCGCTCGTTCTGAGATTTTATTAAAAGAATTTCGTATGGAAAAGCGCCTAAATTGGTTTCCTTCTCATTTTTCTAAAGGGATGCGCCAAAAGGTAATGATTATGTGTGCCTTTTTAGTAAATCCAAGTCTTTATATTATTGATGAGCCGTTTGTTGGTTTGGATCCATTAGGTATTCAATCATTACTCGATCAAATGGATGAAAAGAAAAAAGAGGGCGCTTCTATCTTAATGTCGACGCATATTTTATCGACGGCTGAAAAACATTGTGATCGTATTATTTTATTGCATGAGGGGCGTGTGCGTGCACAAGGAACGATGGCAGACCTTCGTAAAGCTTTCGGGATGCCGAACGCAACTTTAGATGATTTATATATTGCGATGACGAAGGAGCAGGACAATGAATAACTTGCGTGATGTGTGGTCTTCGCGCTTCGTGCACTATATCAGTGAAGTGCAAAAGTATATGCAGTTTATCTTTACAGGGCATATTGCAATTGTACTAGTGTTTCTTGTTGGTGCAGGGGGCTATCAATATAGTGAATGGTTAAAGGTAGTATCTACTGATTTTCCTGCGCAGACGTTAATTGCGGTCATTGTTGGTATTATTTTAGCATTTAGCCGCCCAACAACTTTACTGCGTGAGCCAGACCAAGTGTATTTATTACCGTTAGAATCGAAAATGCCGCAGTACTTTAAAAAGGCACTTGCTTGGACGTTTTGGTCACAGGTGTGGTTAGTAGCGATTGTTTACATTATTAGTATACCGTTGTTAAAGGCTGTTACAGCATTAACAACATTTGAAATTTGGGCAATGTTTATCTTGATTGTAGTGTTGAAATATTTGAGTGTACAAGGGGAATTTAGCTATCGTTATAGTGCACGTGGACATTTTATCTGGGGAGATAGATTTATACGTGCTATTATATTTGCGCTTGCGGTTTATATGGGGCTACATACACAACTTGTTTTAGCATTTGTGTTGACCGTAATTGCCTGTGTTTATGTAGTAGTGTTCCGTAAGAAATGCGTTGGCGAACCGGTTCCATACGAACATTTTGTGAAGCTTGAACAAAATCGTATGATGAGCTTTTATCGTTTTGCTAATTATTTTACAGATGTACCACATTTGCATGGTAGTATTCGGCACCGCATCTGGCTTGATTGGTTGTATAAATTTGTGCCATATTCGAAAGGGAATGCACAGAAATATTTAGTATTCCGTACATTTATCCGTACAGATGATCACTTTTATTTATGGGTACGTTTAACAGCTATTTCAGCTATTATTGTGGCATTCGTGGATATTCCTATTGTGGTATGGATTGTTGCTGCTGCATTAAGTTTTGCAACAACTATTCAATTAAAGCAAGCGCTATTATCAGGCGGAGACTTCCGTATGGACATGCTATATCCACAACCTGATAATTCAAGGAAGATAGCCGTACAGCAAATCGTCCGACTAGCGATGATTGTTCAAGCTATTATTGTAGGGCTGTGTGGTATTATGCAGCCGATGTTCTTTATCACTATTCTCGTAATTATTATTGTGAGTGAATTGACTGCTAAGATGACAAAGTCATGAGGCAATAGATTGGACGGGGGTAGCTGGGGTAACGGGTGTTGTTGCTCGGTTAAGGCAGAGGAACGCTCAGGTAGCGGGTGTTACCGCTCGGGTAAAACAGAGAAACGCTCAGGCAGCGGGTGTTACCGCTCGGTTAAAGCAGAGAAACGCTCAGGTAGCGGTTGCTATCGCTCGGTTAAGGCAGGGGAATGCTCAGGTAGCAGTTGCTATCGCTCGGTTAAGGCAGAGGAAAGCTCAGGTAGCGGGTGTTACCGCTCGGTTAAGGCAGGGGAACGCTCAGGTAGCAGTTGTGATCGCTCGGTTAAGGCAGAGAAACGCTCAGGCAGCGGGTGTTACCGCTCGGTTAAGGCAGAGGAACGCTCGGGAAGCAGTTGTTACCGCTCGGGTAAAACAGAGAAACGCTCAGGTAGCAGTTGTTACCGCTCGGTTAAAGCAGAGAAACGCTCAGGTAGCAGTTGCTATCGCTCGGTTAAGGCAGAGAAACGCTCAGGCAGCGGGTGTTATCGCTCAGTTAGTACTAAGTAACGCTCATGTGCGACATTCATTAAGTAAAATAAAGCTCATTTTTACCAAATGTACTGGTGAAAATGAGCTTTTAATTTTTAATCTGCTAATTGGTAGTCAAGAGCGGCCGTTAACAACACTTTGGCTGCAACGAGCATACCTTTTTCATCGATATCAAACTCAGGATGGTGGTGAGGAGCATAATTTTTTGGTGCAGCACCAGTAAAGAAGAAAGTACCTGGCTTTTCTTCTAAATAATAAGAAAAGTCCTCTCCTCCCATTGTCGGCTCCATTTCAAATACATCACAAATATCCTGTGCAATATCACGTACAAATAATGTTTCTTTTTCATGATTGACAATAGCGGGATATCCACGCCGATAGTCTAATTCAATAGTACAATCATGAGCAATTTCAGTTCCTTGAATAATACGTTTGAATTCGCGTTCAATTGTGGCACGTACATCCTTATTGAAAGTACGAACGGTACCATTTAGGTAAGCTGAATCTGCAATAATATTATCGGCATTTTGCGCAACGAAAGAACCGACAGTTACCACTGCTGATTCTGTTGGTGCCACACGACGAGCAACAAGTTGCTGAAGGTTCATGACAAGCTGTGAGCCAATCACGATAGCGTCTTTTGTTTGATGAGGTTGGGCACCGTGACCGCCTTTACCTTGGATTTTCATGTCAAAGCTATCCACAGCAGCCATCATTGGTCCGACACGGTAGCCAATTGTACCAGTTGGGTGGTTGGACGATAAGTGTGTGCCAAATATCGCATCTACCCCTTGTAAAACGCCAGCCTTCACCATTCCTATAGCACCACCTGGGTCAGTTTCCTCTGCATGCTGATGTATTAGAATATAGTTGCCCACTAATTCATCACGCACTTCCCATAACAATTTACCAATAATTAATAGAGTAGCTGTATGACCATCATGACCACAAGCATGCATAACGCCAGGTACTGTTGATTTATAAGGTACGTCTTTTGCGTCCTGGATGGGTAAAGCATCAAAATCAGCACGTAAGGCAATTGTTTTACCTGGCTTATTTCCATTAATACGTGCGATAAGACCATAACCACTAACATTTTCTTCTATAGGGACGCCAAGTTCTTTATAAAAATTTGCTATGTACTTTGCTGTTTCTTTTTCTTGGAAACTTAGCTCTGGATGCATATGAAGATGGCGACGGATTTTTTGCATTTCTTCAAAATGGGCATCAATCTTTTTAAGTAATAATTGGTTCAATGTTAGGACTCCTTTACGTCAATATAATAAGACAAGTCCCGCTTAGACAAGAAGGGACTTGTTGGGTTATTCCTCTTCTTCTTTTTTTGCAACAGTATAAGTGGTTACGTAGGATGCAGCAGAGAAAATATTTTGCTGACGTACGCCTGTTGTAGCAGTTTCTTTACGATCTGAGTGAGCTGATTTAAAGGCCTGAGAACGTTTCCATGCTTCAAATGAATGAGGACCATTCCACTGTGTCAAAACAATATAGGTGTCACCGTTTAATGGACGTAGTAATCGGAAGGCAACAAAACCAGGTTCATTTTCAATGGCACCTTCGCGATTTAAAAAGCGATGCTCAAACACAGGACGACCTTCATCGGTTACAGGAATATTGTTGAACACAAAGAAGCCTCGATCTTCTAAAACATTTGTGGAATCTAGCACTTCAAATTTACGAGGCGTCGCAAATACAGATTTGCCCTCTGTTTCATGAATGAGTACAGAGTTCCCATCGCCATGGATTAAAATCATGTGCTCTTTTGGATATTTATTTTTTACTTGTTCCATAAATTCAGCTGTACCAGAAGTTAAATAAATATGCATAATTAACGTCCTCCTTCTAAATATTCACAATACAATGATTATATCCATTTAAATTCATGTCTAACGCTTTGTCAAAAAAGAAGGATAGTAGAAAGAACAATTTTATGACATTTCACTTGGAAAACTATACAATGGCTAAGGAAGCGTTTACTATTGATAACGGATATCAATAATTAGAGGTAAATGATAAAATATTTGGATAATTTTAACCGAGGGGAAGGAAATGTTCATGACAACATTTAATGATACACTTCTGCGTGCTGCACGTGGAGAACGAACAGAACATACACCAGTCTGGTATATGCGCCAAGCAGGACGCTCACAACCAGAATATCGTGCAATAAAAGAAAAATACTCTTTAGAGGAAATTACACACCAACCTGAACTTTGTGCGTATGTCACACGTTTACCAGTGGAAAATTATAATGTAGATGCAGCTATTCTGTATAAAGACATTGTGACGCCACTACCGGGTATCGGCATTGACGTGAAAATTAAGGCAGGTATTGGTCCTGTTATTTCAAATCCAATTCGTACAGTAGCAGATGTCGAAAAATTAGGTGAGTTTAATGCAAAAGAGCATACTCCTTTCGTTTTAGACACAATTAAACTATTAACAGAAGAACAGCTAAATGTACCGTTAATCGGCTTTGCTGGAGCACCTTTCACACTAGCAAGCTATATGATTGAAGGCGGCCCTTCTAAAAATTATAATAAAACAAAATCATTTATGGTGTCAGAACCACAAGCATGGTTTGCATTAATGGATAAGCTTGCAGATATGATTATTGCAGATATCGCTGCACAAGTTGAAGCGGGTGCAAAAGCCATCCAAATTTTCGACTCGTGGGTAGGCGCATTAAGTGTTGAGGATTACCGAATATTCATTAAACCGATTATGACTCGCATTTTCGGAGAATTAAGAAAAGAAAATGTACCACTAATCCAATTTGGTGTTGGTGCAAGTCATTTAGTAAATGAATGGCATGACTTACCACTCGACGTTGTCGGCTTAGATTGGCGTTTACCTATTAGAGAAGCACGTGCAAAAGGCATTACAAAGCCAGTGCAAGGTAACCTAGACCCATCGTTATTGCTTGCAGATTGGTCAATTATAGAAAAACGTACGAAGGATATTATTGACCAAGGTCTAGAAGTTCCTGGTCATATTTTCAATTTAGGTCATGGTGTATTCCCTGAAGTAGATCCAGACGTATTGAAACGTTTAACTACACTTATTCACGAATACAGTGCACAGCAAATTAAAGCACAAGCATAAAAATCAAACAAATTGCGCGTAACTAGCGCAATTTGTTTTTGTCACAATATGTACAAAAAATGTACCCGAATCGGAGTTTAACTATTATATAGAGGTGAAAGATTAATGAAAGAAGTTAAAGGTTTATTAGTAATGGCTTATGGAACACCTTACAAAGAAGAAGACATCGAACGATACTACACACATATTCGTCATGGACGAAAGCCTTCAGCTGAGCATCTAGAAGATTTACGTAGCCGTTATGAGGCAATCGGTGGCTTATCACCTCTTGCAGAAGCAACAAAAGCACAAGCTGAAGCTCTTTGCGCACGATTAAATGAAGTTCAAGATGAAGTAGAATATAAATTATTTATTGGCTTAAAACATATTGAACCATTCATTGAAGATGCTGTAGAAGAAATGGTGGCAGTAGGCATTAAAGAAGCGGTTTCTATTGTATTAGCTCCTCATTTCTCAACATTCTCTATTAAATCTTATAATGGTCGCGCATCAGAAGCAGCGGGAGACCGTCTTACTGTTACTTCTGTGGAATCTTGGTATGACCAACCGAAATTCATTCAATATTGGCAAGAGAAAGTGAATGAAACATTTGATGCAATGTCACCTGAAGAACGTGAAAAAGCATGCTTAATCGTGTCAAATCACTCATTACCAGTGAAAGTAAAAGAAATGGGTGACCCATACGAAGATCAATTAATCGAAACCGCTCGTCTTATTCAAGAAGCAACGGGCGTAAAAAATGTAGAAGTTGGCTGGCAATCGGCAGGACAAACACCAGAGCCTTGGTTTGGTCCAGACGTACAAGATTTAACACGTGATTTATATGAACAAAAAGGTTACCGTTCATTTGTCTATACACCAGTAGGTTTTGTAACTGAGCATTTAGAAGTTCTTTACGATAATGACTATGAATGTAAAGTTGTTTGTGATGAGCTAGGAGCAAACTACTATCGTCCAGCTATGCCAAACACGCACCCATTATTTATCGATGCAATGGTGGATGCCATTCATAAAAAACTAAGCTAAGCGAAAAGAAAGTGATGATGTAGGTGACTCAGAAAAGACGAAAGGTAGTTGTCGTAGGTGGCGGTATAACTGGCCTAACAGCTGCTTTCTATATGCAAAAGGAAGCACGTGCAAAAGAATTGCCGCTAGATATCGTACTTGTCGAGTCGTCACTACGTCTTGGCGGTAAAATCCAAACACTGCGAAAAAATGGATTTATCATTGAACGTGGACCGGAATCTTTCTTTGATCGTCATGATGATATGTATACGCTGGCAAAGGATTTAGGCATTGAGAATGAATTAATTACAAGCAATGCTGGACCAACCTATATAGCAGTAGGTAGTAAATTATATCCAATTCCAAGCAGTCTCATGTCAGGAGAAACCCCGCATATCTCGCCATTTATAACATCAGGATTGTTTTCACTAAGTGGGAAAATTCGTGCAGCCGGGGATATTGTACTTCCTCGTTCTGCACAAATTGACGACCAATCTTTAGGTGAATTTTTCAGAAGAAGATTTGGCACAGAGGTTGTTGAAAATCTTGTAGAGCCTTTGCTCGCGGGAACTTTTGCTGGGGATATCGAGCAGATGAGTATGTATTCGACGTTTCCACAGCTATTTAATTTAGAGCAGAAACATCGTAGTTTACTTGTAGGGATGAAAAAGTCTGGAGCAAATTTTTTAAGTAACGAGCACATTGCAAAAGATAAAGGTATCTTCCAAACATTTACTAATGGACTTGAAACACTTGTCGAAAAGTTAGAAGAATCACTACTTCCTGGTACAGTGTTGAAGGGCGTCAAAGTGGAAGAGATTGAACATGGTAAAGACAATACTGTGCAAGTAATATTAAATAACTTCACACAAATAAAAGCCGACGCTGTTATAGTCGCTACACCATTTAATGTAGCGCAAAAGATATTTAGTAAACAAAATCTACTAACCGAGTTGAAAACGATGAAGGCAGCATCAATTGCTACAGTGACGATGGCCTTTAAAAAGGAACAACTGGGTGACTTAGATGCCCTTTCGTTTTTCGTCTCTCGAAATAGTGATTTTACGATTACATCCTGTACATGGAGCAATCGTAAATGGCCCAATACGACACCGGAAGATTATGTGCTTTTGCGCAGCTACATCGGACGTGTTGGAGATGAAGCGATTGTTGCGTTATCTGATTCAGAGATTGAAAAGACCGTATTACAAGATTTGAAGAAAACAATTGGCGTTGATGGTGCACCGGTAGAAACGATTGTATCGCGTTGGAAAAATGCAATGCCCCAATATACAGTTGGACATGAAGAAAAAATTGCTCGTGTGAAGCAAGAATTACAAGAACACTTCCCAACGGTGAAGCTGTCAGGGAGCTCATTTGAAGGAATATCTATTCCGGAGTGTGTCAAGCAAGGGCAAACGGTGGCAAATGAATTGTTGAATGAAATATTTATGCTCCAAAATTGAAAATACAGTATTTGTAATTAGCATGGTCAATCAAGAAAAGTAGTACAAACTGATACAAAGGTTTGTACTACTTTTTTTATGTAATAAGATTGTAACTTAAAGCTATAAGGAAATTTAGCGTGATATAGAGCGTAGTAAACTTCCCTCAAAATCAAGCCCCCTAGAACAAAACATGCTTATTTTTAGGGATAGAAAAAATACATCCGTAAGAATAAGTTTCTTAGGGATGTATTTCATATGGTTTCATTAATTAATTCTATGACATGACCAAACAATGCCAGGAGAGTTAGAGCTAGTGCTCCCTAAATTAATTGCCAGAGTCAAGCCGTTTGCTACGTAGTTTAAGCCAATTGTATCTCCTGCATTCAATCGGACTTCACCAGCTAGTGTAACGGTTCCACTCCCTAAAACTGCTCGGATAGTTAACAATGTTACAGCTAAGTTTACTATAGGAAATAATCCACTTATTAAATCTGTCGCTGTAGGTGTTATTCTGTTAATGACGAATGTAGGATTAATACCTGCACCTATGCCAAGGGATATAGCTGCAGCTGTAGAGTAGTTGATGGTTGCTTCAAAACAATATCTTCCGGTTGATGGAACTGTAAATATACCTGTTGTAGCATTAAAAGCAGCAGTGGTGAAATAAGGAGCCGCTGTACTCCAGCCACTAATACCTGTAGATCCAGTAACGGCTAAAGATGATTTGAATGCTGAAAAGCCTTCTGTAAAAGCAGGTCCAGTAGGCCCGGTAATACCAGTAGGGCCAGTAATACCAGTAGGGCCAGTAATACCAGTAGGGCCAGTAATACCAGTAGGGCCAGTAATACCAGTAGGGCCAGTAATACCAGTAGGACCAGTAGGGCCAGTAATACCAGTAGGCCCAGTAATACCAGTAGGACCAGTAGAACCAGTAATACCAGTAGAACCAGTAATACCAGTAGGCCCAGTAATACCAGTAGGGCCAGTAATACCGGTAGGCCCAGTAATACCAGTAATGCCAGTAGCACCGGTAGGTCCAGTAGCACCAGTAGCGCCAGTAGATCCGGTAGGTCCTGTTGATCCAGTAGCGCCAGTGTCACCAGTAGGTCCAGTAGATCCAGTAGATCCAGTAGCACCGGTAGATCCAGTTAATCCAGTGGGTCCAGTTGAGCCAGTGGGTCCAGTAGATCCAGTAGCACCGGTAGGTCCAGTGTCACCAGTAGATCCAGTAGATCCAGTAGGTCCGGTAGCACCAGTGTCACCAGTAGTTCCCGTTGGTCCGGTAGGTCCAGTCGATCCAGTCGATCCAGTAGCGCCGGTAGGTCCAGTGTCACCGGTAGGTCCAGTGTCACCAGTAGATCCGGTAGGTCCAGTAGCACCAGTGTCACCAGTAGTTCCCGTTGGTCCGGTAGGTCCGGTGTCACCAGTAGATCCAGTAGTACCAGTAGATCCGGTAGGTCCAGTGTCACCAGTAGTTCCCGTTGGTCCAGTAGAGCCGGTAGGTCCAGTGTCGCCAGTAGTTCCAGTCGATCCAGTAGTACCGGTAGCGCCAGTTGAGCCAGTAGGTCCAGTGTCGCCAGTAGGTCCAGTAGATCCAGTAGGTCCAGTGTCGCCAGTAGGTCCAGTAGATCCAGTAGGTCCAGTAGTACCGGTAGCGCCAGTAGATCCAGTAGGTCCAGTGTCGCCAGTAGGTCCAGTAGGTCCAGTAGATCCAGTAGCACCGGTAGCGCCAGTAGATCCAGTAGCACCGGTAGGTCCAGTGTCACCAGTCGATCCAGTAGCACCGGTAGATCCCGTTGGTCCAGTAGGTCCGGTAGGTCCAGTGTCGCCAGTAGTTCCAGTAGTTCCAGTAGCACCAGTAGGTCCAGTAGTACCAGTAGGTCCAGTAGTACCGGTAGCGCCAGTAGATCCAGTGTCGCCAGTAGGTCCAGTAGATCCAGTAGCACCGGTAGGTCCAGTGTCACCAGTAGATCCCGTTGGTCCAGTAGGTCCGGTAGCGCCAGTGTCACCAGTCGATCCAGTCGATCCAGTAGTACCGGTAGCGCCAGTTGAGCCAGTAGATCCGGTAGGTCCAGTAGATCCAGTAGCGCCGGTAGGTCCAGTGTCACCGGTAGGTCCAGTGTCACCAGTCGATCCAGTAGCGCCGGTAGGTCCAGTAGCACCAGTAGGTCCAGTAGATCCAGTAGCGCCGGTAGGTCCAGTGTCACCAGTCGATCCAGTCGATCCAGTAGCGCCGGTAGGTCCAGTGTCACCAGTCGATCCAGTAGCACCGGTAGATCCTGTTGGTCCAGTAGCACCGGTAGCGCCAGTAGATCCAGTAGATCCAGTAGCACCGGTAGGTCCAGTGTCACCAGTGGGTCCAGTTGATCCAGTAGATCCGGTAGCGCCGGTAGCACCAGTAGTGCCAGATTCACCAGTAGATCCGGTAG
>NZ_JBIWCX010000021.1:0-55603 GCF_044761695.1 Lysinibacillus sp. NPDC097287
CGAACACGGAAGTTAAGCTCTTTAGCGCCGATGGTAGTTGGGGGCTTCCCCCTGTGAGAGTAGGACGTCGCTAGGCACATGAAAAACAGTCAACTTTATGTTGGCTGTTTTTTTGCGTTTTATTTTTTATCTTAGTTAATGTTAGAGAAAAGCCCCATAGAATCATATTTGTACATTTGCAAAGTCATGATTATCCGGTAAATAATAAAATGTGGTAATAAAGTGAAACTAATTTTATTTTCTAACCGTCTATTGGGTGAAAGTGAAATACATAAGTAATAGAGATTATCAGTAAAGGAGAGGGGGATTTAGTGGGACAGTATGAGGAATATGACATGAGAGATATTATGCATACATATGGCGAGTATTTAATGAAGTTATCATATTTATATGTAAAGGATTGGACAACCGCGGAAGATATTGTACAGGATGTGTTTATTAAGTTCTTTGAGAAGTATCAACAGTTTGAGCAACGTGCAACGTTAAAAACATATTTAGCAAAAATGACAATCCACAGATGCCATGATTATTTGCGGAGTTGGAAAAGTAGGCGACAGATGTTTTCTAATTTTCTGTTAGGACAAATACATGCTAAGGGTCCATTAATCGATTCAATAATGATACAACGTCTAGAACAGCTTGATCTGGCAAAGAAAGTGCTACAGTTACCAATAAATAACGTGAAGTAATTGTGTTGTTTTACTACGAAGAGCTAACGAGTGTGGAGATTGCTGAACTATTGGTTCTCTCTGAGAATACTGTAAAGACGAGGTTAAGGCGTAGTCGAAATATGCTGAAAGAACGACTAGACGGAGCTGATTGGGAGGTTCTTCGTCATGAATAAAATAAAACGGGAGTTCGACAAGTTATTTTATGAGAAATCTAGGTTTTCGGAAACAATCGAGAATCGTGTTGTGACTGCAGTAATGAATAGAAATCAAAAGTCTAGTAATCTACGTTCGTGGCAGTACCTTATGGTTGTTTGTGGTTTTGTTGCAATAATTGTGTTGCTAATTGGAGTGGGATTATGGCAACCGCATACCTCGAAAGACGAGGCGCTAGCAGCATGGATGGAAGAACAGAATGATGCTGAAGTTATTTTTGAGGAAATGGATGTATTTCATAAGGATGATGCTGTTGTTGTATATAAAGAGCAACAGAATGAGCGATTACTTGTACATGTTGCATATTTAACATATAAAGAAAGGCAATGGATACAAACTGATCAGTGTACTAATGGCTTTAATGCAGAAGATGAGGATGTTCATTATTTAAATTCTACTCAAGAGCCATATATATATTGCGGGGCAGAAAAGACAGATTTATTAAAGCAAGTGATTATCGGACAGGAACAGGCGAAAATGCTGAAAGTAGAGAATGAGGGTCTGTTTTGGTTTGCTTTTGCAGCAAGTGATGCGGAACGTGTTGTTTTCGAATATGCGGATGGGACGATGCAACGAATGAACTCGATTGAATGGGATTATGCAGGTTTTGATGATACAGTGCCGATTGTTGGTAGTTTATCAGAACCGCAATATGAATTATCATATAAGGCTGATACGATGAATCGCGGAAATGATGAGTATCAAGCGTATCCAGTTGTAATTGAGCCAAAGGTGGATGACCTTAGAGGTGGGGATGTTGTATATATAGAGGTTGAGGATGGCGAGCAGAAGCTTACACGCATAGTCGGATTACCAGATGAAAAAGTTGCTATTCGCAATGGAACTGTAGTTGTGAATACAATTCCACTCGACATTTTCTTTGGCTTTGCCACACAAGAGGGTTTCAACGTATATGAGGAGTTTATAGAAAAGTTTAAACAGAACGGTGAAAACTTTAATAAGGATACAATTCATGATAATTTTTTCTTGAACATGGATGAAGTACAGCTTAATGAAAGTGAATATTTTATCGTTGCTGATAATTGGAGCAGTGGATTGATAGGCAAAATTAATAAGGAACAAATATTAGGTAAGGTGCTAGGTTATGATGCGAGCGATATGGTTGACGAGTGGTCACAAACAGAACGAGCGTTGTATGAGGAATTTAGGTTGCAAAATGACGCAGAGTTATTCAGAGGCGTAGATCCGATGACGGTAGCACGTATTCAGCTTTATGCACAGTTTTTAGCGGATGAGCGGACTGTGTATCATTTATATACAACACGTGCCCAACATCAACAGTGGAGTGAAGTGCAACATATGCGAGAGTATATGCAACTTGAGGCAGAGAGGCAGCGGCACCGTGCTTTTGAGATGGCACAAGCATTAAGTCAGGGGACATTTAAAGAAATGCCAGAAGAGAAAGGCGTAATTCTTTTCACCTTGAATGGCATTGAACATAGTTTTCAGATGGTGAAAAATGAACAGGGGATTTGGCAAGTTGCCTTTATGCCAATCCAATAGTGTATGAGCTATCCTATTTTGTAGGATAGCTTTTTTATCTTGTGTCAATCCCGTATAATTAAAGGAGAAACTAACGGAAATGGGTGTCTTAATTTGCAAAAAAAGAAGCCAATAGTGGAAGGATTAGAGCGTTTTCGACAACAACAAAATATATCATTTCATGTACCTGGTCATAAACATGGGGAGCTGTCACAGTTACCACAAGCTTTTAAAGATGTGATGCGTTATGATGTAACGGAACTGTCTGGACTAGATGATTTGCATCATCCAGAGGAAATGATTTTAGAAGCAGAAAATTTACTCGCAGACACATATGGAACAATGAAAAGTTTCTTTTTAGTAAACGGTTCTACTGTTGGTAATTTAGCAATGATTTATGCAACCTGTAAGAAGGGCGATATCATTATCGTACAGCGTAATGCTCATAAATCTATTTTCCATGCCATTGAACTTGTGGGAGCACAACCGGTATATGTATCACCAATGTGGGATGAACGAACTTTAACTGCGACCTACATAGCATATGAAACCCTAAAAGAAGCAATCGACCAATATCCTGAGGCAAAGGCAGTTGTGTTAACATATCCAACTTATTACGGTATGGCATCTAAAGACATACGACAACAAATTGCATATTGTCATGAAAAATGTATTCCTGTTTTAGTAGATGAAGCGCACGGTGCACATTTTAGTGCATGTACATTATTCCAGCCTTCTGCGCTCACATTCGGGGCAGATGTTGTTGTACAATCTGCGCACAAAACATTACCAGCAATGACAATGGCTTCTTTTATGCATGTGAATTCAGAATTAGTAGACATTGATAAAGTAAATCATTATTTACGTATGTTACAGTCCAGTAGTCCGTCGTATGTATTACTAGCATCTTTAGATGATGCACGTTACTATGTACAGACATATATGGAGAGTGACGGCGCATATATAATAGAGAAAAAGAAACAATGGGTAGAAGCTTTATGTGCGATTGGTTCACTTGAAGTAATAGAAGTGGATGATCCATTAAAAATACTGCTACGCGTTAAAGGTTATAGTGGTTTTCAATTACAAGAAGTACTAGAGTCACAAAACGTATACGCAGAACTTGCGGATGCACATCAAGTATTGCTTGTATTACCACTTTTAAAACAAGGTCATACGTATCCATTTGCAGATATTCGAGTACGTATTAAGGATGCTGTGACAGCCTTATTGAATACAGAAAAAAGTAATATACTGGATGCTACGCAATCTACGTATACTTTTACATCCATCACTAAGCCTAGGTTTACATGTGAAGAAATTGAGGAAAAAGATAAAGAATGGTTACCATATATGCGTGCAATGGGGCGTATTGCAGCAGGTATGATAATTCCTTATCCACCAGGGATTCCGTTACTTGTACCAGGTGAAAAAATTACAGTAGCTAAACTAAGTCAGTTAGAGGAATTACTGGCAGCGGGTGCTTCATTTCAAGGGAAGCATCGTTTAGAAGAAAAAATGATCGAGGTCATTAAATAGTTGGAGGCAATTACAACATGAAGTGCAATTTATTTATAACATTTGAAGGTCCAGAAGGGGCTGGTAAGACAACAGTCATTCAAAAAATTGCTGAGCGATTAGAGCAAGAAAATATAGAAGTACTGCCGACGAGAGAGCCTGGTGGAATCGAAATTGCAGAAAAAATTCGTGCAGTTATTTTAAACCCAGCACACACAGCGATGGACGAACGTACAGAAGCCTTATTATATGCAGCAGCTAGAAGTCAGCATTATTTTGAAAAAGTACGCCCAGCACTCGATGCTGGAAAGCTAGTAATTTGTGATCGCTTTATCGACTCATCTCTTGCCTATCAAGGATATGCGCGTGGTATAGGGGTCGATGAGGTACTGGCTATTAATGAATTTGCCATTGGAAAGAAGTTACCAGACGTGACAATTTTATTTGATTTGGCGCCTGAGGTTGGTTTGGCACGAATTCATGCCCATAGTGACCGAGAAATAAACCGTCTAGATGTCGAGAGTTTAGCATTCCATGAAAAAGTACGTGAAGGATATTTGATGCTTGTAGAACGTTATCCTGAACGTATAAAAGTTGTGAATGCAGATCAAAATGTTGAGCAAGTCATTGAAGATGTATGGTCTATACTTTGTGACGTAATGCAGTAAAAGTATGAAGTTGTCTAGCATATTGTGATATAATGGTAACATCTAATTCAAAATTATTCGGCGGACATCTAAATGCCCATTAAATAATTTTGGAGCTCCGACGAATGTCATAGTTTTTTAAAGATATGAACTTGAATAAAGGGGTGAGTGCGGATGAAGTTAGTCGTAGCTGTAGTTCAAGACCAAGATAGCAGCCGTTTATCGAACGCTTTAACGAAAAATGAGTTTCGCGCAACAAAATTGGCGAGTACTGGTGGTTTTTTACGCTCTGGTAACACGACGTTTCTTATTGGAACAGAAGACACTCTCATACCCAAAGTTTTAGATATTATCCGTGATAACTGTCGAGCACGAGAACAAATGGTTGCACCAGTTTCACCTTTAGGAGGAAATGCGGATTCGTATATCCCTTATCCGATTGAAGTAGAAGTAGGCGGTGCTACAGTATTTGTTTTACCAATTGAACAATTCCATCATTTTTAATATGATTTATTAGGAGTCTCTTATCACTTTATATGCGGTGAGTTGAAGACATGTATAATATTTTATACGGCGAAGTACAAGTAGTTTCTGTAAATGTTAAAGCCTCTGGCAGATGTAATTGATTTTGTAAAAGAAGGGTATTAGATTGCCTCAGATTGATGCAAAATCTGTATACAATTACGCCAAGGCGTAATTGATTGAAGTGGAGGCGAATACAACTTGAAAATCAATCAAGATATACGTGTCGGATTAAATGCAAATCGTAAAGAGCCACTACAAAATAATAATCAAAACAACCGATTTGGTGATATGGTAGTGAAGCAAGGATCGAAAATGCAAACCGAGCAACTTACAAGACTGTTAGGTGATATTTCTTCAGCGGGTGACCGCGTTGCGAGATCCCGTAATCTAAGAGAGCTAGCTCGATTTAAGATGCTAGTAAAGAGATTTTTACAAGAAACGATTGAGCATGGAATGGAGCTAAAACAGTCTCATACATGGAATCGTTTTGGTGAAGGCCGACGCTTGAAAATTATCGAAACAATTGATGAGCGGCTTGTAGAATTGGCACAAGATATTTTAAATGAAGAGAAGGAAGCAATAGATCTTCTCGATAAAATTGGTGAAATTAAAGGTTTATTAATTAATTTATATATGTAAAACCCGTGTCTTGTTCACTTGTAGGCGCGGGCTTTTTTCAAACAGGAAGGAAACTAAGGGGAAGCCCTTACTTAAAGGTGATTCAGTATGGCCAGGAATGTTGAAGAGTTACTCACATTACAACCAGTCGTAATGAAGCAACTTCAAACGATTTTAAATAAAAACAGATTAGCGCATGCGTACATCTTTGATGGAGAAAAAGGCACTGGAAAAGTGGATATAATGCAGTATTTTGTAAAATTAATGCTGTGTGAACATCCCAAACAGAATGTTCCATGTGAAACATGTCGAAATTGCAGACGTGTTGATTCGGGGAATCATCCTAATATTCATCAAATTTATCCAAATGGTCAGTTCATTAAGATTGATCAAATTCGTGAGCTAGTGACAGAAATGAAGATGATGGGAATTGAAGAGGGGCGTAAAATTTACGTGCTTCATCATGCAGACCGTCTAAATATAGCTTCTGCTAATATGCTACTGAAGTTTTTGGAAGAGCCAGACGGGGATGTGATGGCCATTCTTCTAACCGAGCAAATGCAATCGATGTTACCAACGATTCGCTCACGCTGTCAGCATATTAAATTTCAAAAAATACCACATTCGATTTTGTTAAAGCAATTACAGGAAAACAATGTTTCTTATTCAATGGCTTCGACAGTGAGCATGCTGACGAATGAGCTCGAAACAGCTGTTTTTCTAGCGAATGACGAGCAGTTTGCACAGGCCCGAAAAACAGTGTTAAAATTAGTAGAGGCGATTCGAAAAAATGTACACGAAGCAATGCTTGTCGTACATGAAGAATGGTTGCCGCTGTTTAAAGAAAAAAGCGAGATGGAGCAAGCATTGGATTTACTGCTATTTGCGTATCGTGATATAGTGGCAATAAAGGCTAATCCCGAAGCAGCTTGTACTTACCCAGACATGTTACAAACATTTAAAGAAGCTGCATTACATTCGACTTACGAGCGCCTATCTAGTCAAATGCAAGCAATACTACAGGCACGCGTGTCTTTGCAGCGTAACATGAACAGGACGTTAATGATGGAGCAGCTAATGCTAAATCTGCAGGAGGGATATACATTTGTATAATGTAGTGGGGGTCCGCTTTAAAAAGGCGGGTAAAATATATTATTTTGATCCAGCAACATTTCTACTAGAAGACAATCAGTATGTCATTGTAGAAACAGCTCGCGGAGTGGAATACGGTAAAGTTGTTGTCCCTCAAAAAGTAGTAGGGGAAAATGATGTTGTATTGCCATTAAAGCAAGTGCTGAGACCAGCGGATGAACGTGACCGCATACAGGTTGAAGAAAACGCAATAGAATCAAAACGTGCATTTGACTTAGCAAGTACAAAAATCGTCGAGCATAAGTTAGACATGAAGCTCGTTGATGTTGAATATACATTTGATCGTAATAAAATTATTTTTTACTTTACAGCAGAGGGGCGCGTAGATTTTCGTGACCTCGTAAAAGACCTAGCTTCTGTTTTTCGTACACGTATTGAGCTCCGCCAAATTGGAGTACGTGACGAGGCAAAGCTATTAGGTGGTATTGGTCCATGTGGTCGGATGCTTTGCTGTTCAACATTTTTAGGTGATTTTGAACCAGTGTCTATTAAAATGGCAAAAGATCAAAACTTGTCGTTAAACCCTTCGAAAATTTCAGGACTTTGTGGTCGTTTAATGTGCTGCTTGAAGTACGAAAATGACGAGTATGAAGAAGCTAAAGAAGGTATGCCAGATATTGGTGAAATTACAATGACACCAGATGGACGAGGCAAAGTAGTCGCTTTAAACGTATTGGAACGACTCATTCAAGTATATTTACAGGAGCAAGAACGCACTGTCGAATATACATTAGAGGAACTATTAGCGGGCGAAAAAAATCTTATATAAGATAGAGAATTTAACGAGGTGGCTTGGGTGAAGGACCGTAATTTCTTAGATACTGTTATGGGGTTCGAACAACAGCTCGAATCAATGCAGGAGCAGTTTGGTGCATTGAAACAATTTGTTGCACTAATGATGGAAGAACATAAGGCACTTGAAACAGAAAATCATCACCTCCGTACACGTCTAGAAGAGTTACTTTCTAAGGAGAGCACTGCACAAGCAGTAGGTGAAAAGAAAGAAAATCAAATGGACATAGGTGAGGGCTATGATAACTTAGCACGTCTTTATCAAGAAGGTTTCCATGTTTGTCATGTACACTTTGGAAGCTCACGTAAAGGTGAAGATTGTCTATTTTGTCTATCGTTTTTAAATAAACAAAATGTGTAATAGAAGACTGATTCCCACTCTTTTTTGTGGTTGTCAGTCTTTTGTTTTGTATGTGTAGGAGGAAGGAATATGGAAGATTGGTTGAAGGATGATGAAAGGTTAGATTATTTATTAGCAGAAGAGCTACGAATTATTCAAAGTCCGTCTGTCTTTTCATTTTCATTAGATGCGGTATTACTATCGAAATTTGTTAGTGTGCCACATCATAGAGGGAATATTGTAGACTTATGCTCCGGCAACGGGGTTATTCCACTTTTTTTAAGTGCTCGTACAAAGGGGCACATTACAGGTGTAGAGTTGCAACCACGTCTTTTTGACATGGCAGAGCGTAGCATTCGTTATAATAAGCTAGATGAGCAAATTCGTATGGTACTTGGCGATGTTAAGGAAATTCCAGCACAATTAGGTATTGAGAAATATGACGTGGTAACATGTAATCCACCATATTTTTTAGCACATGAAGCAAGTAATAAAAATTTAAGTGAACACTATGCAATTGCTCGTCATGAATTGCATTTAACATTAGAAGAAGCGGTGCAATCTGCTAGTAAGTTGTTAAAGCAAGGTGGGAAGGCTGCATTTGTGCATCGTCCAGGTCGTCTTTTAGATATTGTCACTGCAATGCGTGCCAACCGTCTAGAACCAAAACGTTTGCAATTCATTTACCCGAAAGAAGGGAAGGAAGCAAACACATTATTAATAGAAGGAATTAAAGATGGTAAACCAGATTTGAAAATTCTACCGCCACTTTATGTGTATGATGAGAAAAATGAATATACGCCGCAAGTGAGAGAATTACTTTATGGAAAAGAACAGTAATCATTTTTTTTATGTGTTAGAATGTGCCGATCAATCGTATTATGCAGGCTATACCAATGATCTAGACAAGCGTGTAGCGACACATAATGCAGGTAAGGGTGCAAAATATACACGGGCAAGAGTTCCTGTAAAATGTATTTACGTAGAAACATTTGAAACAAAACAAGAAGCAATGCGTGCAGAGTATGCCTTTAAACAATTAAACAGAGTACAAAAATCGAAATATATGGGGAGAGATTAATCGTGAAGTCACAAAAAAGTACGATGCACGAACATGGGGGCTGTTTATATTTAGTAGCAACGCCTATTGGTAACTTAGAAGATATGAGTGTGCGTGCACTTCGTCTTTTAAAAGAAGCGGATGTTATTGCAGCAGAAGATACACGTAATACAAGAAAGCTATGTAATTATTTTGATATCGATACCCCATTAGTGAGCTATCATGAGCATAATATAGAATTTGGTGGTGAGAAACTCCTTGGTTATTTACGTGAGGGGAAGGTTGTTGCCCTAGTAAGTGATGCAGGATTACCATGTATATCAGATCCCGGTGCAGATATTGTCGTAAAAGCGATTGAAGAAGGTTTTGCAGTTGTACCTGTCCCTGGTGCGAATGCAGCCATTTCGGCGTTGATAGCTTCTGGTTTAACACCACAGCCGTTTTTCTTTCATGGCTTTTTATCGCGCAATAAAAAAGAACGTCGTCAGCAATTAGAACAACTAAAAAAACGCGAAGAGACGATTTTATTTTATGAGGCGCCACATCGATTAAAAGAGACATTAAAAGATATGGAATTAGTACTGGGCAATCGCCGTATCGTATTAGCTCGGGAGCTTACAAAGAAATTCGAGGAGTTTTTACGCGGCACGATAACGGAAGCGGTCGAATGGTCGCAATCAGAAGAAATTCGTGGAGAGTTCTGTATCGTTCTTGAAGGTAACTTAAATGTAGTTGAGGAAGATAAAGAAGAAACATACTGGGCTGCAATGTCCGTAGTCGAGCATGTCGATTATATTATCGCAAATCAAGCTGTTACTTCTAAAGAAGCTATTAAAGAAGTGGCAAAACTACGTCAAGTATCAAAGCGTGATATTTACAACGAATATCATAGTGAGTAAGAGAAGAATAGTGTAACTCTTCCACCAAATCACATTTCTACTATACGAAAAATCACCCAATCTAGAAGAGAGGGTGATTTTTTTTTGTAGGAAAAGGGAAATAATTGTAATATTTAAATTGATTATAATTGTAAAAAAGAGTAATGTTAAAGATGTGATGTCTGACATGGACACTATTTGGGGTGCTTTCAATCAGCATATTACTTTTGCAAAGTATAATAACTATTCTAAAAGGGTAGTTTAGGTTAATACGAAAAAACACCTGAATCGCTGTTCTCGATTCAGGTGTAAAAAGGATTATTTTTTTAAGTTTGTTTCGATTTCATTCATTAACATTTCTGCGCCTTCTGGACTTAAGATTAATTTACCGCCAACAAGACGGAAGTTATCATCTGAAACTTCTCCAGTAACTGCACATGTCATATTAGGCATATATTTTTTTAAGATGATTTTATCATCATCCACATAGATTTCTAGTGCGTCTTTTTCAGCTATGCCTAGCGTGCGGCGAAGTTCGATTGGAATTACTACACGACCTAATTCATCGACTTTACGAACGATACCTGTTGATTTCATGACATAGTTCCTCCTAAATTGTTATATTTATAATTCGTCAAATTTCGACATTATTTCTTTGTCTGATAGTTATCATACCAAGTAATGCCATATACGTCAATTAATTAGTACTTATTTTAAAACTATTTTATAAAATTTTTTGAGAAGAACACAGTTATTTGCCTTTTTTTATAAGTTTTTTACTATAAAAATATTTTAGTGGTTCTTAAGGCTCTTTTAAAAGTTATTAAATGGATAGTGTATGATTCGACAATTTTCGCATTTGAGAAACTTTCATTGAAACGAATTTCGTACTTCGATAGAATAGATATTATATTGTGAAACAATGGAGGCAGTACTGTGAGCGAACAAAACAAAACATTCTATATAACTACCCCGATTTACTACCCAAGTGGGAAATTCCATATTGGTACAGCATATACGACTGTAGCTTCTGATACGATGGCGCGATACAAGCGTTTACGTGGCTATGATGTGCGCTTTTTAACTGGTATGGATGAACACGGTCAAAAAATCCAAGAGAAAGCAGCGGAAACGGGCAAACATCCACAAGAGTATGTGAATGAAATTGCAGATGCTGCGAAGAAGCTATGGGCACTAATGGATATCTCATATGATGATTTCATCCAAACGACGGAAGAGCGTCATAAAGCCACTGTCGAAAAGATTTTCCAGAAGTTTTTAGATAACGGAGATATTTATAAAGGTGAGTATGAAGGTTGGTACTGTACACCTTGTGAGTCATTCTTTACTGAAACACAGTTAGAAGATGGGAACTGCCCAGACTGCGGTCGTCCAGTACACAAAGTAAAAGAAGAGTCGTACTTCTTTAATATGAAGAAGTATGCAGATCGCCTATTAGCTTATTATGAAGAAAATCCAGGATTCATCGAGCCAGAATCGCGTAAAAACGAAATGATTAACAACTTCATTAAACCAGGACTTGAAGACTTATCTGTTTCACGTACTTCATTTGATTGGGGCATTAAAGTACCTGGAGATGCCAAACACGTTATTTATGTATGGGTGGATGCATTAACAAATTATATTACGTCTCTAGGTTATCTTTCTGACGATGAAACATTATTCAACAAATACTGGCCTGCAGATGTACAAGTTGTTGGGAAAGACATTGTTCGCTTCCATACTATCTACTGGCCGATTTTCTTAATGGCACTTGATTTACCGTTGCCGAAAAAAGTCTTTGCACATGGCTTTATAATGATGAAAGACGGTAAAATGTCTAAATCAAAAGGCAATGTTGTCTACCCTGAAATGTTAATCGAGCGTTACGGCTTAGATGCGACACGATATTTCTTATTACGCGAACTTCCATTTGGCTCTGATGGTGTATTTTCACCTGAATCGTTTGTAGAGCGTACAAACTTTGATTTAGCTAATGATTTAGGGAACTTATTAAATCGTTCAATTTCAATGATTAACAAATATTTTGATGGTATTATCCCTACTGAAAATCTTCAAATGACAGAATTCGATGCGGCTTTAAAAGCGCAGGCAGAATCTGTGCGTATTAAATATGAAGAAAGTATGGAAAAAATGCAATTTAGCGTCGTATTAGCAGAGCTATGGACATTAGTTTCACGCACTAATAAATACATTGACGAAACACAACCATGGGTATTAGCGAAAGATGAAGCAGACAAACCAAAATTAGCATCTGTTATGCGAAATTTGGCAGAAAGTTTACATCAGATTGCAGTTATGTTACAACCATTTATGACAGTAACTCCCAAGCGTATTATTGAACAATTAGGGTTAGATGAGAGATTTTTAGTATGGGAAACAATTGAAACATTCGGAAATACTATTCCGCTAAACACAAAAGTGGTAGAAAAAGGTACACCTATTTTCCCTCGTTTAGATAATGAAATTGAAATTTCATATATTCGAGATGAAATGCGTGGTTCAGTAAAAACTCCTCAAGAAGAAGAAGTAAAAGAAGAGCAAGTGACTGCTGAAATTCCAAATGCACCAGAAATTTCAATTGATGATTTTATGAAAGTAGACTTGCGCGTTGCAACAGTTACAGCATGTGAGCCAATGCCGAAAGCAGACAAATTATTAAAGCTGCAAGTAGACCTTGGATACGAACAACGCCAAGTAGTTTCAGGTATTGCAAAGTTTTATTCGGCTGAGGAATTAGTAGGCCAAAAAGTTATCGTTGTGGCAAACTTAAAACCAGTCAAACTTCGTGGTGAGTTATCACAAGGAATGATCCTAGCTGGTGAAAAAGATGGTATTTTAAAATTAGCATCTGTTGATCAACAACTTCAAAACGGAGCAAAAGTTAAGTAATAAAAATAGAGAGAGGCCTGTTGAACATAAAAAGTTCAGCAGGCTTTTCAAATCTTCATGAAAATTTACAATAAATTATTTCAAAATAATTATCAAGGGAATTTTCCAGGGCATTTTTAGGTATATTGTACCTAAAAATGCTATTTCCATCTAAGCGTATACTCACATATAAGAATTCTTTGTAATGTAAATGTAACATTTACGAAAAATATGTAATAATAATTTCTAATACAATCGATGATAGGGGAATGACTATGTTTATAGATACACACGTACACTTAAATGCAGACCAGTATGAAGAAGATCTACAAGAAGTTATTGATAGAGCACTTCAAGCAAAAGTAGAAACGATGGTAGTTGTAGGATTTGACCGTAAAACAATTGTGAGAACAATGGAGTTACTCGAGGAGTATGACTTTATTTATGGCGTTATCGGCTGGCATCCGGTAGATGCAATTGATTGTACGGAAGAAGATTTGAAGTGGATAGAGGAATTATCAGCACATCCGAAAATAGTTGGAATTGGCGAAACCGGTTTGGACTATTATTGGGACAAGTCACCAAAAGATGTGCAGCAAGAGGTATTCCGCAAACAAATTCATCTGGCGCAGAAAGTGAACTTGCCAATTATTATTCATAATCGAGATGCAACCGGTGATGTCGTGCAAATTTTACGTGAGGAAAATGCGGCATCAGTAGGTGGTGTGATGCACTGCTATAGCGGAAGTGTCGAGACAGCACGTGAATGTATTGAGATGAACTTCATGATTAGTTTAGGTGGACCGGTGACATTTAAAAATGCACGTATGCCAAAAGAAGTTGCAACAGAGATTCCCTTAGAGTACCTAATGATTGAAACAGATGCCCCATATCTAGCGCCGCATCCACATAGAGGGAAGCGAAATGAGCCGGCATTAGTGCCTTTAGTGGCAGAAGAAATTGCACGTCTAAAAGAGCTTCCAATCGGGGAAGTTGCACTTGCAACTACAGCCAATGCAAAAAAATTTTTTGGGATTGACGTTTAGCTAGTTAAGATGCCTCCATTACTGAGTTTAGGTGGTCTTAAAAAAGTGCAGTCAATTTTCCAGAGAAGACATTCCGGTTGACAGTGCTAAAACTAGTCCGTATAATCCAACTTTGTATTAAGGAGGCGTTTTTTCATGTCAAATCATTCCATGAAAAACTTGTTCTTAGGATCATTGAGGCGTAAGCAAACAGTGATAAGAATTATTTCACTTGTCCTGTTTGTTTCAGTAATTTCGTTCGTTCTTTTTGAAGGGACTAAAAAAACCGTCACTTTTGAAGCGAACGGTGAAGAAAAAGAAGTATCAACACATGCAAAAACTGTAGAAGAATTCCTGCAGGATCAAAATATAGACGTAGCAAAGCATGACGTATTATCACCCTCTCTGAGTACCAAAATTGCTAATGGAATAGCAATTACATGGGAACAGGCAAAAGAAATAACCATTTCAGTTGACGGAAATCAGTCAAAGGTATGGACAACTGAAAGTCTAGTGAAGAACATTTTGAAGGAAGCCAATATTGAAGTGTCAGAGCACGATGAAGTAGCACAAGGCTTAGATGCAAAAGTAGGCGCGGATAACAAAATCGATATTCAAAGAGCGTTTCAGGTAACGCTTGTCGATGGTAGAGAAAAAAGACAAGTTTGGTCCACTTCGACTACGGTCGCTAACTTTTTAAAACAACAGGGAATTCAATTAAACGAATTGGATCGTGTCGAAAATAACCTGGAGGAAGTTATCACTCCAGAGAGTAAAATCGCAGTCGTTCGCGTAGAAAAGGTTATCGATGTAGTGGAAGACTCTTTAGATTTCGCAATAGAAAAGAAAAAGGATTCTTCATTGCCAAAAGGGAAAGAAAAAGTTATAACACGAGGCGGGAAAGGTTTGGTTTCTCGTACTTATGAGGTCTTAAAAGAAAACGGCGAGGTTGTAGCTAAAAATCTACAATCTGAAAAAGTGATTAAGGAGCCTACAAAGCAAGTCGTTGCAGTTGGCACCAAAAATGTAGTTGCAACTGTATCACGTGGCTCAGAACCAGCTAGTGGTAAGGAGTTTTATGTAACAGCAACAGCTTACACACCATATTGTGATGGTTGTTCAGGAACTTCAGCTACTGGTATTAACTTGCGTGCAAATTCAGGGCTAAAAGTTATTGCGGTAGATCCATCTGTTATTAAGCTAGGTTCAAAAGTCTGGGTTGAAGGTTATGGCACAGCCATTGCTGGAGATACAGGCGGTGCAATAAAAGGTAATAAAATTGACATACTTGTACAATCAGATGCCCAGGCACGTCAATGGGGGCGGAAGAAAGTACGCATAAAAGTATTAAATTAAAAATATTGTAAAATATAAACATTTACCTGTGTTTATTTATGAATATTGAAGTGTGACTAAACAATTCTTTGCTTTCCCGTATTGACTGGCGGGAAAGCTTTTTCTATTAAGTAGCCAAAATCAAAAATGGAACCTGCTTAGTATTTCTGTACAATCCTAAAAGGCAGTTGTAAAATGGTCAGGAGATAGGAAAGAAAAGAGGAGCCTCTTTGCAGATAAAAGAAATTATTGTTGTTGAAGGTAAAGATGATACAACAGCTATTAAAAGGGCTGTTCATGCAGATACAATTGAAACAAATGGATCAGCAATTTCTGAAGAAACTTTGCGTCGCATACAACATGCACATGATAAAAGAGGCGTTATTGTTTTTACGGACCCTGATTATCCAGGTCGTCGTATACGTGCGATTATTGAACAACGGATTCAGGGTGTAAAGCATGCATTTTTACCGAAGGCAAAAACTATTGCAAAAAACGGTAAAGGATTAGGTATTGAGCATGCAGCGGATGAAGATATTCGTGAAGCGCTCCGCCAAGTCTATACGCCTAATGAAGCACAAGTAATTGAGGATGACATTACACTAGAAGATTTAATGACAGCGGGGTTGATTGGATATCCGCAATCTAAAGCACGTCGTGATCGGTTGGGCGAGATTTTGAATATTGGTGCTACAAACGGCAAACAGCTTCATAAAAGATTAAAAATGTTTCAAATAACAGAACAGCAATTTGGAGAGGCTGTTGCTTTGTTAGATCAGGAGGAAAAGAATGTATAAAGATATTGCAACACCCATTCGTACACAGGAAATTCTAAAGAAGTATGGCTTTTCGTTTAAAAAGAGCTTAGGACAAAACTTTTTAATCGATCCAAATATTTTACGCAATATTGTTGGGCATGCAGATTTAACAGAAAATAGTGGAGCCATTGAGGTTGGTCCAGGAATCGGTGCATTAACAGAACATTTAGCACGTAACGCAAAAAAAGTTGTATCATTTGAAATCGATCAACGTTTATTACCGGTGCTAGAGGATACACTAAGCCCATATAATAATGTGAAAGTTGTACATTCAGATATTTTAAAAGCGGATGTGGAGAAAGTAATCCAAGAAGAAATGCCGGGTATCGAAGATATTATGGTCGTGGCAAACTTACCGTATTACGTAACGACACCGATATTAATGAAATTATTAAATGACCGACTTCCGATTCGTGGATTTGTAGTGATGATGCAAAAAGAAGTAGCAGATCGTATTACTGCAAAACCAGGGACGAAGGAATATGGCTCATTATCAATTGCTATTCAATATTATGTGAAGGCAGACATTGCGATGGTTGTACCAAAAACAGTCTTTATGCCACAACCAAATGTAGATTCTGCAGTTATTCGTCTTATTAAGCACGATGAACCGCCGGTGAAGGTCATTGATGAAGATTTCCTATTTGTCGTGACGCGGGCTTCGTTTGTGCAACGTCGTAAAACAATTTTAAATAATTTACAGGCTGGTTTACCTAATGGCAAGGCAAATAAAGATAAAATTTTAGAAGCGCTGGCTATGGCTAATATTGAACCGACACGCCGAGGAGAGACCCTTTCAATTCAAGAATTTGGTAAATTAGCAGATTCATTATACCCGATATTCTCAAAGTAAAACATTTTTTTAACAATTACGAGACTATAAAAAAAAATATATATTTTTTTGGTCAAATTAAGTTGACAATATTTATTGCGGGCTGATAAAATATTATATTTTGTTGACATTTTTGGGCGCATCGTTTATACTGTTATATAGTGAGGTGTAAGCGAAAATGCCAAAAACGTTAGCGGACATTAAAAAGTCTTTGGATTGTCATTTGGGCAAACGTTTGCAGTTAAAAGCAAACGGTGGTCGCAAGAAAACGGTTGAGTGTGCAGGGACATTGCGTGAAACATATCGTGCAATATTCGTTGTTGAACTTGATCAGGAAGATGATACGTGCAAGCGGGTATCATATAGCTACACAGATATTTTAACTGAAGCAGTAGAGATTACTTTTTTAGATGAAGCGCAAGCTGCTGTCGCAAAATAGTTGCTAGTCCTTATTTTTATATGTTGCAACACTCATGTATGGGAAAAAATACATGGGTGTTTTTTAATTTTGCCGGACATACTAATTTTGTCGGTTGTTAAAGGAGGAGTTAACATGGCTAAAAAAAGTATCATGTCACCTCGTTTAAAAGAAGAGATTGCAAAGGACCTTGGATTTTATGATGTTGTGGAGAAAGAGGGCTGGGGCGGTATTAAAGCCAGGGATGCCGGTAATATGGTAAAGCGTGCCATAGAAATGGCTGAGCAAGCAAATGGTGAATTTGCAAAGCGTAATGAGTAGTCCACTCATTTTTGAGAAAAAAGGCTTTTAACTTTTAGTGTACACAACAAACAACTGACATTAAAAAGGGGCCGTATTACCAAAAATAGGTAAACGGTTCTTTTTTTCAGTCGTAGCTTTATCATTATGGTAAAATAAACTGAATGATGCTACGCAGAATGTACGGCTGTTTATGCGTGTAGGTAGAAGGAGGAAGTAAGATGCTTTATGTAAAGGCGCCTGCGAAAATTAATTTAACTTTAGATGTACTCTATAAAAGACCAGATAATTATCATGAAGTAGAAATGGTAATGACGACTGTTGATTTGGCCGATCGAATTGGGTTGGAGCCAAGAGAAGATGGTGATATTAGAATTATCTCAGCAGATCGTTTTGTGCCAAATGATCATCGTAACTTTGCTTATCAAGCAGCGCGTCTTATAAAAGATACATATGGCATTAGGCAAGGTGTATCCATCTTAATTGAAAAAGAGATTCCGATCGCAGCTGGGCTCGCAGGTGGTAGTAGTGATGCAGCAGCTACATTAAAAGGTTTGAATGAACTATGGAATTTAAATTTATCAATTGATGAATTAGCTGAGCTTGGATCTAAAATTGGATCAGATGTTTCGTTTTGTGTATATGGCGGTACTGCACTAGCAACTGGTCGCGGTGAAAAAATTCAAGAGTTATCTGCTCCACCAAATTGCTGGGTTGTTTTAGCTAAGCCGAAAATTGGCGTATCAACAGCTGAAGTGTATGGTGGATTAAAGGTAGAAGGTCTTCAACATCCAAATACGAAACAAATGATTCGTGCAATTGAAACAGAAGATTATGAGCTATTATGCGCTTCGGTGGGAAATGTTTTGGAAACTGTAACATTTGATTTGCATCCAGAAGTTGTTATGCTAAAGGAACAAATGAAACGCTTTGGTGCAGATGCAACACTAATGAGCGGAAGCGGTCCAACGGTGTTTGGTCTTGTTGATAGCGAGGCACGTGTGAGCCGTATTTATAATGGACTAAGAGGTTTTTGTGAAGAAGTATATGCTGTGCGCATTTTAGGTGAACGGAATACGCTTGCTTAAAGACGCACAATTGTGTTAATTTTACCTATAAATATTCGTGTTTAGGAGAGGGTCGCATGAAATGGAAACGTAGTGAACGACTAGTGGATATGACGTATTATTTACTAGAACATCCACATCAGCTGATCCCGCTAACTTATTTTTCAGAACTATATCAATCAGCAAAGTCTTCTATTAGTGAAGATTTAACGATTGTAAAAGAAACATTCGAAGAAAAAGGAATCGGGTTATTGATGACAGTACCGGGCGCAGCCGGGGGAGTGAAATATATCCCTAAAATGTCCGAACATGAAGTTCGGTTAGTCATTCAAGATTTAAAAGCAGAGCTAGGGCATTCGGATCGACTATTACCTGGTGGCTATTTATTTATGACTGATTTACTAGGGAATCCAGATTTAATTAATCGTGTAGGGAAAGTATTTGCTTCTGCATTTGCTGGACAACAAATTGATGTCATTATGACAGTAGCTACAAAAGGTATTTCAATTGCACATGCGATTGCAAGACATTTGAATGTACCTGTTGTGGTTGTACGTAGAGATAGTAAAGTAACAGAAGGATCTACAGTCAGCATAAACTATGTATCTGGTTCTTCACGAAGAATTCAGACAATGGTATTATCAAAAAGAAGTATGAAAAGTGGACAACGTGTGTTAATCACTGATGACTTTATGAAAGTCGGCGGTACGATGAACGGCATGAAAAATCTATTAGAAGAATTTGATTGTGAGCTTGCAGGTATTGCGGTACTTGTGGAAGCAGAACATGCAGATGAAACTTTGGTAGATGATTATTATTCACTTATAAAACTTCATGAGGTCAACGAAAAAGACCGTACAATTGCTTTAAGTGAGGGTAATTATTTTTCAAAAAGGGAGAAATGACAAATGAATGTAGTAGCTACAACGAATGCACCAGCAGCAATCGGTCCCTATTCACAAGGTATAATTGTGAATGGTATGTTTTATAGTTCAGGTCAAATTCCACTAACGTCAACAGGCGAATTAGTAGAAGGCGATATCGTCGTACAAACTCACCAAGTATTTACTAACTTAAAAGCAGTGTTAGAAGCTGCAGGCTCGTCGTTAGATAATGTTGTGAAAACAACGGTATTTATGAAGGATATGAATGACTTTGTTGCAATGAATGAAGTGTATGCAAGTCATTTTGGCGAACACAAACCTGCTCGTTCTGCAGTAGAAGTAGCACGTCTACCAAAAGACGTGAAAATAGAAATTGAAGTTATTGCAATTGTGAAATAGTAAAAGAAGAAGACTACTAAAAGAGTTAACACTCTCTTAGTAGTCTTTTTTTATTTGATACAGGATAAATGACAAACAATTGTCAAATTTTACGTAAAATAGAGAAAATAATCTACTGAATTTAAAATGAAGTATTCAAATTTTTTAGAAAATTTGATAGACTATAAAAAAGTAAATATTCGGTAATCCTAGAATATTATATTTTCACTAAGGCATCTAAGATGAGAGGTGGTGAGAAAATGGAAGTTACTGATGTAAGATTACGTCGTGTACAAACAGATGGCCGCATGCGTGCGATTGCTTCCATTACACTCGACAATGAGTTTGTTGTACATGATATTCGTGTAATTGATGGGAACACAGGATTGTTCGTAGCAATGCCAAGCAAGCGTACTCCAGATGGAGAATTTAGAGATATTGCACATCCAATCAATTCAACTACACGCAATAAAATTCAAGACATCATTTTATCGGCTTATCATAGTTCACAAGAAGATGATGTAGTAATTGAACTGGAAGAAGTAGGAGTATAGGTTTGTTAATGGATATTAATATTCCATTAAATGTTTTAATCGTAGTTTAAAATGTCAAAAAATAAGAACTCTTCAATAAACTGTGGAGTTCTTTTTATTGTGTGAAAAAATCGATAAAGAGAAAATTTTGTGCATAAATAAAAAGTTTCAAGCATGAAGCATATTTATAGGGATTTCTTAGTTTTGTCAAGTCTGAATACCTTGAAAATAGATGAATTTTGCTATATAGTCAAAATAGAAAAAGAGCGTATTGGAGGACTTACAGATGAGCAACATTTTTGCTGTCATTTTGGCTGCAGGTCAAGGTACACGTATGAAGTCCAAATTATATAAAGTGCTACATCCAGTATGTGGTAAACCTATGGTGCAACATGTTGTTGACCACATTCAATCATTAGATGTAAATCGCATCGTAACAGTTGTTGGACATGGTGCAGAAAAAGTGAAAGATCAGCTTGGTGATAAAAGTGAATATGTTTTACAAGCTGAACAGTTAGGAACAGCACATGCTGTCCAACAGGCAGAAGCCATTTTAGGAAGCGAGGAGGGTACAACATTAGTTGTATGTGGAGATACTCCTTTGATTCGCCCTGAAACGATGCAAGCTTTGTTTGAGCATCATCAAGCAAAAAATGCTAAAGCCACTATTTTAACCGCTGTTGCAGAAAATCCAACTGGCTATGGACGTATTTTACGTGGTGAAAATGGTCAAGTTGAGCAGATTGTTGAGCAAAAAGATGCAACTGCAGAACAGCAATTGGTCACAGAAATCAATACAGGTACGTATTGCTTCGATAACAAAGCGTTATTTGAAACGTTAAAACTTGTGAAAAACGACAATGCACAAGGTGAGTATTACTTGCCTGATGTTATTGAACTTCTTCAAAAACAAGGAGAAGTAGTTGAAGCTTATGTAACTGAAGATTTTGAAGAGACACTTGGCGTAAATGATCGATTTGCTTTATCACAAGCAGAGGGGTTAATGCGTGCGCGTATTAATGAACGACATATGCGTAATGGTGTGACAATTATCAATCCGTCTGCAACGTATATTAGCTCAGATGCAGTTATTGGTAGTGATACTGTTATTCAACCAGGCTCTATGATTGAAGGATTCACAGTAATTGGGGAAGATTGCATAATCGGACCAAATACGCAAATTATAGAAAGTCGCATTGGTGATCGTACAGCTATACATTCATCGGTAGTACGTGAAAGTGTTATTGCAGATGATACAGCAATTGGACCATTCGCACATATTCGCCCGCTTTCAAATATCGGTAGTCATGTGAAAATCGGTAATTTTGTAGAAGTGAAGAAGAGTACGTTAGGTGACGACTCAAAAGTATCTCATTTAAGCTATATTGGTGATGCTGAAGTAGGAAATAACGTTAATATCGGTTGTGGTTCAATTACTGTCAATTATGATGGTAAAAATAAGTTCCAAACAATTATTGAAGATGATGTATTTGTTGGATGTAATACCAACCTAGTAGCACCAGTGAAAGTTGGTAAAGGTTCATTTATTGCAGCAGGATCTACAATTACAAAAGAGGTTCCAGAAGATGCACTGGCAATTGCACGTGCAAGACAAGAAAACAAACCTAATTATGTAAGTAAACTAAATTTAAAATAATTATCAACTAAACAGGAGGCCATCATGCCGTATCAATATGCTAACTCACAATTAAAAATATTTTCACTTAACTCTAATAATCCCCTTGCTCAAGAAATTGCGCAGGAAATGGGCGTAGAATTAGGTAAATCTTCTGTTAAACACTTCAGTGATGGAGAGGTTCAAATTAGCATTGAAGAAAGTATTCGTGGTTGTGATGTGTTTATCGTGCAATCTACTTCTGCACCGGTAAACGAACATTTAATGGAGCTTTTAATTATGGTAGATGCAGTAAAACGCGCATCTGCTCGTACAGTTAACGTTGTAATGCCGTATTATGGTTATGCACGCCAAGACCGTAAAGCGAAAGCGCGTGAGCCAATTACAGCTAAATTAGTAGCAAACTTACTTGAAACTGCTGGTGCAACTCGTGTCATCGTATTAGACTTGCACGCACCACAAATTCAAGGTTTCTTCGACATTTTAATCGATCACTTAATGGCAGTACCTTTACTTTCAGAATACTTCCAATCAAAAAACATCCCTACAGAAGATATCGTTGTTGTATCTCCTGACCACGGTGGTGTAACACGTGCTCGTAAAATGGCTGAACGCTTAAAAGCACCAATTGCAATTATTGATAAACGACGTCCAAAACCAAACGTGGCAGAAGTTATGAACATCGTTGGTAATGTTGATGGTAAAGTGGCAATCTTAATTGATGATATTATCGATACAGCTGGTACAATTACAATTGGCGCCGATGCTCTACGTGCTGCTGGGGCGAAGGAAGTTTACGCTTGCTGTTCTCACCCAGTATTATCGGGTCCTGCAATTGAGCGTATCAATAACTCAGCGATTAAAGAGTTAGTTGTGACAAATACAATTCAACTTTCAGAAGATAAGAAGTCTCCAAAAATTATTGAGCTTTCTGTAGCGAAATTAATGGCGGATGCTATCTCTCGTGTATACGAAAACAAATCTGTAAGTACTCTATTTGATTAATAAATAACGAAAAGGCGGACTCACTTGATTAGTGGGTTCGCTTTTGTATTTAAAGTATTAGAAAAAGAAAAATATGGTCATGTAATAATCTTCTTGAAAAAGTCATTTTTAACTATGATAACTTATCTTTATGTATTAATCATCGAAATGTATTTCTTCCTAGTGCATATGGTAAAATAACTACTATTAGGTTAAAAAGCGAGGTAATTATGAAAATTATTGTTGGTTTGGGGAACCCGGGGAAACCCTATGAAAATACACGTCACAATATTGGTTTTGATGTAATAGACGCCTTAGCAAAAAAATGGGACGCGCCGTTAACAAATTCAAAATTTAATGGTATGTATGCAACTGTGCATCGTCCAGAAGGTAAGGTTCTAATTGTCAAACCTCTAACATATATGAATTTATCGGGAGAATGTGTTGGCCCGCTAATGGATTATTTTGATATTGATGTGGAAGATTTAATTGTCATTTATGATGATTTAGATTTAGAGACAGGTAAATTGCGTTTGCGTCAAAAAGGTAGTGCGGGTGGACATAATGGCATTAAGTCCTTAATTCACCATTTAGGCACACAAGAATTTAATCGTATTCGTGTCGGAGTAAATCGCCCACCTGCAGGCATGAAAGTAGCAGATTATGTACTTTCGAAATTTTCAAAAGAAGACAAAGTAGTTATTGGTGATGCAATTGAAAAGAGTGTAAATGCGGTAGAAACAGCGCTATCGACACCATTTCTAGAAGTGATGAATAAGTTCAATGGTGCATAATTCTTCAAGCGAATGTCTATACTTTAAGTAGTTAATTGCTTAAAGGAGGATGATTTGGAGATGTCAGTTCGCTATCGATGTCGTCATTGTGAAGTAGAAATTGGGACGCTACCATTTGATGCAGATGATACAATTCGAAAGTTGCATATTTTCGAAATGGGTGAGGCAGATGACTATATTGAAAAAGATCGGCACGGCCACACGACAGTACATTGCATTTGTGAGCAGTGCGAAGATTCGCTAAGACAATATCCAGATTATCATGCGTTAAATAAATGGCTACAGTAATAGTGAAAGATGCTTTGGCGCAGAATTTGTGCGTCCAAAGCTTTTTCCGTTTCAAAAATAGAAAAATTAAACTAGCATTATTGTTATAGACTAGCAGGTATTAGAGATTATAAATAAAAAGATTTTTGTGTTTTGAAAGGGGCGTTTGACTGTGGAAGTTTTACGACAACTAGTGTCGCAGGACAAACATATTACATCATTTTTGCAGGAGATTCAGAGCGGACAGACAGTGTCACAGCTTATAACAGGGTTAACAGGAAGTGCACGCCCGGTTTTTGTGGATGCATTATTTAAATACGTAAATAAACCGATCTATATTGTGTCATCTAATTTATTACAGGCACAAAAAATGGTGGATGAGCTAGTAGGCTTATTAGGTGAAGAATATGTACATTATTATCCCGCAGATGAATTTATTGCAGCAGATTTATCTGTAGCATCACCAGAGTTACGTGCTGAGCGTATTGCGACACTCGATAGTTTAGCGAGGGGAGAACGTGCTGTTTATGTGATTCCTGTCGCTGGCTTACGGAAAATGATGCCACCAAAGGAGCACTGGACACAATACTTTTTGCAGACAGCAGTAGGCGAGGATATTGAAATTGAAAAGTGGTTACAAACTTTAGTTGCGATGGGGTATGTAAGAAATTCGATGGTAACAACGCCGGGTGAGTTTGCACTGCGTGGGGGCATTTTAGATATTTATCCGCCATATTTAGAAGCACCAATTCGTTTAGAGTTATTTGATACAGAAGTAGATTCAATCCGTACATTCTCTGCCGATGACCAACGTTCAATCGATAAATTACAAACAGTGCGTATTTTACCTGCATCTGAAGTAATTTTGACGAGAGAAGAAAGAGCTGCGTTAGCGAGCCGAATAGAAGTGGCATTAGCCGAGAGCTTAAAAAAGGTGAAAAAGCAGGAAACGAAGGAGCTTCTTTATCAAAATATTCAGTATGATATTGACATGCTACAGCAGGGGAATATACCGGATTATGTGAATAAATACGGATCACTTTTATATGATAAAACGGCGTATTTAGGCGATTATTTTGCCAAAGATGGTCTTGTGTTGTTCGATGAACTTGGACGTATACAAGAAATTATGGATGCATGGGAACGTGAAGAAGATGAGTGGTTTTTATCGCTTATTGAAGAGGGGAAAATTGTCCATGATGTAAAGCCAGCGTTCTCTTTAAAAGAAATTTTGGCGATGATTTCACAGCAGAAATTATTTTTCTCATTATTCTCTCGTACATTTTCAGGTATAACGTTTAAAAAGACGACGAATTTCTCATGTAAGCCGATGCAGCAGTTCCACGGACAGATGGCGTTGCTACAAAGTGAAATTGAACGTTGGCAGATGGGGAAATTTACAGTTCTTATTGTAGCTAGTGGTAAAGATCGTAAAATACGTGTGCAACAAATGCTAGAAGAATACGATATACATGCAACAATTGGTGAGCCGGCAGAGTCAGGTATGTATATTGTAGACGGCAGTCTGTCAAATGGTTTTGAGCTACCATTACAACGTATCGCAGTCGTTACAGAGGATGAGCTATTTAAACAGCAGGCGAAGAAAAAAGCACGTCCACAAAAGATGACCAATGCTGAACGCATTAAAAGTTATACGGAGATTAAAGCCGGGGATTATGTTGTTCATGTACATCATGGGATAGGGAAATACATTGGTGTAGAAACTTTAGAAGTAAATGGCACACATAAAGACTACTTGCATATACGTTACCGTGCAGATGATAAATTGTATGTCCCAGTCGAGCAAATTGATTTAATTCAAAAGTACGTAGCATCTGAAGACCGTGAGCCGAAATTACATAAGCTCGGCGGTGCGGAGTGGAAAAAAGCCAAGGCAAAAGTTTCATCAGCTGTTCAAGATATTGCAGATGATCTTATTAAACTTTATGCGAAGCGTGAGGCAGAGGTAGGCCATGCTTTTGCGCCGGATAATGATGACCAACGTGCGTTTGAGGCATCGTTCTCCTATGAAGAGACAGAGGATCAATTACGTTCTATTATTGAGGTCAAGCGAGATATGGAAAGAGAGCGCCCAATGGACCGTCTTGTGTGCGGTGATGTTGGTTACGGTAAAACAGAAGTAGCAATTCGTGCAGCATTTAAAGCGATTCAAGATGGGAAGCAAGTTGCTTTTCTAGTACCGACGACGATTCTAGCGCAGCAGCACTATGAAACTATTCGAGAACGCTTCCAAGACTTTGCGATTAATGTCGGCGTGTTGTCACGTTTCCGCACGAAAAAAGAACAAACGGCAACGTTAAAAGGTTTAAAAGAAGGACAAATTGATATTGTGATTGGGACACATCGTATTTTATCGAAGGATTTAATTTTCCAGGACCTTGGGTTACTTATTGTTGATGAGGAGCAACGTTTTGGTGTATCACATAAAGAAAAAATTAAACAGTTGAAAACCAATGTTGACGTGTTGACACTTACAGCGACCCCTATTCCAAGAACGCTTCATATGTCTATGGTTGGTGTACGTGATTTATCCGTTATTGAAACGCCACCAGCAAACCGTTTCCCAGTCCAAACTTATGTTATGGAGCATAGCGGGGCATTAGTGCGAGAAGCCATTGAGCGTGAGATGGCACGTGGGGGACAAGTGTTTTACTTATACAACCGCGTTGAGGATATGGCACGTAAAGTAGATGAAATACAAATGCTTGTACCAGAAGCACGCATTGGACATGCGCATGGGAAAATGACTGAATCAGAATTAGAATCAGTGATTTTAGCCTTTTTAGAAGGCGATTATGATGTACTTGTTACGACGACAATTATTGAAACTGGTGTGGACATACCAAATGTAAACACGCTAATCGTGCATGATGCAGACCGTATGGGGCTAGCGCAGCTTTATCAATTACGTGGACGTGTAGGACGTTCAAATCGAGTTGCCTATGCGTATTTTATGTATCAGCGTGATAAAGTGTTAACAGATGTAGCAGAGCAACGTTTACAGGCAATTAAAGAATTCACAGAGCTTGGTTCTGGCTTTAAAATTGCCATGCGCGACTTATCAATTCGTGGTGCTGGGAATTTGCTTGGTGCACAACAACATGGCTTCATAGATTCCGTAGGCTTTGACCTGTACTCACAGATGCTCGAAGAAGCGATTGCAGAGCGTCAAACGGGTGTGAAAAAAGAAGATAAACCAGACATTGAAATTTTACTCAATATTGATGCCTATATTCCAGATGCATACATTCCAGATGGGTACCAAAAAATTCAAATGTACAAGCGCATAAAGGCAATGGACCGAGTAGAAGATTACGGTGAAATTATGGAAGAATTACAGGATCGTTTTGGTGATTTACCGGTTGAAACGGAGCGTTTACTTCGCATTGCACGCATGAAGGTATGGGGCTTAGAAATGGGCGTAATCTCAATTAAAGAAAAACAAAAAGTTATTACGATTTTATTGTCAGAAGAAGGTACTGCAAAAGTGGATGGTAGTAAAATTGTGACAGAGACGATGAAGTTCGAAAGAGCAGTAGGTTTTGGTATGGACGGTATGCAATTAATGTTAACCATTGATGAGCGAAAATGTATAAAATACCAAACATTTGATGTTTTAGAAGAATTGATGAAAATAATCGCTCATTCTAAAAAAAAATCATGATAAAAGGCTGATTTTATTGACATACTAATAAAGTCAGCCTTATTGTATGTAATGAGACAAATTATTATGGAAAAAAATAATGGATTCAAATCCTTTTTGTTCATTTTCTGCATAGATTGTCTTTAGAAAAACCATACTATAGTTGAAGAAAAATTTTGATGAATACGAAAGCGAGGCAGTTACATGAAAGCAACAGGAATTGTTCGTCGTATAGATGATCTAGGACGTGTAGTTATTCCGAAAGAAATCCGCAGGACGCTGCGCATCCGAGAAGGTGATCCGTTAGAAATTTATACGGCTCGCGAAGGAGAAATTATTCTAAAAAAATATTCACCGATTAACGATTTAGGTGAATTTGCAAAAGAATATGTTGAAACACTTTATGAGACACTGGGAACGCCAGCAATCATTACAGACCGCGATGAAGTTATTGCTATAGCTGGAATTGGCAAGAAAGAATATATTGGACGTCGCATAACATCTTTCGCAGAAGGATTTATGGAAGAGCGTGCTACAACGATTGAAAAAATGGAAACGACAATTGAAATCGTACCTGGACAATATGAGCAAGTAAAATCTTATTGTGCAACGCCGATTATTGCGAATGGCGATCCAATTGGTTCAATTATTGTACTATCAAAAGTGCATTTTGTTGGTGAAGTAGAAGTAAAAGTAGTTGAAACAGCTGCTAATTTCTTATCAAAACAAATGGAATAATGTTATTAATATAAAGTTATTGGGATGACCGAATAGGCCGTACAATAACTTTTTTTCTTTATACATAAATTAAGTGCATCGAGCGCGTCAAGCTTTTAAGGTATGCTATACTATTGGCATTGTAAAATAAGGAAAGAGGACGATTTATGTCTGAACGTTTTGACATGAAAAGCTACATGAAGGGTGCTGCACTTCTAACAATTGCAGCGTTAATTGTAAAAGTATTAAGTGCAATTTATCGTGTGCCTTTTCAAAACTTAGTAGGAGATGAAGGCTTTTATATTTACCAACAAGTGTATCCATTCATGGCGATTTTCGTAGTATGGACTTCAAGCGGTTTTGCAGTGGCGATTTCCAAGATGTTGGCAGATAATGATTTATTGAAGGATAAAGAGCAGCGCGAACAGCGGAGAAGCAACATTTTACGGATTGTTTTTCGCTACTTAACGGTATTATCGTTCATATTCTTTGCTGTGTTATTTGGCGGAGCAGATATGCTTGCGCAAATGATGGGAGATGTAGAACTTGCATCACTTTTACGTGTAGGGGCGTTCATCGTACTCGTCATGCCAGCATTGGCAGTTATAAAAGGTGGATTTCAATCGCGAGGCATAATGGAACCAATTGCGTACGCACAAGTGGCCGAGCAAACAGTGAGAATATGTGTTATTTTAGCAGGGACATTTATCATTATGACAACGACAAAATCATTATATGGTGCTGGAAGAATGGCAATTGCGGGAACAGTTATTGGCGAAATTATGGGTTTATTGCTCCTTGCGTATCTATATAAGAAACGTTTTGGGGGATTTGCGGCTAAGCCGAAAAAACAACTTTCCAGTTTGCCAATTTTAAAAGAAGTCACATTGCTGAGTTTAAGCGTGAGTATGAGTAGTTTACTATTACTTGGCTATCAGCTGGTTGATTCTTTTACGGTGTATTCGTTATTAATTGAAAGTGGCCTGGATGAAGCGTTGGCAAAGGAAACAAAGGGTGTTTACGATCGGGGACAGCCATTAGTACAATTGGGAATTGTGATTGCCTCGTCATTATCACTTGCCATCGTGCCGCTTGTTGCGCATATGTCAAAGAAAAATAGTGGCCGTAATGCCACTCCATTTATTCAGTTAACGTACCGAACGTCAGTATTATTTGGGTGGGCAGCATCACTCGGTTTAGTGCTTGTGATGCCTTATGTGAATGCCATGTTATTTAAAACGGACATGCTATCGGAAGTGCTTATGTTATATGTTCTGCAAATTGTCCCCTTGTCGATTATTTTGACGTTTACAGCGATTTTGCAAGGTTACGGGAAATTAAAAAAGCCAGCATTTTTCTTATTCAGTGGCTTTATCATAAAAGTAATATTGAATGTTATGACAATAGGTTCAATTGGTGTATTGGGGGCTGCGATTGCCAATAATATCGGTCTATTGGTTACAGCAATAGCGCTTGTTTTCTATTTGAAAAAAATGATGGGGCTCCAGCTGGCTCCAGCTAGTTTTTATAAAAAAGTGGGGATTGCGTCAGTTAGTATGGCAGTGGTTGTCATTGGCTGGTTACAATTTATACCTGTACTACTGAGCGGATTTGTATCTGAGCGTATGGTGGCTGTTATCGCAGGTCTAAGTGCTGTGAGTATTGGCGCTATCGTGATGATTACTATTATTGCAAAACTACGAGTGCTTGCAGAAAAAGAATGGTATTTATTGCCTCTTGGACGAAGAATGGCAGTTTATCAATTATGGTTAAATCGAAAGAAGTAGGTGGAAATATTGAATACATTAACAGTAATTGGCCTTGGTGCTGGTGATTTTGACCAGTTGCAAATGGGTGTATATAAAAAACTGAAAGCTGCAAAGAAATTATATGTTCGTACTGTGGATCACCCAGTACTAGATGAATTAGCGGCTGAGGGCTTACAGTTTGAAAGCTTTGATGGGGTCTATGAAAAACATGGAACATTCCAACCTGTCTATGAAGAAATTTCGGATTTACTTATCGAAGCAACAGCTGCAGGTAATGTGATGTACGCTGTTCCGGGACATCCTTTAGTGGCAGAGCAAACAGTACAACTACTTATCGCTGCCGCAGAAGCAGGAAAGGTAAACTTAGTTATTGAAGGTGGACAAAGCTTTTTAGATCCAATTTTCGGCGCGTTAAAAATAGATCCGATTGAAGGTTTCCAATTGCTTGATGGCACGAGCTTTAATATGCATGATATCAATATGCGCCAACACATTTTAATTGCGCAAGTATACGATACATTTAGCGCTTCTGAGGTAAAACTCACACTAATGGAAAAATACGATGATGAATATCCGGTTACGGTCGTAACAGCAGCGGGTTCATCACAAGAAAAATTAATAACTGTACCTCTTTATGAGTTAGATCAGAGCGTAGAAGTGGATAATTTAACGACGATTTATGTGCCACCAGTGAAGTCGCAGGAAGGTGCGCTACGTGATTGGGCAACATTCCGCCAAATTATTGCGACATTACGTGGTCCAAACGGCTGTCCGTGGGATCAAAAGCAAACCCATGAGTCACTAAAAAAATATTTGCTAGAGGAAGCCCATGAATATTTAGCTGCTGTTGATGCAGAAGATGATTTTGCAATGATAGAGGAGCTAGGTGATGTCTTATTACAAGTGTTCTTAAACGCGCAAATTGGTGAAGATCTAGGCTACTTCACGTTAGAGGATGTTCTTGCATCAATTAGTGAAAAAATGATTCGTCGCCATCCGCATGTATTTAGCGACGTGTCAGTAGAAGATGCGGATGACGTTATTGCAAATTGGGAAGCGATTAAAGCAGAGGAAAAGGGAACGAGTGACAAGCCTTTATTGGACGAAGAATATAGAGCATCCTCTTCATTACAAACTGCTTATAATTATCAAAAGCGTGCTGCCAAAGTAGGGTTTGATTGGCCAGATGTTGCAGGTGCATGGGACAAATTTGCTGAAGAATGGCAAGAATTCCGTGATGAGGTGACGACAGGTTCAGCGGAAACTCGTTTAGATGAATTTGGTGATGTCTTATTCACACTTGTCAACTTAGCGCGCTTCTATAAACTATCACCTGAAGAAGCAATGCTACATGCTAATGAAAAGTTCGCACGACGTTTTGGCTATGTAGAAGAGAAAGTAATAGAGAGCGGCAAACCGTTTTCGGCATATACACTAGAACAATTAGATGCTTTTTGGGATGAAGCAAAACGATTAGAGAGGGAGTAATAATATGCGATTAGACAAATATTTAAAAGTTTCTCGATTGATTAAACGCCGTACACTGGCAAAGGAAGTAGCAGATCAAGGTCGTATTACAATTAATGAAAAAGTGGCGAAGGCTAGCAGTGCAGTAAAGGTTGGGGACGAGCTTGCGATTCGTTTTGGGCAAAAAGTCGTTACAGCACGTGTAGAGGAACTACGTGATACTGTGAAGAAAGAAGATGCTGCAAAGATGTTTACGATCTTAAAAGAAGAGCGTCTTGAAAAAATTGAACCAGAGTTTATCGACGACGAAGATTAAAATTTCTTCCTCATAAAAGTATGGCGACTTTAAAAAGTTGTCATGCTTTTTAGGTTGTCCGCATAAAGTGAACAGAAGATAGGACGACTAAAGGAGGAAAAAAATGACGCTACATCAAGAAAGTAATCGTTACACAATTCCATCTGGAGAACATATTCTGACGATTCGCAATCGCAAAAGAATGGACATGACTTCTGTAAAATCGATTGAACGCTTTGATCAGGAAGAGTTTTTTATTAAGACGTCCCAAGGGCACTTGTTAATTCGTGGCGAGTCACTGCATATCGTTCATTTAGATGTGGACAAGGGTTTACTAACACTCGAAGGAACCGTGAAAACCTTGCAATATGATGAAGAGGAAAGTGGCTTCTCGAAAGGTTTCCTTCATAAACTGTTTGGATGATTGTCAGCGAGCAATTTTTTCAGCTGCTGGTCATGGTTACGAGCGGTATTGCAGTTGGATTTATCATTGATAGTGTAAGATTAGTTATATTTTCTACACCAAAACGATCACGCCTCCGAAAGTGGATGGTGTTTGTCGAGCTACTAACATGGATTGCGCTCGGAGGCATGACGTATTATTTATTGTTTTGGTTAAAGGATGGTGCATGGCGGGCATATGACCCGCTGGCACAAATATTAGGGATATTTTTATACCAAATATTTTTTCAACGAATTTTACGTTTCATTGCACGTATTTTGGTGAATATAACAGTAAAGCCTATCTGGTTTATGATCCGATTAATAATCGCCATAATTCGACGTATTCTGCAACTTATTCTCAATATAGTTGGTATTATCGTAAGGCCTTTTGTCAAAATTTATTCGTATTTGGTGTACACTTTTTCAAAAAAAATGAGAAAATTAAAGTATAATAAAAGACAAGAATAATTTCGGAGGTGCGGACATGACGAAACGTCATTCATCAAATGATGACCGGCAAAACTACACGAAACTTGATAATGACTATGTCCGTAACGCTGATAAAGCTACGAACCATAAAGTACAGTCACGGAAACGTAAAATGCGCCGTATTGTCTTTTTTGCGGTCGTACCAGTCGTAATTATCGGTTTTCTTTTAAATGTGCTTACTCATCAAAATGAAACATTAGCAGCAAAAGAAAAAAAGAAGGTAGAAGTTGAACAGCAATTGGCGAAATTGAAAGAGGAACAGGAACTGTTAAATCTGGAAATTACACAATTAGAAGATGACGAATACATCGCGAAGATATTACGCAAAGAATATTTCTTATCAGAAGAAGGCGAGATAATTTTCGCATTACCAAAAAAAGACGATAAAAAAGACGACTGAGAAGCTATGTATTGTTGACACTCTTTTTTTGTTATATATAATGAAAAGAGAAACCTATTGTAACAAACAGTTTCATCAAATTGATTACATGACCTAGAAAGGTCGCTTAATTTTTAAGGAGGAGCATTTTTTTTATGTCAATTGAAGTAGGCAGCAAGGTACAAGGTAAAGTAACAGGAATCACAAATTTTGGAGCGTTCGTAGAGCTTCCAGATGGCAAAACAGGATTGGTGCACATTAGTGAAGTTGCTGACAATTATGTAAAAGACATTAACGAACATCTAAAAGTTGGAGATGTAGTAGAAGTAAAAGTGATGAATGTTGAAGCGGACGGAAAGATTGGTCTTTCAATCCGTAAAGCAAAACCTCAAGCTGAGAGACCAGAGCGTCCTCAACGACCACGCCGTGACAATCGCTCAAATGATCGTAATGAACGCCATCAACCTAAAGAAAACTTTGAGCAAAAAATGGCACGTTTCTTAAAAGATAGCGATGAACGCCTTACAACGCTAAAACGCGCTACAGAATCAAAACGTGGTGGTCGTGGAGCTAGAAGAGGGTAATTTGCTGACTGTTTTAATCGTAGAAAAAGTGTATTAAATAGAGTAAGGGATTAGATTTTGTTCACTACAAAATCTAATCCCTTTTTGTCTATCCTATAATGTTGAGGTAGGTCCTTTTTTCTTTTTTTGAACTATTACTGACACAGTATCTGGTGGTGCTGTTGGCATCTTGTCTGATGGATTTGCAATCATTTTTACAAGTAGAAAAACACCGTATACGCTGATAGCAAGACCTACAAGAAGTAATAATATTTGCAGGACTAATGGCATTTTGATAAGTATAGACACGAGAATGAACATGGACCCACCCCCGCAGATTAAAGCAGCTTTTGTTAATTGACCCAAAGTTAAAGTACCTCCTATAAAAAACAGCATATATATTAAGTATGCCACAATCTCTATTGGCAAACATAATAAAACTGCACGCTATTTCTAGACAAAGTGACAACTAGGAGGCAAGAGGAGTTTTGGGTGCTATCAGTGATGGGGTAGATACGTTCAGTGAAGAAGCTTAAGGTTTGTGTGGAGATTTGCTGATTCAATCAAGCAAACACCTCATTTTTAGCGGCTGAGGAGAGTAGTGGACGCATAAATGGATAAATTAAGTAACCCATTTGTCCACTCTTTAAAGAGTCAGATACAATTTTAATTCTTCAAAGAAAAGCCCGCATTCCTTTTATGGAGGTTGCGGGCTTTAACTATTTATTTTGTATAAGATAAAATTGCGTTTTTCTTAAAGCATTGAAGTGCTTGTGTTGCTTCAGCTTTGTTTGTGTATTCAAAAATACGAACATCCTTTTGTTCAAATACTGTAATAACCCACATTGTAAAATCCCCCATCAGTTTGTTTTTGTAATATAACAATCACGGTAAATGTGATACTTATGTCGAACTGTATTATAACAACTTCTTGCTTGATACCTATTCTACGCCAATTTTTTCAAAAGAAAAGCGTTATGTGAGATACTTCACAAAGTGTTCAAATTCAAAACGCTTTCATTGTACAAATTGTGAAAAAACATGGTTCGGGGTGTAAAATGTGGGGATTCGACCGTTCAAGCACAAAAAAGAATCGAAGAATATTCGATTCAGAATGGATTATTACACTTCAATTTTAAGTTCCCGACAAAATGACTCGATTCTGTCGCGCTCATTCTTAGGGAATGCCTCGTACTCAAATCTTTGTTGTACTGAGAGTTCTTCAAGTTCTTTATAACTGACTTCTCTTGCTAAGACAGCTCCACTTATTTGGGCAGCCAACTGGTGTGCATCTGAAATGTCAGTAAAGGCAAAGGCTTGCTCTTCGTCGCTAGTAAATGTGGGAATGCCTATTTTCTCTTTATAAAAGCAATCATTTACTTGCACTACGTAATATATGATCGACTCCATTATAGATCTCCTCAATTCAATTTTTATTGATATGTCAAACTTTGCTGGGCACAGAAAAAGGCGTCTCAGAAATATCTCTGAGACGCCTTTTTTGCAAGATGACCCCTACGGGATTCGAACCCGTGTTACCGCCGTGAAAGGGCGGTGTCTTAACCGCTTGACCAAGGGGCCTAATATATGGTGGCGGCCGAGGGGATCGAACCCCCGACCTCACGGGTATGAACCGTACGCTCTAGCCAGCTGAGCTAGGCCGCCATGAAAAGTTATGGAGCGGAAGACGAGGTTCGAACTCGCGACCCCCACCTTGGCAAGGTGGTGTTCTACCACTGAACTACTTCCGCACTTTTATCAAACGACAAACTAAATAATACAAGCGATTAAAAAAAGTGTCAAGGGTATAAATGAAAATATTTGATAAATATCAATCAAAAATGATAAAGATACGTTATGTAAGTGAACTTTTGTAGTAGTTAATGCAAATAATAGTATTTATGTATACGTATTAGTCGAAATATTTATATTTTTTTCCGCCATCGTCAGACAACCTTTCCGTGAATATTTTTTTATAATTACAAAAAAGTGAGGAAAGGGGTTAGTGAAATGACAAACGTTGAATGGTATGAAACAGCAGACGCGGCAGACCATAAATTCGAAGCAAAAAAGATGCAATTGTTGATGAGTATTCTTTTCTTTGTAACAGCCTTTTTTTTAGCACAGTCTGTCGTATTTGAAGCCGCTGTACCTTTTTCAGTACCTTTTTGGGCAATCGTTCGAAAAAAGTATAGAAAATACGCAACAGTCGTATTTGTCGGTAGCATGATAGGTTGTTTTTTCTTAGGTTTTGGGCAAGTTGTTATTTTAGCACTTCAAATACTATTGTATGAGTGCTTTGTACGTTTTCGTTATTGGCATATGCCACAAAGTGTTGCGGTTTTTCTAGCGGTCCTTTTGGTGCAAATTGCATGGCAAGGTGTGGCATATCAAGGGGTGCCACCAGTCCTTGTACAATTCTATATTGGCTGTGAGGCTTCCTTAGCGTTTATCATGACGTTATTTATGCAAGTCTTGTTTGTCAAGACATATGAATGGTTTACTGATCATTGGACGTATGAAAGAATTGGCTCAGGCCTTGTAATTTTTGCAGCGATGTTAACAGGCATGAACGCCGTTGTTATCGGATATTTTTCACTCCCTCTTTTTTTACTGCAGCTTATTATTTGTTTTGGTGCTTTCGTTGGCAGTGTCCCGTTAGCCACTGTAGTAGGGGCAGTTCTAGGCACATTGATAGGTGTCGCAAAACTATCATTTACAGGTATGCTATCGGTGGCTACATTAACAGGATTGTGTGCTGGAATGGGGGCACGTGCGGGGAAGTTTGGTGTGGCTATTGGAAGTATTGTACCAAGTGTGTTTTTCTTATTTTATGACGAAACATTGCCTTTAGATAGTGTTTATTTCACATCAATTGTAGTCGGTAGTATTGTGTTTTTATTTACACCAAAGAGTCTTTCAAATGCGGTTCGGGAAAAGTTATTTCCGCAACGAGAGGAAATTTTGTTGGCACGTCAACATTGGCTAACAGAGCATGTCACCCTGAAACTAGAGCATTTTCAGCATTTTGTACAATTTATGAAAGAGCTTGTATTTGACCGATTTATGACGACTCCTGTAGCGACAAAAGAAGATGTAGCGCCAATGAATACTTGTCTAAGTTGTTTTCGTTATGATAGGTGTTGGGGTGCCCAAAATAATGGCATGGACAAGGTTATGACTGAATGGTTTCATATAAAAGGTGTGGGTAAAGAATCAGCAATACACCGAGTTGAGGAGCAAATACGCTATAAATGTGTGAAGTCAGCAAAGGTTTTTGAAGAGCTAGATGCTGAATTATATAGAGAGCGCATCAATGGGCAGTATTTTCATGGTAAAAAGATGATCGCACTGCAACTAAGAGATATGAGTAATCATTTAAATCAACTTATTGCAGAGATGAAGGAGGAGACTATTTCTTTTGTTAGTGTGGAGAAGGAAATTATTCAACGTTTGAAAGCTGCAAATATTGAATGTTTTCAGCTAGATGTGATTAATAATAAGCCAGGGGCACGAAAGATTATTTGCGCAATGGCGCCAGCACTTGTGGACTGGGAAAAAGATACGACATTAGCAGAGCGGCTTATACTACCGATACTATATGAAATTTTTGATGAGCCGTTTGAAATTGAAAAAGTAGTACCGTGTGATGTACCATTCCGTCACATTCAAATAGGCTTTAGGTCTGCTATTAGCTTTGAAGTAGAGTATGATATATACAGTATGTCAAAGGACGATACATTATACTCTGGTGATTCTCATGCATTATTCCAGCTACATCCAGGATTGTTCGCAATTTTACTGTCAGACGGTATGGGACAATCGAAAGAAGCACAGCATGAGAGTAGAAAGCTCATTCATTTAATGCGTGAATGTCTGAATTATAATATGAATCCAGAAACAGCTATGCATACGTTACATTATGTCATGTCTTTAAAACAGCAAGATGATATGTATGCGACACTTGATTTTGCTTTAGTCGATTTACAGCACGGTGATTTATGGTCGTGGAAGGCTGGCGGTATGTCTACGTATATTTTGCGTGGCAAAGAAGTGATTAAAGTTGAAAGCAATGCTGCGCCAGTTGGATTTTTATCGATTTCTGCTGTGGAAGCAGAGAAAAGGAAGCTTAAGGCTGGAGATGTCATTATGATGCATTCAGACGGCTTATTTTCAAATGTAGCAAATTGGGATGAGCAAGAAGAAGAATTTTTGAGCTATACAAAGCAAGTTGCAGGTACAAATATTTCAATACAGGAAAAATTAACAACAATTATGCAGTCGTTCCAAGAGCATTATGTGGTGGAAGATGATTGTACGGTGTTGATGTTAGAAATTACGCACGTCATCCCAACATGGGCTGTTTTTAGACCGATGGAGTATTCAATGAGTAAAACATCTTAAGTCGTAATATAATAACGAGAAGGGGAGGAGAAGCGTTTGTCATTTGAATTAAAGATCAAACAATTTATTGAAAAAGAACAGTTATTACAGCAAGACGATCATCTTCTCATCGCCGTTTCGGGTGGAGTAGATTCAATGGCACTTCTGCATTATTTTGTGAAGACAAAAGTACAATGGGGAATTGAAGTAGAAGCCGTGCATGTAGATCATATGTTAAGAGGAGCGATATCTGCACAGGACCGGGAGTTTGTACAACAGTATTGCGATAAACAAGGTATTACTTTACACGCAACAGCTATTCCTATTCCTGAAATTATTGCTGTAGAAAATGGTAACTCACAGCTTATTTGCCGAAGAGAACGTTATCGTTATTTTGAAGAAATCTTACAAAAAACAAATGCTACAAAGCTTGTAACTGCACATCATGCGGATGACCAACTGGAATCAGTATTAATGGCTTTAACGAAAAATGCAACTGTGAATGGTATGCAAGGTATTCGCCCGCAGCGCATTTTTAACGAAAAATCATTAATTCGTCCGTTTTTAACGGTTACAAAATCTGAAATAAGGGAATATTTACAGAAGCAAGGGCAAAATTTCCGGGAAGATGCAAGTAATGGTAAGGATGCGTATATGCGTAACCGTTTTAGACACCACGTTGTGCCATTGCTCGAAGCTGAAAATCCACGTGTAGCTGAACAAGTAGGCCATTTTACGAAGCATTTACAAGAGGATGATGCGTTCCTGATGACACTTGCGCAAGATGTATATTCAAAGATAGTAAAGAAAAACAACGAAAATATGCATACCTTGGAAATTAAGGAGATACAATTGATACCACTTGCTTTACAAAGAAGGCTGGTTTTAATACTATTAAACTATCTTTACAAAGATTCTAATACGATACAAAGTTATGCATTATTGACTTCACTTTTAAAGCTATGTGATACGACAGCTGGTAATGCTGAAATTCATTTACCAGAAGGGTTTATAGCAGTTCGCCGTTATGGTAAATTGACGATTCAGAAGAAAGAGTCGAGATCATTAGATTCTTTTACCAACGAAAAGTTGATTGCATCTGCAAATAAATGGACAACGCTTGAAAATGGTGTGCGTTTATACATAGCAGAATTGCCGAAACTTGAGTCTGAATTGTTAACGGATACTGCACAACTTTTTTATTTTGACGCTAGCAAACTTACACTTCCACTCTTTGTTAGGACACGTAAGGAAGGAGACCGAATGTTGTTAAAAGGAATGGAGCAGCCAAAGCGCTTATCACGCCTTTTTATAGACGAAAAGATTCCTTTAAATGAGCGAAATAGCTGGCCGTTACTCGTTTCTCAAACTGATGAGGTAGTAGCGGTAATTGGTATGCGTATGGGTGTTTATTTTTCAACAACTGCCCGACCAAACGATGATACAGTGCTCATCGTAGACTAATGGTCTTTGTAAAATGTTTAACCTTTCAAGGAGATTGGGAATTTTTTGATACAACACGAGGAGGAATTGATATGATACAAAATGACATCGAGAAAATTATGATTACAGAAGAACAATTGCAGGAGAGAATAGCAGAATTGGGTGCGCAATTAACAGAGGAATATCAAGATTCATTCCCGTTAGCTGTAGGCGTACTTAAAGGTGCGATGCCATTTATGACAGATTTAATGAAACGTTTCGATTCTTTCATCGAGCTAGATTTCATGGACGTTTCAAGTTATGGTAATGCGACAGTTTCATCTGGAGAAGTGAAAATTTTAAAAGATTTAAATACAAGCGTTGAGGGGCGTGATGTATTAATTATCGAGGACATCATCGATAGTGGCTTAACACTGAGTTACCTAGTAGATTTATTTAAATATCGTAAAGCAAAATCAATTAAAATTGTGACACTTTTAGACAAGCCATCAGGTCGTAAAGTAAACTTAGCGGCTGACTATGTTGGCTTCAAAGTTCCAGATGGTTTCGTAGTTGGTTATGGTTTAGATTACGCGGAAAAATATCGTAACTTACCGTACATCGGCATTTTAAAACCAAAAGTCTATTCTTTTTAAGTAAGTAAATTTGTTTGGATTTCGACAAAATTCCGACAAAAAATATTTTGCTTAGGGCTTTTCGTTGTATGATGAAATCATGATATGTTAAGATTTTACTTATAATTTTTCTGTATGTAATGAGGAGGCTGGAGATGAATCGAATATTTCGATATACCATATTTTATTTACTGATTTTCCTGGTGATTATCGGTATTTTTGGTACTTTCAACGGTGGCAATTCACCAACGAAAGAAATAACTTATTATGAGTTCCTGGATGCTCTCGATAAGGATAAAATAACAAATGCAAACATTCAACCAGATAAATCGGTATATATCGTTGAAGGTGCGATGGAAGGTTATGAAAAGGGTGAAACCTTTACAGTTAATCTCCCACGCGATAACCAAGCGTTAATGGACCGTATCGATAAAGCTGTCGATGAAAATAGCAAAATTAAATATTTAACAGCGCCAGAAACAAGTGGATGGATTCAATTCTTCACCGGGATTATTCCGTTTATCATTATCATCTTCTTATTCTTCTTCCTAATGAGTCAATCTCAAGGCGGCGGAAATAAAGTAATGAGTTTTGGTAAAAGTAAAGCCAAACTATATGATGATCAAAAGAAAAAAGTGAGATTTACAGATGTAGCGGGTGCAGATGAAGAAAAAGCTGAACTTGTTGAAGTGGTTGATTTCTTAAAAGACCACCGAAAATTCACTGAAATTGGTGCGCGTATTCCAAAAGGTATTCTACTAGTAGGTCCTCCAGGTACAGGTAAAACATTACTTGCTCGTGCAGTTGCTGGTGAAGCTGGTGTTCCTTTCTTCTCAATCTCAGGTTCAGACTTCGTAGAAATGTTCGTCGGTGTCGGTGCATCTCGTGTACGTGACCTATTTGAAAATGCGAAGAAAAATGCCCCATGTATCATTTTCATCGATGAAATTGATGCTGTAGGTCGTCAACGTGGCGCGGGTCTAGGTGGTGGTCACGATGAGCGTGAACAAACATTAAACCAATTGTTGGTTGAAATGGATGGGTTCGGTGCTAACGAAGGTATTATTATCGTCGCTGCAACAAACCGCCCAGATATTCTAGATCCAGCATTACTACGTCCAGGTCGATTTGACCGTCAAATTACAGTTGGACGTCCAGATGTAAAAGGTCGTGAAGAAGTACTTAAAGTACATGCTCGCAACAAACCTTTAGCAGATCAAGTAGATTTAAAAGCTATTGCACAACGTACACCAGGTTTCTCGGGTGCAGATTTAGAAAACTTACTTAACGAAGCAGCTCTTGTAGCAGCACGTCGCGGTAAAAAGAAAATTGACATGTTCGATATTGACGAAGCAACAGACCGCGTTATCGCAGGTCCTGCAAAAACAGGTAAGGTTATTTCTAAAAAAGAACGTAATATTGTGGCATTCCACGAAGCAGGTCACGTTGTTGTCGGACTGACACTTGATGAAGCTGAAAAAGTACACAAAGTAACAATTGTCCCTCGTGGTCAAGCAGGTGGTTATGCAGTGATGCTTCCAAAAGAAGATCGTTACTTCATGACTAAACCTGAATTACTCGATAAAATCGCCGGATTACTTGGTGGTCGTGTAGCGGAAGATATCGTCTTTGGTGAAGTATCAACTGGTGCACATAATGATTTCCAACGTGCAACGAGCATTGCGCGCTCAATGGTAACTGAATATGGTATGAGTGACAAACTTGGGCCAATGCAATTTGGTTCAAGCCAAGGTGGTAATGTCTTCTTAGGACGTGACATTAACTCAGACAAAAACTATTCGGAATCAATTGCCTTTGAAATCGATAAAGAAATGCAGGCTATGATTGTTGAGCAATATGAGCGTACGAAAAAAATTCTTACTGAAAAACGGGAGCTTTTAGATTTAATTGCGACAACTTTACTTGAAGTTGAAACATTAGATGCAGAGCAAATTGAACATTTACGGGATTATGGTACATTACCAGAGCGCGTAGCTGAACCAGCTGTTATTGAAGAAAACAAAACAATTGGTTTAGGAAAAGATGCTGATACAGTTGTGGAAACAGCTGGAACTCCTTCGCTTGAAAAAGAGGTAGTGGGTAAAAAAGCAGATCCATCAACTGCAGATTTAACTAAAGAAGGTAGCGTACAACAAGACGCTCCTGAGGGAATTAAAGAAAAACGTGATTAATCATGTGAAAGGCTGTTTACCATTTTTGTAAACAGCCTTTTCTTTTGCCTTTTTTTGACCTAAAGCATTAGGATATAGATAATGCCTTGTGCATCTACATATTGAACCGATAGGAGTGTTGAACATGGGAAGTGTAACGTTGAATAATGGACTTGAAATGCCTCTAGTGGGCTACGGTGTATTCCGTGTGCCAGACGGAGAAGATTTAGCGGAGGCTGTGAAAATGGCTATTGCTACAGGTTACCGGAGTATTGATACGGCACAAATATACCGCAATGAAGAAGGTGTCGGCCGCGGAATTCGTGCTGCTATTGCCGAAGGTTTAGTGACACGCGAAGAACTATTTGTTACATCAAAAGTTTGGAATGATGGCCTTTCCTATGAAGAGACGTTAGCCGCTTATGACGATAGTTTAGAGAAACTTGGGCTAGATTATTTGGATTTATATTTAATTCACTGGCCGGGTATAGATACAAAGCATGTAGAGGCTTATAAAGCGCTTGAAAAAATTTATCAAGACGGTCGTGTGCGGTCAATCGGCGTGAGTAATTTCCATGTACATCATTTAGAAAATTTACTGGCACAAACGACAGTTGTACCAGTCATTAACCAAATTGAGTTCCATCCGCATTTAACACAAACTGAAGTACGTGCGTATTGTCATGAGCATGGTATTCAAGTAGAGGCTTGGTCACCACTTATGAACGGTGCATTACTTGAAGAAGAGCTAATTCAACAGCTTGCTACTAAATACGATAAAACACCAGCGCAAATTGTATTACGCTATGACGTACAGCATAATGTCGTAACGATTCCTAAAACGATGACACCTACACGTATGAAAGAAAATTTAAGTGTCTTTGATTTTGCATTAACGGATGAGGAAATGGCCAAGCTAGATGCAATGAACGACGGTTTACGTTGTGGCCCAGACCCAGAAAAATTTAATTTCAAATAATATGTAAAGAGCTACCTAACTAACTTTTAGGTTAGCTCTTTTTTGTAAGTAGGAAAGTTATTTTTCATATTAAAACTGTGGTATGATTTTCTAAAGTGTTTTAACTTTATTCAGTAGCTGTTCAAAATCCAGACGCATTGTTTTTTGTGCGAAAGCGAAGCGTCAGAAACAATTACGCTGAGGCGCAATTGATTAGTAGAGGTGCCGTCCATGATTTTAGTATTAGATGCAGGGAATTCAAATATTGTTTTAGGTGTGTATGAAGAAGATAGGCTTGCTTTTCATTGGCGTATGGTAACGGATCTTCATAAAACAGAAGATGAATATGCGATGCAAGTGCAAGCCTTTTTCAATCATGCAGGCATTTCATTTGAACATATTAAGGGCATTATTATATCCTCTGTTGTACCACCAATTATGTTTTCGCTCGAGGCAATGTGCCAAAAGTATTTTCATAAAAAACCACTTGTGGTTGGCCCGGGAGTGAAAACCGGGTTAAATATTAAGTATGAAAATCCACGTGAAGTCGGTGCTGACCGTATTGTCAATGCCATTGCGGCACTAGATACCTACAAAACGCCGATAATTATCGTGGACTTTGGGACAGCAACGACGTACTGCTATTTGAACGAGAAGGGTGACTATCAGGGTGGTGCAATTGCGCCAGGCATCACGATATCAACAGAAGCACTGTATACGCAGGCGGCCAGATTGCCGCGTATTGAAATAATGCGTCCGAATAATATTGTTGGCAAAACAACAGTTTCAGCAATGCAAGCTGGTATTTTTTACGGTTTTGTTGGGCAAGTCGAGGGCATAGTTAATCGTATGAAGGCTCAAAGTAAGGAAGAACCACTGGTCATTGCAACAGGTGGTTTAGCAAATTTAATTGCAGGAGAGACACAAGCAATCGATGTTGTTGATCCGTTTTTAACATTAAAAGGTTTATATAAGCTATATAAACGCAATCAATAAGGAATGAGGGATTTTTCGAATATGAAAGATTATTTAGTTAGAGGTTTAGGATTTAATGGGCAAGTACGTGTATTTGCAGCTTGCACAACGGCAACAGTGGGAGAAGCGCAACAACGACATAATACTTGGCCGATCGTATCAGCGGCACTTGGCCGTTCAATGACTGCAGGTGTTATGATGGGTGCCATGCTTAAAGGTGAAGAAAAAATTACGATCAAAATTGAAGGTAATGGTCCAATTGGTCCTATGGTTATTGATAGTAATGCAAAAGGTGAAGTGCGTGGTTTTGTTACAAATCCACATGTTCATTTTGATTTAAACGAACAAGGCAAGTTAGATGTACGTGCGGGTGTAGGTACAGAAGGTGCATTAACAGTTGTAAAAGATCTAGGTTTACGTGACATGTTCTCAGGACAAACACCAATCGTTTCAGGTGAAATTGCAGAGGATTTCACATATTATTTTGCTACATCTGAGCAGGTGCCTTCATCAGTAGGATTAGGTGTATTAGTCAACCCAGACAATACGATATTAGCTGCGGGTGGCTTCATTCTACAATTAATGCCAGGTTGTGAAGAAGAAACAATTGATGCAATCGAGCAACATTTAGCAAACTTAGAACCTGTATCAAAAATGATTGAAAAAGGTTTTACACCAGAGCAAATTCTAGAGGCAGTATTAGGTGAAGGGCATGTCCAAATTTTAGATTCAATGCCGGTTGAATTTAAATGTCAATGTTCAAAAGAGCGATTTGGTGCAGCAATCATAGGCTTAGGTGAACAAGAAATTCGAGAAATGATTGAGGAAGATGGGAAAGCAGAGGCGCAATGTCATTTCTGCTTGGAGGCATACCAATTCTCTAAAGAAGAATTAGAAGGTTTCATCGATGAACTCAACGCGTAACCCAAGACGCAATCCAACAACACCAAATCAAACGCCCTTATCGCAACGCCGTTTAAAAACTAAACCGGTACTAGCAATACTCGCTATTTTGTTATTAGGAAATGTTTTATGGTTTATTTCTTGGTTAATCCCAGACAAAGGGAAAGAAATTGGCAGCGACGAACAAGTCGCTGTCATTGATGGAGATGTCATTACGCGCCAGGACTGGATGGTTGCAATGGAAGACCGTTACGGGAAAGAAACACTGCAAAATTTAGTGAATGAGTCTGTAATGGAAAAAGCTGCTGCAAAATTTAAAATTAAAGTATCTGATAAAGAAATTGATCTAGAGCTTGCTTTAATGCGTTCGGCTCAGGATAAATTCGATACTGCGATGCAAAATCTTTCTGATGAACAACTACGACAAAAGCTTCGCTCACAGCTTATCTTAGATAAAGTACTTACAAAAGACGTAGGCATAGAAGAATCTAGTATCAAAAAGTATTATGAAGAGAACAAGGCATTATACAATATTGAAACTAGCTATCGTACAAGTGTCATTGAAGTGGACTCGAAAAAGAAGGCGGACGAGGCATTAAGTGAGTTGAAAGATGGCTCTGATTTTTCTGTGCTAGCACGTGAAATCTCTATAGATAGTGCATCGGCCAGCCTTGGTGGAGATATTGGTTTCATTACAGAAAAGCAGGAAAATGTAGATGAGGCGATTATAAAAGCCGCTATAGGACTGTCAGACGGTGATGTAAGTAAGGTTATTAAGTTAGATAACGGTCATTATGCGATAGTTCAAGTTCAAGAAGTGGCAAAAGGTCAATCATTTACATATGACGATGTGAAAGAACATATTGAGCGTGAACTTGCATTAGAGCAAGTACCACAACACGTAACACCAGAAGCATTTTGGTCAGAATTTAAAGCAACTTGGTATTATGGTGAAGAGAAGAAATAACGTGAAGCTAGAAAGTCCTGTACTTTCTAGCTTTTTAACGTTAATGATTTGTTGCCATCAATCGTACAATAAATATTCTGAAAATATCAGTTTTATTTATTGACAACAACCTGAAAAACTTGATAAAATACAAATTAAGTAAAACCTATAAAAATAGTAGGGATTGGGGAGTGTGATTATTTATGAGTAAATTAGCAAACTCGGTGGCAGAATTAGTTGGTAAAACACCAATCGTAAAATTAAACAATGCAACAAGCGAAAATGAAGGTACAGTCTATGTGAAATTAGAATACTTCAACCCAGGTAGTTCAGTAAAAGACCGTTTAGCTCTAGCAATGATCGAAGCAGCTGAAAAAGATGGCACATTAAAACCAGGTGGAACAATTATTGAACCAACTTCAGGTAACACAGGTATAGGTCTAGCAATGATTGCAGCGGCAAAAGGCTATAATGCTATTTTAGTAATGCCAGAAACGATGAGCTTAGAACGTCGCAACTTATTACGTGCGTACGGTGCAGATTTAGTGTTAACTCCAGGGCCAGGAGGAATGAAAGGTGCGATTGCAAAAGCAGAAGAATTATCTGCTGAGCATGGCTACTTCTTACCACAACAATTTACGAACGCAGCGAATGCAGAAGTTCACCGTTTAACAACTGGCCCTGAAATTGTAGAAGCTTTCGAAGGTTTAAAATTAGATGCTTTTGTAGCAGGTGTTGGTACTGGTGGTACAATTACAGGTGCAGGTGGCGTCTTGAAAGAGGCCTTCCCTGGAATCGAAATTATTGCTGTTGAACCTAAAGATTCTCCGGTACTTGCAGGTGGTAACCCAGGGCCACATAAAATTCAAGGAATCGGTGCTGGTTTCATTCCGGCAGTATTAGATACAGAAGTTTACGGCTCTATTTTCCCTGTAGAAAACGAAACTGCTTTCGAGGTAGCTCGTAAAGTAGCGCGTGAAGAAGGAATTCTATGCGGTATTTCTTCAGGAGCAGCTATTCATGCGGCAATCGAAACAGCTAAACGTTTAGGTAAAGGATCAAACGTTCTAGCGGTGGTTCCTTCAAACGGCGAACGTTACCTATCTACACCTTTATACCAATTCGAAGACTAATTTTTCCTTTTATATGGCGAGTCTCTCATAATCTGAGGGTCTCGCTTTTTATTTTGTATAAAAAAATAGCATCTCCGCATCGTTCACGTTAAGATGGAATCAAATAACATGATTCAAAGGAGATTTTACGTGTGAATACATTATCTACGACGACATTTTCAATGAATGCCGACGCATTTTTTTATAGCTATAAGAGACAAACAGAGGACGAAAAGGCCCATGTGTTTTTAGAAAGTGGACGCGGTGGGCACTTTACGATTGCAGCGTGGCAACCATTAGCAACGGCTCGTTCAGTTGAAAATGGCTTGCAGGTCACGTGGCGAGACGAAAAAAGCGAAATTTTTCACGGCGAGCCTCTCGCTTTGCTCGAGGACCTATTAAAAAAATACGAAGTTCCTTACAACGCTGCTTTACCTGCTTTTCAGGGCGGGGCGGTCGGCTTCGTGTCGTACGATTATGCGCGAAAAATTGAAGAGCTGCCAGAACTTGCAGTGGATGATTTAGCTGTACCGGATATTTACTTTTACTTATTTGACTGTTGGGCCGTACATGATGTGCATACGAACATCGTGACACTTATGAAGCTGCCAAGCTGTGATATTGATTTAGAAGAGCTCTCTAATACTTGGCAAACAGCTGCAAGAGAAGGCTTAGAAGTACGTAAATTTGAAAAGTCAGGTGCAGTTGAAGTGCTAAATGATGAAAACGAACTGCGTGTGTCATTTGCAGGTACAGATTTTGAAACTGCTGTACGCAAAATTCAAACATATATTGCGCAAGGTGATGTATTCCAAGTGAACTTGTCAGTACGCCAATCGAAGAAGTTAAACGCAACTGCTATGGATGTTTATGAGGCATTGCGAGCATTTAATCCATCACCCTATATGGCATACATTGAGGCGCCTGACTTTGCAGTGGTATCCGGTTCACCAGAACTTTTAGTGAAACGCCACGGAAGTGAATTATCGACAAGACCAATTGCGGGTACACGCCCACGTGGTAAATCAGAAGTGGAAGATCTAGCTCTAGCACAGGAGTTAATCGATAACGAGAAAGAACGCGCTGAGCATGTGATGCTAGTAGACTTAGAGCGTAATGATTTAGGGCGAGTTTCTGCTTATGGCTCAGTAGAGGTTGATGAATTTATGGTCATTGAGCGGTATTCGCATGTAATGCACATCGTTTCAAATGTACGTGGGAAAATTGCAGAGGGTAAAACGAATGCTGATGTTGTACGAGCGATGTTCCCAGGAGGTACGATTACAGGTGCGCCAAAAATTCGTACGATGGAAATTATCGAGGAGCTAGAACCAGTTCGTAGAGGTCTATACACAGGCTCAATCGGTTGGTTAGGTTATACCGGCGATATGGAATTTAATATTGTTATTCGCACAGCGTTTGTCAAAGATGGTGTGGCACATATTCAAGCTGGAGCAGGTATTGTTATTGATTCGATTCCGGAGAAGGAATATCAAGAGTCCCTTAACAAGGCGAAAGCAATGTGGCAAGCAAAAGCAATGGCGGAGGAGCGTTCTAAATGATTTTAATGATTGATAACTATGATTCTTTTACGTATAACCTTGTTCAGTATTTTGGTGAATTTGGCCATGAACTAATTGTAAAGCGTAACGATGTGCTAACAGTTAAGGAGATTGAGCAACTTGCACCTGATATGATTGTGATTTCACCAGGGCCATGCAGTCCAAATGAAGCGGGCGAGAGTTTAAATATTATTAAATATTTCGCAGGAAATATTCCGATTTTAGGTGTGTGTCTTGGACATCAGGCAATTGCACAAGTATTCGGTGGCAACGTGATTCGTGCAGAGCGATTAATGCATGGTAAAACATCACCTGTAATACATGCAGAGATTGGTCTTCATGCTGAAATGCCAAATCCGTTTCAGGCAACTCGCTATCACTCGCTTATTGTAGAGAAGGAGACATTACCGGAATGTTTCGATGTGACAGCGTGGACGGCAGAGGGAGAGATTATGGGGATTCGCCATAAGGAATATGCAATCGAAGGTGTGCAGTATCATCCTGAATCGATAATGACGGAAGAAGGTAAAAAGTTATTACGTCACTTTATCGAGTTGTACGTGGAGGGAGAGAAGTAGATGCAGTGCTGGATGAACGGTGAATATGTGACGGCAGCTGATTTACGTATTTCGCCATTTGACCACGGCTTTTTATATGGTCTTGGTTTTTTTGAAACGTTTCGTACGTATGGGGGAAAGATTCTGTTTTTTGAAGCGCATATGGAAAGGCTACAAGCTGCGCTCACACAGTTCCGCATCCATATACCGTATACGCCGGACGAGCTAATAGCAGTTGTTGAATATCTAAATGAAAAGGCTGGTGGGCAGGATGGCTATTTTCGTTTAAATGTGTCGGCAGGTGAGCATGGTATTGGGTTGCAACCGACTGAATATACGGAGCCGAACGTCATAGTGTTTCGCAAAGAACTAAATGCTGCACCGAGTGGGCAAGAAAAAAGAGCACAGTGGCTAGAAACACCGAGAAATTCACCAGAGCATGGTGTTCGTGTGAAATCCCACCATTATGGAAATAACGTACTTGGTCGTTTTGAATTGCCTTCTTTAGCGACGCAGGAAGGCTTCTTTTTAACAGAGGAGGGTTATGTGGCAGAAGGTGTGACCTCAAATGTTTTTTGGGTAAAAGGTGATATACTATATACGCCTTCTTTAGAGACAGGGATTTTACCTGGTATTACGAGAAATTGGGTTATACAAAAGGCAAAGCAACTTGGTATTCAAGTAGAAGTAGGTTTGTTTACGCAAAATGACGTAGAACAGGCATCGGAGTGTTTTATTACAAACTCAGTACAAGAGCTTGTACCGATTGGCCGGCTTGAGGATATTCAACTACTTGGTAACAAAGGGCCTGTCTACACGCGTTTACACGAAGCGTATGTCGAGGAAATAAAGCAGTGATATAAGGAGCGTTATTAATGCTAGAAAAATATACAACGCCGTTAACACTAAACGGTATACCTTTGGACTACACAAAGGAAACTTTTGTTATGGGCATTTTAAATGTCACGCCGGATTCATTCTCAGACGGCGGTAAGTACTATAACGTAGAAGCGGCTGTCGCACAGGCAAAAAAAATGGTTGCAGACGGTGCGAAAATTATCGATGTTGGTGGAGAATCCACACGTCCAGGTTATGAACGCATTTCTGATGAAGAAGAAATAGCACGCATAGTGCCTGTTATTAAAGCATTACTAGCGGAAGTGCCAGCGATTATTTCGGTGGATACGTATAAAGCGAGTGTTGCGCGAGCAGCTGTTGAAGCAGGGGCGCATATTATTAATGATATTTGGGGCGCAAAAAGCGAACCTGAAATTGCACAAGTGGCAGCAGAATTAAACGTGCCTATCATTTTGATGCATAACCGAGTAAACACAGATTATGGCACTGATTTCTGGACTACAGCAAAGGCTGATTTAGAAGAAAGTATTGCGATTGCCCATAAGGCAGGCGTGCCAGATACACATATTATTTTAGATCCAGGTATTGGTTTTGCAAAAACAACGGCACAAAACATTACAATGATGCAACATTTAGATGAGTTAGTAGCAATGGGCTATCCTGTTCTTTTAGCGACTTCTCGTAAATCAATGATTGGAAATGTCTTGAAGTTACCTGTAGAAGAACGAGTAGAAGGTACTAGTGCGACTGTCGTTTATGGCATTGAAAAAGGTTGCCATATGATCCGTGTACATGATGTGAAGGAAATGACACGAGCAACCTATATGACAGACGTATTAGTCGGCAAACGCACGTATAAGGAGGAAGTCTAATGGATTATATTCATTTAAAAGATATGCAATTTTATGGTTATCATGGTGTATTAGCAGCGGAAACAACGCTTGGACAACGTTTCCGTGCCAATGTTTCGCTAGCGGTTGATATGCAGGAGGCTGGCGAAACGGATGATTTAACTTACACGGTGAACTATGCAGAGGTATATGCATTATGTCGTGACATCGTAGAAGGTGAACCGTTTAAACTTATTGAAGCACTTGTATCAAAAATAGCCAATAGCATTTTAACTGCTTATCCAGATAAAGTGAAAGGTGTTCGTGTGGAACTCATAAAGCCTGATCCGCCGATTCACGGTTATTATAAAGAGGTATCAGTTGAAGTAACACGAGGCGAATTTTAATGAATGATGTGTATTTATCCATTGGGACCAATATTGGTGAGCGCTATGAAAACTTACAACATGCCGTTAAATTATTGATGGGTACAGAAGGTGTAGAGGTAGAACGCATTTCTTCTGTCTATGAAACGGCAGCAGTTGGATTTACTAATCAAGCTGATTTTTTAAATATTGCTGTTTATGTGAAAACGATACATTCCTCTAGTGAGATGTTGAAGATTTGCCAATCCATTGAAAATGAATTGGGACGTGTACGTGAATTTCGTTGGGGGCCTCGAATTATTGACCTTGACATTTTGCTCTACAATCACGAAAATATTGAAACGGAGAGCTTAATTGTTCCTCATCCAAGGATGTATGAACGAGCTTTCGTGTTAGTACCACTGATTGACATTACGCCGACACCAGAGAATAAGCAATTGCAGCTTGCTCACCGAACAATGGAACAGCTGGATCGTGAGAAGGAAGGCGTAATTTTATGGAAAACGATCGATATGGTAGACGAATTCGTGCGTTTCGAAAGCTAAAATGCATGCAACAAGTTGAATTTGCCAAGAGGATAAGTATTTCAACGACTATCTTGGGTAAAATCGAGCGTGGAGAAAGGATGCCGTCAGTGGAGCTATTAACGATGATTGCACAAGCATTAGAGATAGATATACAAGAGTTAAAGGGTAAGGACCCACAAGGAGGAGGGAACAGCGTTGAATCATTCAACTAAAAAACCGTTTCAAATTGGCGATATTGTCATGGACAACCGTGTTGTTTTAGCGCCAATGGCTGGTATTTGTAACTCTGCTTTCCGTCTAACCGTCAAAGAGTTCGGAGCAGGGCTTGTTTATGCCGAGATGATTAGTGATAAAGGGATTGTCCAAAAAAACGAAAAGACATTAGGTATGTTATATATCGATGAACGTGAAAATCCTCTTTCATTACAAATTTTCGGTGGCGATAAAGAAACACTAGTAGAAGCGGCTAAATATGTAGATCAAAACACGACTGCAGACATTATTGATATTAATATGGGGTGCCCAGTTAATAAAATTATTAAATGTGAAGCAGGCGCACGTTTACTACTTGATCCAAATAAACTATACGAAATGGTAGCTGCAGTAGTCGATGCAGTAAAAAAACCAGTCAGCGTGAAAATGCGTATTGGTTGGGATGACGAACATATATTTGCTGTGGAAAATGCGCAAGCGGCAGAACGTGCTGGTGCGTCAGCAGTAGCTGTTCATGGTCGTACACGTGTACAAATGTATGAAGGTAAAGCAAACTGGGATATTATTCGCCAAGTAAAGGAGAACGTTAACATTCCTATACTAGGTAATGGTGACGTCGAAACACCGCAAGATGCAAAACGTATGCTTGACACAACAGGTGTCGATGCCGTGATGATCGGCCGTGCAGCGCTAGGTAACCCATGGATGATTTATCGCACTGTGCATTATTTAGAAACAGGCGAATTAAAAGAAGAGCCTGGTGTACGTGAAAAAATAGATGTATGCTTACTTCACTTTGAGCGTTTAATGCAATTAAAAGGTGAAGGCGTAGCAGTTCGTGAAATGCGTAAGCATGCTTCTTGGTATTTGAAAGGTATACGTGGTAACGGTAAAGCGCGTAAAGCCATTAACCAAACAGAAACAGCAACAGAGTTACGAGCATTATTAAATGCGTTAGTGGATGAGTATGAGGAAAGTGAAGCGGCATACCTTGCGACAACGCCAAAAGAAATTATCTTATAAGCCACAAAGTCCCTTTCTAGTGTAATGCTATTAAGGGATTTTTTCTTTGTGTAATATTGTTTGAATTATTAATTATCTCAACGGGTACGGAAATTAAACCGAAACAGATGAATACAGCTTTGAAATTGTGTACAATAGAAATATTATGGACGTAAACGCGGACAATTTAATAAGGAGTGAAACAAGTGTCAAATATTGAAGAATTAAATGATCAGCTTTTGGTGAGACGCCAAAAAATGACGACTATTCGTGAAAACGGTCAAGATCCATTCGGTAGCCGTTTCGAACGCACACATTTATCTACAGAAGTACTTGAACAATTTAGTGATCAATCCAAAGAACAATTAGAAGAAAACTTACAAGAAGTTATAATCGCGGGTCGAATTATGACGAAACGTGGAAAAGGTAAAGCTGGCTTTGCACATATTCAAGATTTAGGTGGCCAAATTCAAATCTACGTACGTCAAGATCATATTGGCGAAGAAGCTTATGAATTATTCAAGCAAGCTGACCTAGGTGATATTGTAGGTATTCGTGGTAATGTATTCCGTACTCAAGTAGGAGAGCTTTCAGTAAAAGCTGAAGAGTTTACATTCTTAACAAAGTCGCTACGTCCGATGCCGGAGAAATTCCATGGCTTACAAGATGTAGAGCAACGCTACCGTCAACGTTATTTAGACTTAATGACGAATGAAGATAGTAAAGCAACATTCATTACACGTTCTAAAATCATTCGTGCGATCCGTAACTACCTTGATAACATTGGTTACTTAGAAGTAGAAACACCGATGCTTCATACAATTCCGGGTGGTGCAGCGGCTCGTCCGTTCATTACACACCACAACGCACTTGATATGGAACTGTATATGCGTATCGCTATTGAACTTCACTTAAAGCGTTTAATCGTTGGTGGGCTTGAAAAAGTATACGAAATTGGACGTGTATTCCGTAACGAAGGGATCTCAACACGCCATAATCCAGAATTCACAATGATCGAGCTGTATGAAGCGTATGCTGATTACAAAGACATTATGTCTTTAACAGAAAACTTAATCGCACATGTTGCACAAGAAGTGCTAGGTACAACAACGGTTCAGTACGGTGAAGACGAAATCAACTTAGCGGTAGGTTGGAAACGTGTCCACATGGTAGATATAGTTAAAGAAGCAACAGGTGTTGATTTCTGGCAAACGATGACGAAAGAACAAGCGCAGGCATTGGCGAAAGAACATGGCGTAGAGGTAAAGCCAGCACATGAAGTGGGTCACGTTATCAATGAATTCTTTGAACAAAAAGTTGAAGAAACATTAGTTCAACCTACTTTCGTATATGGTCATCCTGTGGAAATCTCTCCACTTGCGAAGAAAAATCCTGAGGACGAGCGTTTCACAGATCGTTTTGAGTTATTTATCGTACGTCGTGAGCACGCAAATGCTTTCACAGAACTAAATGACCCGATCGACCAACGCGAACGCTTCGTAGCACAGTTAGCCGAAAAAGAAGCGGGTAACGATGAAGCGCACGAAATGGATAATGATTTCGTAGAAGCATTAGAGTACGGTATGCCTCCAACAGGTGGTCTAGGTATTGGTATCGACCGTTTAATCATGCTCCTTACGAATTCACCATCAATCCGCGATGTGTTATTATTCCCAACGATGCGTCATATAGCGAAATAGTTATATAAGATAGAAGGAGACTCGAAACAATTGAGTCTCCTTTACTTTTTTAGTTGAGATTTTAAAAAATCAGATGTATAGTAGAAAAAACAATTAATCATGTTACGGAGTGACGATTGGTATAGTTAAAAGTGCTGAAAAAGCATTAAATCACTCGTTAGTGTCTGGTTTGCGAAAATCGTGTTATTTTTTATTAAAAAACACTTGCGCAAATAGAAAGAACGTGATAAATTATTACTTGTCGTTAACGCGACGCAGAAAAACATAACAATCTCAAATCGAATCGTAATTTTAGGTGTTGACAATGACATCTAATAGTGATAAGATTTAAAAGTTGCTCATCACGAATGAGAAAACATTTTGAAAAAAGTGTTGACAACAAAAACGAGAAATGTTAATATATAAAAGTCGCTGTAACAAAGCGACAACAACATGAACCTTGAAAACTGAACAAGCAAAACGTAATCAATAACGTTTTAAGTAGCTAACAACTAAGTTAGCGAACGAAACATAAGTAATAAATAGATATCAACTTTTAGTTGATACGCTAGCAAAGCTAATGAGCTTTCAAACTACTTTTATGGAGAGTTTGATCC
>NZ_JBIWCX010000022.1:0-48114 GCF_044761695.1 Lysinibacillus sp. NPDC097287
ATCACTTGACGAAGGTCAAAAAGTTGAATTTTCAGTAGAAGATGGTCAACGTGGACCACAAGCTACAAACATCGTAAAACTTTAATTTTTAATGATGTAACCATAAAAGAGGCATCCTTTCATTAGGATGTCTCTTTTTTTTGTGTGTAAGTTTTTCACAAACAATGTGATGTAGATGTTATTTATTTAATTCCACCCTTTTAAAGTAATAAATAATAACGAAAAACAATAATGGTTTATTGTAAAACGATAAAATGTATGATAAATTTATGTTAATAATTAATATGTGAGGTGCTTTTTATGAAACCGGGAACAACACTTTTTTTAAAGATAACTGTTATTCTTATTGGAATTCCAGTTCTTGCTATGTGTATCTTTTTGGTGCCCGAGATAGCGAATTTTGCAGCAGAATTGTATCCAGATAATGCTTATATAAAATATCTCTTTTTAATCGATTTGTATGCAACGGCAATCCCTTTTTACTTTGCGTTGTATCAAGCCTTTAAACTTTTAAGCTACATTGATAAGAATAAAGCTTTCTCGGAATTATCCGTTAGTTCTCTGAAAAAAATAAAATACTGTGCATTCAGTATCAGTATCTTGTATGTGGTAGGCATGCCGCTCTTTTATCTCATAGCGGAGAGGGATGACGCGCCAGGTATCATTATAATCGGAATGGTCATGATTTTTGCTTCATTTGTGATTGCGGTCTTTGCTGCTGTTCTTCAAAAACTGTTAAAAGAAGCGATTGATATAAAATCAGAAAATGACTTAACGATTTGAGGTGGATGACATGGCGATAATCATCAATATTGATGTGATGTTGGCTAAAAGGAAAATGAGTGTTACAGAATTAACGGAGAAGGTTGGCATAACAATGGCTAACATTTCTATATTGAAAAATGGAAAGGCAAAAGCAATTAGGCTTTCAACTTTAGAGGCAATTTGTAAAGCATTAGAATGCCAACCGGGAGATATTTTAGAGTACAAAGTTGAAGAAGGTACTGAAAATAGTAACAATGAATAGGTGACGTTTTTTTATTTGGCTAAAAGGAACTGTAACATGATGTAACACAAAATTTTAAAATGTGGATTTATTAAGACCGAGTTGCCTTTTCAACAGTAGCAGTTATTGTGCTAACGGGGGAGTTCCCTAAATTAGCAGGGCCCGCACTGTCCATAAATAAACATACCCATCAAGTAAAAGGCCTAGGATAAAATTAATCCTAGGCTTTTTCGCTACGCCCAGCATGGATGTAATCTATAGGGTGCAATAGTTAGTGGCTAGCTAAGTAGAAGGGTATCCGTGTTGACAAGGAATCTGAAGGAAACCGGTGGCAAATTTCCGCTCAGAGGAAAATGAGCTTCATGGAAGAATAGGTATGGTTAGATGAGTGTGTCATATAACATAAAGTCCTTTCTGTCGAAGGTCATATCAAGTAAATGAAGGAGATAACCCAAGATAACATCCATTGTAATTTTTTATAGTGAAATATGATTGTCTGTTGGAATCAGTTTCATTTACTTCTTTGAGCTTCAATCACTTTAAGATTTCATTAAGGATTCTATCATGTTGTTTATTTTAAATATTACCGAATATCTTAAAACACAAATAAAAGAAAATACCCCAAGATTTTTCATCATCTTGGGGACAATCCTTCACTTTTTTGAAAATATGGATTTAAAAGAGTGCCTCTACTACACTATCTCCCATCGAAATTTTAGTTCTTCTACTAAGTTCATTTTTCAGTCTAGGGGGATATATTTCTTATTTTATTTCAAGTGTATATGGTTGTGTACTAGCTTTGCCGTATAATTCACTTACTTCAATATAGTATGTTCCTTTGTCCAATTCGACTGTACCGATTTCAACGTCGTCAGCCCCGTACAAATCTAATGTTTCGACTGTTTTTCCTTTTGCATCAATAATACGGATGACGCCATCTAGTTCTTTTTCTGTTTGCAGAGAGAAGTACACATCGCGTTTGCGGTCATTGTTAAATACAAAATAGTCCTTGTCACCAAATGGAATACCTGTATTTAGATATTGAGTGGCTACCCATGTATCGTCTTTTTTTGTGAGTTTAGATGGTTTTGTTGGTATACCATTGACTAACTTGGAATCTGCATCTTCATCTACTCTTGTATGATCAAACATGGTTAAACTATATGGTTGCATCGATACTTGCTCAGGATTGACTCCGTTAATAAGAATAAAATATCCGTAACCATTTCTCGCTTTAAAAGAAGTGTTTACATCTGTTGTCCCAAAAATACCAAATAATTGTTCAATTAGGCTCTCACCTTGTCCAAATGGAACTTCTGTTGCCATTTCTTTTGGATCAATTTGCATATTACCATTTGTGTCTTCAATGATGGAGCCATAAAATTTTAAGTCATTTTGAAGTTCTTTAGGTAATTGATTTAGCTGTTCAGTTGTATAGGGTACAGAAGAAACAAGAAGACTCAAGACTTCATCTTTGCCTCGTTGTTTATAATAATAGTGATCAGTATCATCTTGATAAATGAGATGATTATTATATGTGGTACCAGGTTGAATAGTTAGAGCTTCCATTGGAGTATTAATATCGCTATTATTGTCTATTGGAATATCAGCCATTTTACTTGTTTTAAGTGTATATGGCTCTGAAGAACGGTCACCATAATTGACTACTTTTACAACATAGGTTTTGTCCTTTTTCAATGCAATTGTCTTTGCATCGTTTTCATCACTTGTTGATCCAAGCAGTAGAGCGATTAACCCCAATTCATTAGTTAATGAAGAAATCGGTAATAATTCTTTTGTTTCCTCATCGTATTCAAAAATAGTGCCAGATGGTGTTTGGTTCATGCCTTTTTTTAGATGGAAACCATATACGGCATCTTCTTGTGCTTTAAATGAGAAGTAATCTTCATCATATTCTGTTTGGAAGTATGCTTTTTGATCTTTCTCTATCTCAAAACTAATCGCATGTTCCATGATTAAATCTACTTCTTCCGGACTTCCCATAGCATCTGGGCTCAGTAACATATCCATCAAATCATTCGTTTTATGATGTTCTTTTGTTTTAGATTGATCGATAGATGATGAATCCATTTGTACGTCGTATTCTAGTATTTCTTCATTTAATGGCAGCCCGTCTTCATCTTCAGGGAGGGTAATGACTCCTCCTTTTAATGTATAAGGAATGATTGATTCACTTATACTTTCTTCAATTTCAATGCCCCCGCTAATGAACATATCAAGTAGGGAATCGCTATCATTTTCATTGGATACGCTTAGTACGTACTCTTGATCAGGAATAGCATCGATAATTAGACTTGCTCCGTCGCCTTTATCTGTGCCGTAGGATGCTTGCATTGGATAAGGCTCATACAATTCCTCATCATCAACTTCTTCTGTCGGTACAGTATTTAAATCTTCCTTTAGATAAAGCTCCATAGATGCTGTAACACCTGGTATACCGGATAAATCAAATTTCAGCGTTGTTGGTTCTTTTACTGAAAATGTGAAATAATCTTGGTCTCTTTGTTGATCTTTAGAAAGTAGGGTATAGTTTTTTCCTTCTGTACTAAATGGGAACTGTTGGATAGTATCCGCTTTGTCCATATCTAATGAATCAATTGGTAATTCTATAGTTGTTTGAGCTGTGAAGATGTAGTTAGACTCGCCTTTAATGTTATAGCTACCATTATGATCTTTTACACCAACTAGAAGGGTTCCTTTTTGGTCTGCTTTATATAGATAACCTTCTTGCTTTCCTACGCGGACATCATTGACGTTGATTGGTTCAACTTCGCCTTTGTTTTCTGTAGGGTAGAAGTACAAATCAAATGCATAATCGTATTTATTTGCCCCTTTTAAGGTAAGTTGAGCATATTCATTTGATTCTAGATCAACCTTGTACCATTTTTTCTCGTCTGGCTGCTTGAATTTCCCTTCTTCTGTATTCAATATATTTTTTTCGAGGACTTTGGCGTTTTTCATACGCTCTTCGTTTGTCTCTAAATACTGTTCAGGTAGATTCTTTAAATCAAACTGTAATGCTTTCACAGGATTGACAAGCCCATGTCCATATGTGAGATCATAGCCCCTCTCACCTAAATCCTTTGAGGTCATTTCGAGAATAGCTTTTATTTCATGAGGCTTTAAATTTGGATATTTTGATTTTAGTAGGGACGCCACGCCTGCAACAATGGGAGATGCCATTGATGTCCCGCTCTCTTTTACAAAGGATGATCCTTTATTTACATCAAGAACAGTACTGTATACATCTTCACCTGGAGCTACCAAGTTAACCGATGGACCATAGTTTGAATAGCTTGAGAGTTTGTTTTTATCATTCGTAGAACCTACGCTAATGACACCTTCGAAAGAAGCGGGGAAGGAGTAATCATCTGTCGATTCATTTCCCGCTGCTGCTACAATGGTAATTCCTTGATCAATCGCTTTCTTAACAGCTTCCTGCATTAGTGGAGATTCTCCATAGCCACCAAGACTCATGTTAATAACATCAGCGCCTTGCTCAATGGCGTAAAGTATTCCTTGTGCAATGACGAAATCGTAGGCTCCTTCTTTTCCATTGAATACGTCAATTGGAAGAATCGTGGCTTTTGGATTAATCCCATGTCCTCCTACAGCATTATCTTTTGCCGCTCCTATAATTCCTGCTACATGTGTTCCATGGTAACCAGGATAAGAACTATTTGCAGGTGCCACTGCATTATAAGGTGGAAGCACTTGAGATTTTAAATCTGGATGTTTAAAATCCACTCCAGTATCGATAATTGCTACTTTTACTTCATAATCACCTGCTAATTCTAAGGCTTTATCAATTTGAAGCAAGTCTAGATGATACATATCCTTTTTTTTAGGATCCACTTCTTTGTTAAAGGAATGATACACATAGCTTGGGGATACACTTTTAACCCCTTTTTGCTGTGTATAATATGAAACTGCTTTTTCTAAAGTTATTCCCTTGTTAAGTTGGATAACATCGTAACCTAATGAAGGGATAGATCGGATCACTTTTGAGCCGATTTTTTTATGTGCATTCTTTGCAAGACCTGAATGCTTGACGATAATTGTATCCTTACTAATCCATTCTTTTTGATTTTCGAACTGCTTGAACGATTGTTCCTTACTGCTAACTAGAGTACTCTTCGCTGTTTTTGGTGGTTCCTCTGCAAAGGTAGAAGCAGCAGGAATCATTAGTGCAGCAGATGCTACTACAGCGATTGATTTCTTAATCCAGTCCTTCAATTGTTTTCTCTCCTTCAGTGATTTAATTTAAGTCACATCTATACTATTACGAATGAACGATAGAAAAGTTTCGCATATAAGGAAATTGCTACAATAATTTACATATATGATTCTTTCTACTTTATTTATGATGAAAAGTTGCAACAGCATACTAACATTAGTAGCAGGAATGGAAGGTCGAACACTCCATTGGGACCAATAAAGAGTTCATATCTAAATCAGACCGAATTCATATCCTTGATGCAATAGGAGTATTAGAACGTAGAGCCTATTCAATTGTCGTATCAATCCATGCAGACCTCGGAATTACCTTAGGGGACATGGTGATTTTAGACCAAATGAACTGATGACGCGTGCCGCAGCCTTCTTATACAGAGCGCATAATTTGTAGTATTAGAATATATGCCTTCACCTTCTATTAAAAAATCCACTTTTCCCTAGATAGAAAAGTGGATTTACATTTTTGTTCTTTAAGGTTAATGCCAGCTGGATTAGATATTAATTCTGCTAGCAAGTTATAGTTGTATAAAAATAGGTGAGGTTCTATGCGTTTTTTCGCTGATATGTAGAAAACACTACTCCTCCTACAATAAATAACGAACCTAATATCTCTACGCCAGTAATCGGTTTATATAATAGTAGTAAACCTGTAATCATTGCTACGAATGGCTCCAAGTTGGAGAGTATAGACGCTTTGGAAGCATCGACATGTCGAATGTTATTATTCCATATGAGTGTGGCAATCCCGTGTACAACGACTGCAGTTCCGATTAATAAAGACCAATCAGAAATATCAGCGCTTACTCGAATCGGCTTGTCAAATAAAAATACAAATGGAATCGCTACAACTAAACCAACAATATTCGAATATAACGTAATGGTAATGGGATCTACCCGTGCCGATAACACCCTTGTTATAATAATCATAATTGCGAATGTAACCATCGTCACTACAATCCATAGCAGACCTTTGTCAATATGCAATGTGGATGAGTTTCCTTTAGTTACAACAAAATAAATACCCGTGATGGCTATGATAGATCCCATCAACATACGAATAGTTAATTTTTCTTTTAAAAATGCAGCGGCTAAAAAGCCAGTTAGAATAGGTGTGGTCGCCAAAACCAATGCTGATGTGGTTGGGTCGGCTGTTTGTAATCCAACGAAAAAAGACCATTGGTTAATAAAAACACCGACAACACCTAAAAATAAAAGCGCAAGAAAATCTGATTTACTCACACGTTTAAAACCCTTTTTTAAAAAAGCGAAACCGACTAAAAATAAGACAATAAAAGTAAGTCTTAATAGCGTTAGCATAGCAGGGGAGAAGTGCTGAACCAACATTTTACCAAATACAAAATTACTTCCCCATACAATTACACATAAAGTAAGCCACGAATAAACTTTTAACAAATAAATCATCACCGTTCTTATATTGAAATACTATTATCTCATTATAAGTGTAGCAGCTTCTTTCGTACATATTTTTGTAGGAGCAATTTAATCCCCTAAAGGTGGTTGTACCTCACGATTACTATTCGACTTATATAGAAGTAGTGTGGAGTGTGAAATTCTAATTTGTAATAGGCATACTAAAAATCCCACACCACTTTTATGGGTGCGGGATTATATCGCTATTTCTTATACCTCTTCCTGGAAATAAATTTTATAAAACTTCCGATTCGTTGCTTCATCGTAGCCAACCTCAATCAGTTCATCCACTTGCTCGATATTCTGTACGTTCACTTGAATCTCAATGTTGGAGTCGAGTTTAATTTTTCGTTTATAACTTTTTTCTACCTTTGCTATCGCGCTTTCGGAAATAACTGTTTCGTAGGGTTTTACTGAATTTACGATAAGATCTTTTTGTGCTGGCTCTGTCTTTTCAAATACCGTTTCAATATAATCATTTACTTGAAACTCTTCTTCATTTTTAAAATAATCGAGCGTTTTGTTTAAAAGCCCTAATTTCTCGGTATTCGTAAAACTCTCTTCTTTTAAAATATATTTTTTACACTCTGTTAATGCTAGATTCGTTTTATGATAATGTTCATCTGCTACCTTAACCTTTAAAAAGCGTTCTTGCCAGTAGACGACATCTTCTTTCTTTTTCGTTTTCATAAAGACAGCCGGTGCTTCGTCTGCCCCCATATCCACGATTACGGCCATATTATTGATTTTCTTAACATTAATACCGTCGATGCCACTTACAGTCATTTTATTTTGTTCGTTTTTTATATCTAAAAACATTTCTTTTTCATCAATTTTTACAATGGCAATTACCTTTTTTGCCTCTGTAGACATTAAACAATTTTCGAAGTATCCAATAAACAATTCACCACTTTTAATATTAGGATGCCTAGATGAACTTTGTAAGTGAGTGGCGATATGCTTCGATTGTTCAAGGAAATTATTCTCATTATCGAAAATAGACTTCACATACGTATGCACTTCATTTAATCCAATATCCGTTTCGTGAAAAAATTCATATTGTTGGTCAAAGTCGAGTTTGTTAAACGCTAATTGTGTAAAGGCTGCTTCAAGCATGACCTCTGGACGCGTGAATGCCTCTTCTCCAAAAACAAGCGTGTCGCTTACATAGTGTACGACATACTGTGCTAATATACTGTCACTTACTTCTAGCATGGTCTTCACCTTCTAATCATTAGTTGTAGATAATCTACCATATCATACTCAGCACACAATTTTCATGTGTTTTACATAGAGTTATGATTATTTTTTGGTGAAAGAGAGAAGGTGGTTTCTTTTTAATCGTGTGGCGTTCCACGAAAATTAAGGAACGCTTTTTTTATTATTGTAGCCCCAACTCATTTTTAACTAACCATTTAAACCATCTTCCATGACCATCCGTTTCAGCAATAGTTTGTGTATGTTCCAATCCGTTAATATAATAATCGAGGTGTAAATATTTATCCTGAATATTATTGTAAATATGAAAAACATCCTTATTTTTCCCGATGGATTCAATAATATCTAACAGCGATTTTCTTGTCTCGATTGGCATTTGGTTGGCTACGTGAGTATGATATATACAAATTGTTTGATCCATGGCGATTTTATCAACGAAAGTATTTAATAGAGCAACGCCATCTCCTTCAACGAATTGAATAGAAGCATCTATAACATAGTTAGCAGCTTGTTCAAGTAATATCAGTCTTTCTTTGTGTTCAGGCCAAATCAGTGCCTTTAGCCAAAGCAGTTCTTCCTCGTTCGTTAAATCTACGATATTTAAATCAATACCTATTCTTGTTGAAACGGGTGGAGAGGTTGGTTTTAGGAATGGTAATTCATCTCCGATACATACTGTTGAAATTTGTAGTGTTGAATCTAGATTTCCAACTAAATCTTTATTGTTAATTGTATAAGAATATTTATCCCATAATAGTTGTAACCCTGCACTTGTTCCAATTTCAATAAGTGCTAGTGGTTTCTTTGTTTTTTCATATATAAAACTAAAGACGGGGTAGAGGTATGCACACCTACGAACCTCATTTGTCTGGACAAGTTTTGTTTGTAAAATTTGAATGATTTCCTTTATGTTGAGTAGACAAAAATCCTTGAAATATTCATATGATTCACTAGGAGGTTTAGGGTTACTTACTAAACTAGGGTAGAATTCCTTTAATATGTGTTCACTCCCTTTGAGTAAAAGGAAATGAACTGCACCAAAAAGTAAATTTGGAACAGGTTGTCCTTTACGTGCATTGGTGCATAAATCTAGTAGTTCATTATCCTTTGAGATTTCTAGAGCAAAGTGTTCGTACAATACGCTAGAACCTTTACATTCGTTTTCTGCGAAATTAGTAAATGTAGTAGATAACGTTTCCCTAATTAACATATAACCCCTCCTAGAAATTGATTGATCTTCACAATTACATTCGATAATCCGCCTAAATTCCCTTCTTCGAGTAAAATGATTGTTTCAAATGGCGATATAAAAGTAACGAACTATATCTACTTTAATTGCATGGTATGTAGACTTTTTTTAATATTCAGATGGAATTTAATACTTCTGTAGCAGTGATTTTAAAGATATTAAATACAACTAACGTTACTTTAATTCGTAAGCTCAACATATAGACTATTAAACTTCTGTGTGAAAAATAAAATTGAGGATAAATGATAATGTAATAATCAATTTTGAAAAGGGGAGTGATTGTAGTTGAAGAAAGCTTTAGTTCTACCATTATTGACAATTCTTTTAATAGTAGGGTGTTCTCAAAACCAGCAACAAAAAAATGAAATTCTTAAAGATACCACAGCATCCAATAAGGAACTCGTAGCCATCGCGGACAATCTAGAAATACCATGGTCGATTGAGAAGTTAGGAGACACTTTCTATTTATCGGAAAGATCAGGAAACATCGTGAAGATAGAAAATGGAGCAATAGATAGACAAGGTGTAGAGCTCAAAAAAGAACTTGCAACTGCTTCGGAGGCAGGGTTATTAGGGTTTGTAATTGCTCCAGATTTCCCAGAATCGAAACTTGCTTATGCTTATTATACCTACGAGGACAGTTCCGGACAATTTAACCGTATTGTAACACTGCGACATGAAGATAATCTTTGGAAGGAAGATAGCTTGGTCCTTGATAAAATCCCTAGTGGTAGCTACCATCAAGGTGGAAGGCTTAAAATTGGTCCTGATGGCAAACTTTATGCAACAGCAGGTGATGCGAGTCAACCATCAATCGCACAGGACCCAAAATCATTAGGCGGGAAAATTTTCAGAATGAATTTAGATGGATCAATACCAAGTGATAATCCATTTCCCGACTCTGATGTGTATAGTTATGGTCATCGCAATCCTCAAGGAATTACCTGGTCGACTGACGGCACACTCTATGCTAGTGAGCACGGTAATTCAGCCTATGATGAGATAAACAAAATAAAAGCGGGTAAAAATTATGGTTGGCCATTTATCGAAGGACTTGAAGAACAAGAGGGGATGGTTACGCCTCTATTTACATCTGGAAGCAATGCAACTTGGGCTCCTTCAGGAATGGGTTATTATAATGGTAAATTGTACGTCGCGGCGTTAAGAGGAACTGCAGTTTTAGAGTTTGACCTCGCTAAAGGTGAACAAAGAGAAATAATTACGGGACTTGGCAGAATTCGAGATATCTTAGTAGAGGATGATTTCCTTTATTTTATTAGCAATAATACTGATGGACGTGGTAATCCAGAGGAGAATGACGACAAGTTATATAGAGTTTCACTTTTAGATTTGGATTAATATATCTACGAATCTTGCTAAAAGTCAATTTTCCAACAATACTATCAAATTAGTTTTACTTATCTAAAAATAGTGTAAAATTTAATATGATTGAATAAACTTCTAGGAGGAATATGATAATGACTAAATATAACAAAATCGCAGTAGCAATTGATTTTTCTGAACAGTCTTTGAAGGCGTTTAATCGTGCAGTAAATGTAGCGAAAGAGAGTGGAGCTACTTTGCAATTAGTCAATGTTGTTGACACAAAGTCATTTGGATCTGTTCCGGCATATGATTTAAAATATGCGGAGAAACTTAAAGAAGAAAACCTGATTCAAATAGAAAAGTTGAAAAATGAAGCGGTAGCAGCAGGTGTAGCGAATGTAGAAGCTGTTGTAGAAATGGGTTCTCCTAAGGTAATTCTGACAGGGCTTCCTGATGTCGAGTTAATCGTGTGTGGTGCAACAGGTGTCAATCAATTTGAGAAAATGGTGATTGGTTCAGTAGCAGAGCGCATCGTTCGCCTAGCTAAGTGTGAAGTGTTACTAGTTCGTTAATAAACATTGTGACAAATAGAAGAATTAGATAAAAGTGAAACGCTTTAAATCCTTTAATAATAGGGGGTTAAGGCGTTTTTTTTTGTGGAGAATACGACGACATTGAATGTCTTTCCTTTGCATAATTGAATGGCGTAATTAAGTCGATGAAATCTTGACGTAGTTACGCCAGCTAAAGAAGAATTTAACTATTAATCGCATTAACGATCCCTTACCCAACTGAGGCCCGTTGTGCCTTCTCCCGTATGGACGCTTATACTAGCGCTCAAAGGAAAGATTATAAACTGAATGGAAGGGAATTCGGCTTGGAGTTCTGCTTTCCAATGCCCGGCATCTCGATCATTGTTGCTATGGACAATTGCCACTTCCGTAATCGTGGATTGATTTAATTCTTTACGAAGTAATTCGGTTACATATTCTTTGGCGCGTTTATAGGTGCGTACTTTATCCTTTAATACAACACGCCCATTTTGAAAGGATACGATTACCTTTAATTTTAGTAAATTACCAAGTAAAGCGACAATTCCGGGTACACGTCCACCCTTATAGAGTTGCGTTAAGTTTGCTGGAATACCGGATAACTCTACACGTTTCGTCATCCCCTCGAGAACTTGTGAAATGTCTTGCGCTTTAACTCCTTGTGTTTCGAGAGCCTGCCCCGTTTCGATCATTTTTTGCATCGGATAGGAGATGATTTTTGAATCAATCGCATAAATGGGAAAGTCCGCTTGTTTTGCAGCAGCTATAGAGCTTTCATACGTTCCGGACAATAGACTTGTTGGATGAACGGCAATGGCACAAGAATACCCTCTCGCTTTTAATTGTTTATAAAGATCCACCATATCCCCCAAAAGGGGCTGAGAGGTTGTCGGAAGGACTTTTGCATTTCGCATCTTTTCGTAAAATTCAGCCTGTGTTAGTTCTACCTTTTCTCTAAAAGCACCTTCTTCAAATATCACACTAATTGAAAATACATGTATGTTCCATTTTTCGATAAATGAGTCACTTAAATATGCCGACGTATCTGTTACCCATGCAATTTTTTCTATCATATACAATGCACCTCTTTCTAATTAATGAAATAAATGAACAATCCTCATTCGACATTGAAAGGTGAATTTACTGGTTATACTTATCATATGAAAAAATATATTGTTGGATGAAAGTCCAAAATGAAGCGTGTTATTTAATGTAAAGGTGTGAGCGTAATGAAAAAGGCAGTATTTTTGGATCGTGATGGCGTAATAAATGAAGTGCTAACGGATCGTGTGAAATTTGTGAATAAACCTCAGGAGCTATATTTCCTACCAGGTGTGCCAGAAGCGATTAAGAAATTGAACGATTACTTTGATTTTATCTTTGTTGTAACAAATCAAGGAGGTGTTGGATTGGGCTTTATGAAAGAATCGCAGCTCAAAAAAATCCATGACCATATGATTGCAGAATTAAAGAAGCGAGGGGCAACAATTCACGATGTGGCATATTGTCCGCATAAGCCAAAAGCGGGCTGTGAATGTCGTAAGCCGAAAAGTAAATTAATTGTAGATCTAAGTGAAAAATATGATGTTGAGTTATCCCAGTCCTATATGGTAGGGGATACCGATACAGACATTATTGCAGGAAAGAGGGCGGGAACAAAAGGCGTATTCTTAGGGAAAAGTGATCTTCTTGCCGACGCCGTTTTCCCGGATTTAATTAGTGCCGTGGATTGGATAATAGAGGATTCAAGAATATAGAAAGTGTATAATCAATTGTTAGCAGCAGACACTAAAAGATACAAAAACGAAAGAAGAAAAGGGGATACAATGACAAAAAAACTAGAAGCAGGATGGAACTTAGACAACAGTTATGCCCGACTGCCCGAATTACTTTTTACTAGTCTTGACCTCAATCCGGTACGCTCGCCAAAATTGATCATTTTCAATGATTCATTGGCTAAATCATTGGGATTGAACGCTCAAGCATTAAAAATTGATGAAGGAGTAGAAATCCTTGCTGGTAATCGCATTCCTGAAGGTGGTTTTCCTCTTGCACAGGCATATGCGGGCCATCAATTCGGTCATTTTACGATGTTAGGGGACGGTCGAGCGATTCTGCTTGGTGAACAAATCACACCATTGAATGAACGGGTTGATATTCAGCTCAAAGGTTCAGGTAGAACGCCTTACTCGCGCAGAGGGGACGGTCGGGCAGCACTAGGACCGATGCTGCGTGAATACATCATGAGTGAAGCCATGCATGCGCTCGGTATTCCAACTACTCGTAGCTTAGCGGTAGTAACAACTGGAGAGTCAATCATCCGTGAAACAGAGCTTCCTGGTGCCATTTTGACGCGTGTAGCTGCTAGTCACTTACGCGTTGGAACTTTCCAATATGTAGCGCAGTGGGGAACAGTTGAGGACCTCCGCGCGTTAGCTGATTATACGTTACAAAGACATTATCCATATATTAAAGCTGATGAGAACCGCTATCTTAACTTACTTCGAGAGGTTATTAAGCGTCAGGCATCGTTAATCTCTAAATGGCAATTGGTTGGCTTTATACATGGGGTAATGAACACTGACAACATGACGATTAGTGGAGAAACCATTGATTATGGCCCTTGTGCATTTATGGATACGTATGATCTAGCAACAGTTTTCAGTTCGATTGATACTCAGGGACGCTATGCCTACGGTAATCAGCCACGTATTGCTGGATGGAATCTTGCACGATTTGCAGAAACACTCTTACCACTATTACATGACGATGAAGAAGAAGCCCTCAACCTTGCCCAAGAAGCCATTCAAGATTTCCCTAAATTATATTACACTACTTGGCTAGCAGGGATGCGAGCAAAACTGGGAATGTTTAACGAAGAGGAGCAGGATGAGTTGCTTATTGAAGAACTTTTCAGTTTGATGCACAAATATCAGGCGGATTATACGAACACCTTCCGCGCATTAACGTTTGATAAACCGGAAGATACAGTTCTATTTGACATCGAAGAGTTTAACCATTGGTATGAGAAATGGCAGGCGAGACTCGCAAGGCAGCAGGAATCAAAAGCCTCCGTACAGCAATTGATGAAAGACAATAATCCAGCGGTAATCCCTCGTAACCACCGAGTAGAAGAGGCACTTGAAGCTGCGGTAGAACAAGGTGATTACAGTGTGATGGAGCGGCTTCTTAAAATTCTTTCTAACCCATTTGCGCACTTACCTGAACAGGACGAATATGCAACGCTACCACTGCAATCAAACTGCCCTTACCAAACATTTTGCGGCACATGATGTAAAAGGTAAACTAAAAAGATTTTTCGTTGCAGGGAGCTATTGAGAGAGTCTTTTGTTGAATCACCCCATATATCAAAGACCTAGTTTTCACCTAACGTGAGAACTGGGTCTTTTTGATTTAGGGAATAAAATAGAGTGAGCATTAATATATTGCATAAGATATTCTGTATTTCGAAAGGGAGGAAATTATGAAAAATCTAGGTGTGTTACTTTTGTTGTTAGCATGTGTATTATCAACTACCATTAAGATCAACATCCGTCTTAGCAACCGCGTTAGTATTTCTAATAATAGTAAGGGAGATTAGTGTGAGAAGGGTAAAGATGTTGGTACTCGTAGTTGTTAAATAGAGTGTGTAAACACAAAGAACAGAAACGCCGTAATGAGTCTGATCTACTTCATTCTAATAGTGATAGTATCATTGTTCTAAAAGTAGTTTAGTGAGTAATTTATCGAATTTATTTGGACTCATTATTTCATGTGTGATGAATTGTCCATTATAGAATAAACCAAAAGTTGTCCATATAGTAGGTGCATTTTGTGCTGCTTCCTTCGTTGTAATTCTATGAGCTTGGAAGGGTATTTTTTTGTTTTCTGCTACTTCACTTAGGTCGTCCAAAATACCAACAGCGAATGGACATTGGGCTGTATAGTAAATAGCAATACCTTTTTCGATAGAGGGTGTTTTTATCTGCTCTTTAAAAGTAGGTTCGACTGCGTGATCATTCCATGTTAGTGTCATTAATTGAAAATAGGGCTCGGCTTGGTCTACTGGTTTAAAACCTAAATGTTCAAAGAAATGAGTATCACTTAAGTACGGAAGTTTTTTCTTTCCTGTAATATGTACAAGCCCATTCATGCCAGGTGAGATGGCATCCTCTTTACAATGTTCGAGTAATTGTTTTGCACAGCCATTATTTTTATATTTACCCGAAACCCATAAACAATTGATATACATGTAATTCGGTGCTTGAATAGGGGACCATGCCATTTCAGCAGGTAAATATTCAATGAAAACTTTCGCACGTTCGTTTAAACGGTAAAACACTAACCCCTCAACCATTCGCTCGGTCAACCATTGCTTTTTCTCAGCGACAGCTTTTTCATATTGTTTGGCACCTAAAGCGCAGCAAATATGTTCATGTTCAATATTGTCTGTTGTAATTTGAATATAATCCATTTCCCACATCACGACCTTTCGCAAATATCATAATAGATTTCCAGATAAGTAAAGCCAATTGCTGAAAATAATTCAGTAATTGGCTTTTTAATTGGTTTAATTTTCAACAACTGTTGCCTTGTCGATAATGCTTTGAGGGATATCAATTGAATCTAGATTATTGATTTCCGTATAGGTAACTACAGACTTTGTTTGAATAGCTGCCTCTTGACCTTCTACACTCATTATTAAATCGAATTCCATGTCCATTTTGTTTGTATCGAACGTTTCTTTATCGATATAGATTACGTAGTTCGCTTTCTCTATTGATAAGTCACCAAGAGGGTTCTCGCTAGTCCCAAGGGATTTATCCAACTCTGATTGGATGAGCTCTTTAAAGGCATCGCCTTGTGCATTTAACGTTAATACATACGTATCGTCAGTCTGTTCAAATGTAAAGTCGTCGATATATTGTTTTAGCTGTTCAAGTTGTTCTTTCGCATTAGCAGATGAAGCTGTTTGATCAAGGATCGCGTCGAATTGTTCATTCGGTAATTTCATCCAGCCTTCTGTTGTTGGATCTTTCATAAAGAAGCCTTGCTCCTGCTTCATATACATTTCAATCGGCATGCTAGAATTTTCATCGCCTTCGCCAAACATATCAGGTACTGTCATAGTACCAGAGAGATGCATAGCAAGTGGTTTGGCAATCATATCGATGTCCATCTGAGAATCCATATTCATCTCCATAGACTCATCGCCGGCTCCGAATTTCATCACTTGCTCCATGTCCATACTCGCACTCATACTCTTGATGTCTGCTTGACGCTCCATTGCCTTATCATACACTTGCTCTAATGTTAACTTGCTTGTCGCCGTTGTATCTTTCGTTGGTGTTGCGCCGGTGTTACACGCTGTCAAAATAAGTGCCACGGCACCAGCACTTAAAACGGCAAAAAATTTGTTCATCCTGTTCAGCTCCTATTCTTTATAAAAACATTCGATAATTGTGTATACGAATAAAAAACGATGAAGTTTCAGAAAAATCATTTAAAAGTGCTGTAATTTTCGTTTGAGTGCTTATATTGTGCATTTATGTAACATTTTATCTTGGTAAATCAGAAAAACCATTTTTAATAAGCCGAAGAATATCTACCTATTTCCGAAAATTAACGCCTTACACTAAAAAAACAGAATAGATAGAATAGTATTAATGAAGGTGGTGTAGGTGAATGACTGGAGAAATTGTATTGGAGTTAAAGGGCATTACAAAAAAATTTCCAGGCGTAATAGCATTAAATAATGTTTCTTTTGTGTTGAAAACAGGGCAAATTCATGCGTTGATGGGTGAAAATGGGGCAGGGAAGTCAACATTTATTAAGGTTATTACCGGCGTTCATAAAGCAGATGAAGGAGAAATGTTTTTAGATGGCAAGCCGGTATCATTTACAAATCCAAATGAGGCAAAGGCATTAGGAATCGCAGCCATTTATCAGCATGCGACGAATTATCCTGATTTGAATGTCACTGAAAATATTTTTATGGGCCATGAAAAAATTAGCACTACAACAAAGCGGATTCTTTGGAAAGAGATGCATGAAGAGGCAAAGTCAATACTTACTTCTCTAGGTTCATCCATCAATCCAAAACAAGAAATGGGCACATTGAGTGTTGCACAGCAACAAATTGTAGAAATAGCTAAGGCGATTTCAACGAAAGCACGCATCATCATTATGGATGAACCCACAGCGGCATTAACAGCAAGAGAGAGTGAAGAACTTTATCGTATTACGGAAGCATTACGAGAGCAAGGAACAGCTATTATTTTTATTTCACATCGTTTTGAAGATATGTATCGTCTTGCATCTCAGGTAACTGTGTTGCGAGATGCAAAATATATTGGTTCATGGCCAGTTGATGCCATAACGAATGATAATCTCATTATTGCAATGGTTGGACGAGAAATAAATCAGGTGTTTCCGAAAAAGGATCATGTCATTAGTAATGAAGTGTTTCGTGTAGAAAATTTAAGGAAAATAGGTTATTTCGCAGATGTGTCTTTTTCGCTCCATAAAGGTGAAATTTTGGGTTTAACAGGGCTAGTTGGGGCCGGGCGGACAGAGCTATGTGAAACACTAGCAGGTATCGAAAATTATGATAACGGTTTCATTTATCTTCATGGGCATAAAGTAAAATTTAAAAATCCAAAAGATGCGATGAATAGAGGAATTGGTTATTTGCCAGAGGATCGTCAAAAATCTGGGCTTATCTTACAGTGGGGAATTGGGCGTAATATTACCCTGCCAATGCTAGAAAAGTTTTCAGTGAAGGGCTGGCTAAAAGAAAAAAATGAGGCACTCAAGGCGAAGGAACTAGCAGAAAAGCTTCATGTTAAGGCGCAAAGTGTATTCGATCTAGTAAGTTCACTTTCTGGAGGAAATCAACAGAAAATCTCAGTTGCTAAACTACTGACGTCTAATTTAGAAGTCATAATTTTAGATGAACCTACAAAGGGTGTAGATATTGGCGCTAAAACGGCAATTTATGAAATTATTAACGAGCTTGCAAACGAAGGATATGGTGTGATTTTAGTATCCTCTGAAATGCCAGAAATTATTGGATTGAGTGATCGAGTAGCCGTAATGCGTGAAGGGAGACTGGTACAGATAATGGGTGCACATGAGGTTACGCAAGAAAAAATTCTTGCTGCCGCGATGGGCGATGTGCAGCAAGGAGGTGAAGTAGATGTCGACAAACATGATAGAATCACCACTACTCTCTAGTGAAGAAAAGAAAGCCTCTAAGCTTGCTAAAATCGGACAGTTTAGAGAGATTGGTTTGTTAGTTTTTATTATCTTGTTAATGGTTGGAGTACAACTTCGCAATAATAGCTTTTTAACAATAGAAAATATGACGGATATGATGACCAATACAGCGATTCTCCTTATTTTAGCTGTAGGTATGATGTTAGTCCTTATAACAAGGGGCATCGATTTATCAATTGGTGCAACGATTGCACTTTCAGGAATGATTGTAGCGCAATTTGTCAGCAATAATCCACAGACATCTCCTGTTATTGCAGTATTAATGGGAATTGGCATTGGTCTAATTTGCGGTCTTGTTATTGGAGGGCTCGTATCGTATTTAGGGGTACTGCCGATTATCGCAACATTAGCGATGATGAATATTTATCGAGGCTTTACATATATGGTGAGCGATGGGAAGTGGATTAGCTCTTATCAAATGTCTGAAAGCTTTGTAGGTATAGCCACGAGCTCTATTTTAGGTGTGAATACACTTGTAATTATCGTGATAATTGTCTATGTACTAGCATTTTATTTCATTGGACATACGAGAACAGGTAGACAAATTTATGCGGTCGGTAGTAATCCTGAATCTGCAAAGGTTACGGGAATAAGTGAGAAGAAAATTTTCTTGCTTGTTTATACAATAATGGGCGGGTTATCAGGATTAGCAGGTATTTTATGGGTATCGAAATATGCGTCTGCGCAAGGTGATACAGCAACAGGTTTTGAATTAAGTGTAATTGCAGCGTGCATTTTAGGCGGTGTCAGCATAGCAGGTGGAGCTGGAAAATTAAGTGGTGTTATATTAGGCGCGCTACTAATCGGGATATTAAATAATGCACTACCACTATTAAATGTATCCCCATTTTGGCAAAAGGGTATTGAAGGATTTATTATTTTAGCCGCAGTTTTACTGAATGTTATGGTGAAGCGTGGTGTAGAAAGAAATAACTTGTTGCGGAGGAGGTTATGAGCATGTCATCTAAAATAGAAGAATCATATGTTCATAGGAAGCTAGAAGCGCACCGATCGTTAACGGCAAAGACTGTTTTTTTGCAGTGGGAATGGCTTTTAGTATTAATCTTCCTCGGTGTTATCTTACTAAACACACTATTATCGCCTTACTTTTTCAATGTTACAAGCCTAAGAGATGCGACAATGATTTTTTTAGATAAGTCGTTTATCGTCTTCCCGATGGCTTTTATCATGATTATGCGGGAAATTGACATATCCGTTGGTTCAACAGTTGCCTTATCATCGGTCATGATGGCAACAGCTTATAATGTGTTCGGTTTACCAATGGAGCTGGCAATTGTCATCTGCTTGGCCGTTGGTGCACTATGCGGATTATTCAACGGTTTTTTAATTACAAAATTTCCGGAATTGTCAGCTGTTATTGTAACGTTAGGAACAATGATTTTGTATAGAGGAGTTGCCTATATAATTTTGGAAGATCAGGCATCCGGGAATTTCCCAGAATGGTTTGGATTCTTTGGATGGGGGTATGTTTTCGGGGTACCTTTTATCTTCATTGTTTTTATCATTACGGCAGTGATATTTGGTCTATTACTTCATAAAACGTCTTTTGGTCGTCGTGTATATGCGATTGGACATAACGATGTTGCAAGTAAATATTCAGGTGTGAATGTCACAAGAACAAAGCTGATTGTGTATATGATAGCAGGCTTGATGGCTGCTGTTACCGCTGTATTTTTAGCATCTAGAATGGGTAGCACAAGGCCCAATATTGCGAATGCCTATGAGCTTGATGTCATTGCGATGGCAGCACTTGGTGGTATCAGTACCGCTGGTGGTAAAGGGAGATTAATAGGTACGGTGATTGCAATTTTCATTGTGGGCTATTTGCAATACGGTTTAGGGTTGATTAATATTCCGTCTCAAACTTTGATGATTGTTATTGGTGGTTTATTATTATTCGCTGTTATTGTGCCAAAGTTAAAGAGTGTACGTAAATTATAGCAACAATGAATGACACATAGATAAACAATAAAAAGGGGTGTTTGGATGAAGAAGTTTTTCATATTTCTTGCAACGATGATGTTGTTTTTAGGTGTTTTAGCTGGATGCACACAAGGTAATACAAGTAGTAGTAATAGCAATTCTAACACAGATGATAATAAGCCAAGTGATGAAAAAGTGGATGATGGCGCACCAAAGAAACATGCCTTTATCTTTAAAAATACAGGAAATCCTTATGGGGAAAAAATGATGCAAGGCTTTGAGGAAGCCATCAATGAATTAGATGGTGAAGCAATTTTACGTGCACCAGATCAACCAACTGCAGAAGCACAAATTCAAATTATTGAGCAATTAATTACACAAAAGGTAGATTCCATTACGTTAGCTGGGAATGACCCGGATGCATTACAGCCTGCATTGAAAAAAGCAATGGACTTAGGAATTAAAGTAATTTCTACGGACTCAGCTGTAAATGCGAAAAGTCGAATGACACATGTCAATCAAGCTGACCCAGAAGCAATCGGCCGTATTCAAATCGAAGCAATTTCAGAGATGATTGGTGGTAAAGGGCAAATTGCCATTTTAAGTGCCACTTCTCAAGCGACAAACCAAAATCTATGGATTGAGTATATGCAAAAAGAGCTTGAAAAAGATACGTATAAAGATATTGAATTAGTAAAAGTGGCCTATGGTGATGATTTACGTGACAAGAGTGTATCTGAAACAGAGGCATTATTAAAAACATACCCTGACTTAAAAGGGATTATAGCACCGACGACTGTAGGAATTGCAGCGGCAGGAAAGGTGTTAACTGATAAAGGTTTAGCGGGGAAAGTGATGCTAACAGGCTTAGGTTTACCAAGCGAAATGGCTTCTTACATCGAAAATGGTGTATGTCCTTGGATGTATTTATGGAATCCGATTGACGTGGGCTACGCAGCAGGCTATTCAGCTGTTGCATTGGTGAATGGTGACATTGAGGGGAAAGTCGGCGACACATTTGAAGCAGGTCGTACAGGTGAAAAGTCGGTTGTTGAAGATGGCGATGGTACACAAATAATGCTAGGAGAACCATTCAAGTTCGATAAAGATAATATTGCAGAATGGAAAGAAGTTTACTAATCAGAAAATCCTCAGTCCTGATTTAGACTGAGGATTTTTTTAAGATTATGAAAATTTTACTAAGCGTCTAGGTATACGAATTGGAAGCTTACTATTGAATTTGCCTCGAAAGTAGTTTGCTAAGAGAAAAGGATATTTTAATGCATTTTTTTATAAAACGTACGTGGGAGGGAATTAAATGGCGCAAAATGTTTGGTCTCAGGATAAAGCAACGATGTTAACAGGCGTAGAGGAACTAGTTTATCGATCAAATATCATTGGCTCGAATCGAACAGTGTGTAACTGGGGTGGTGGTAATACATCCATGAAAACGAGTGAGAAGGATTTTCGCGGGCAAGAAATTGACGTTTTATGGGTGAAGGGAAGCGGCTCGGATTTAGCATCAATGCATGCCTCAAATTTTACTGGGTTGAAATTAGAAAACATTTTACCGTTGCTAGAGCGTGACCATATGACGGATGAGGAAATGGTAACTTATTTAACACATTGTATGGTGGACGCTACACATCCTCGTATGTCGATTGAAACATTATTACATGCATTTTTACCATTTAAGCATGTTGATCATACACATCCTGACGCAATTATTAGCATTTGTTGTGCAAGCAATGGTAGGGAAATTGCGGAAGCTATATTTGGCAATCGCTTTGTATGGGTACCTTATATACGGCCAGGATTTGAGTTATCAAAAATGATTGCACAGGGTGTGCGTAGTAATCCTCAAGCAGAGCTAGTGTTAATGGAGAAGCATGGCTTAGTGACCTGGGGGGAAACCTCAGAGGCATGTTATCAGCAAACGATTTCGATTATTAACGAGGCTGAGGCATTTATTGCAAAACATCAAAGAGACGCACCATTTAGTGGAGAAACGGTAGTCAGCTTGGCTGAGGAACAACGTAAAGAAGTAGCAGCTTCAATAATGCCATTAATCCGAGGTGAAATAAGTAAAGAACAGCAGGTTTTATTAAACTTTGATGATGCAGATAATATTTTGCAGTTTGTTAATAGCAAAGATGCGAAACAGCTATCACAAATCGGGGCAGCATGTCCAGATCATCTAGTGCATACGAAAATGAAACCTTTGTTTATTGATTGGAACCCAGAACAGCAAAGCTTGGAGGTGCTCCAAGAGCTTATAAAAGAAGGGATAGCCGGGTATCGAAAAGCATATGCTACATACTTTGCTGACAATCAAAATGAAGGAGATAAGATGTTTCCAACGGCACCGCGGGTCATATTAATCCCAGGAGTAGGTATGGTAACTTCCGGTAAAAGTAAAAGCAATGCACAGATTAGCGGTTCTTTATACCATAGAGCTATTGCAGTGATGAAGGGGGCGACAGCATTAGGTGAGTTCGTGTCGCTCAATGAAAATGAATCGTTTAATGTGGAGTACTGGCCTTTGGAGCTATACAAGTTAACATTGGCGCCAAGAGAAGCAGAGTTTTCTCGAAGGGTGGCATTTATTACAGGTGGTGCAGGAGGGATTGGAAGTGCTACGGCGCGCAAATTGGTTGATGAAGGTGCACATGTTGTATTAGCAGATTTGAATCGAGAAGGAGCTGAAAAAGTTGCAGCAGATCTTAATAGCACATATCAAGAGACACGTGCTATAGCCATTCCTATGGATGTAACGAAGGAGGAGTTCGTACAGCATGCATATGCACAAGCAGCCATTACCTTTGGTGGGGTTGATATTATTATCAATAATGCAGGACTAGCAACTTCGAGTCCATTTGATGAAACCACATTACAAGAATGGCAACTAAATATGGATGTATTAGGAACGGGCTATTTCCTTGTTGCTCGCGAAGCCTTTAAACAAATGAAAGTACAAGGGCTTGGTGGCAGCATGGTATTTATCGGATCTAAAAATTCAATTTATGCAGGGAAAAATGCATCAGCTTATAGTGCAGTAAAGGCATTAGAAACGCATTTAGCAAGATGTATAGCAACAGAGGGTGGACAGTATGGTATACGTGTCAATTCGGTTTTACCTGATGCAGTGCTACAAGGTTCAGCTATTTGGGGTTCAAGATGGCGAGAGGAGCGGGCGGCTGCATACGGTATTGAACCGGATCAGTTGGAAGAACATTATAAACTGCGCACGACATTGCTTGTAAATATTTATCCTGCTGATATTGCGGAGGCAGTTGCCTACTTTGCTTCATCCAAATCGGATAAAACGACAGGATGCATGTTAACCGTGGATGGTGGCGTACCTGCTGCATTTACACGTTAATCGTAAGGAGGTAAAAAGATGACACATGTGGCGATAGATATTGGCGCGTCAAGTGGAAGATTGTTACTTGGTCTCGTAGAAGATGGAAAGCTTAAGCTACAGGAGGTACATCGCTTTCCGAATTGTTTTGCAATGCAAAATGGGCGAGCAACATGGAATGTAGAGCGACTTTTAACCGAAATTATTATAGGGCTTGAAAAAGTAAAGAAGCTTGGCTATGACAATATTACAATTGGCATTGATACTTGGGCGGTCGATTATGTGTTGATAAACGAAAATGGAGAACGTTTGCAGGAAGCTTATTGCTACAGAGATCACCGTACAGACACGGCTATTGAATTAATGGAAGCTCATATTTCTTGTAAAGAAATATACAATAAAACAGGTATTCAAATACAAAACTTCAATACGTGTTTTCAACTATTAATGGAAGAAAAGACATTGCTGGCTAAGGCAAAATATATTTTACTCATCCCAGACTATTTAGCCTACCGATTAACTGGTGTTGCAGTGCTTGAATGGACAAATGCATCTACTATGCAATTATTAAATGTGACAACTCAGAATTTTGATGAGGAGCTACTAGCCATCATTGGTGTGGAGGCTACACAATTTGCGCCACTCATTAAACCGGGCGAAAAGATTGGGATGCTGCAAAATGAGCTTTTTGTAGATTTTGATTTGCCTATAAGTAAAGTCATTGCCGTTGCATCGCATGATACGGCCTCTGCCATTGCCGGTACACCAAGCACGCAGGGTAACTGGGCCTATTTAAGCAGTGGAACTTGGTCATTATTAGGGATTGAAAGACAAGATCCTATTATAACGGAATGTAGCTATGTAGAAAACTATACGAATGAGTGGGGTGTTTTTAATACGTATCGTGTATTAAAAAATATAATGGGACTGTGGATTTTACAAGAAGTACTAAAGAATTATGAGCAAAAATATACATTAGAGCAAGTAATATTGGAGGCTTCCCATGTCCAACCCTATCAGCAATTTATTGATTTTAATGAGGAACGTTTTTTAAATCCGTCTAATATGATTGTTGAAATTAAGCAATATTGTCAAGAAACTGGGCAGAGTATTCCTAAAACAATAGGTGAGCTAGCTGCCTGTATTTTTTCTAATCTATCCATTATTTACGCAATTGCAATAGAACATCTTCAGCAAATTACTAAATACCCCATCAATGTTCTATATGTTGTTGGGGGAGGTTCTAAAAATCATTTATTAAATCAAATGACGGCTAATATGAGCCAACGAAAAGTTTACGCTGGACCGTCAGAAGCGACTGCTATCGGAAATATCATGTTACAGCTAATAGCAGATGGGAAATTTCATAGCTTGGAAGAGGCAAGGCAATTCGTGCACCAATCGATAGAAATGCAAATCTTTCAGCCTGAAAAAATAAATGCAAAATTACTAATAGAACAATTTAAAAGACAAGTGATGAAGGAGCGAAAATATTCATGAGACGAGTAGCGACAAAAATGTTTGTGAATGTAGATTGCTTCGAGGAGTATCAAAAAAGACACGATGACCTTTGGCCGGATATGGAGATGGCATTAAAAGCACATGGAGCACATAATTATTCCATATTTTTAGATGAAGAGACAGGCCAATTATTTGCATATGTAGAGATTGAGGATGAGGCAAGGTGGCAGGCATTAGCAGATACAGAGATTTGTCAAAAATGGTGGGCCTATATGGAGCCATTGATGAAAACGAATGAAAATTGTAGTCCAGTAGCAATACCACTGGCACCTGTATTTTATTTACCATAGGGGGAGAATAAATGGTGGACCAAATGTATATGTATGCGAAGGAAAAGTATAGTAAGTGGGGCATTGATGTCGATGCTGCGTTAGCAGTGTTAAAAACTATACCGATTTCGATTCATTGTTGGCAAGGTGATGATATAGGTGGGTTTGAAGTGAATAAAAGTGAATTATCTGGGGGGATTGATGTAACGGGGGATTATCCAGGGAAGGCGCGTACACCTGAGGAACTTCGTCAAGACTTAGAAATAGCATTATCACTAATACCAGGTCAGCATCGAGTGAATTTACATGCATTGTATGCAGAAACAAATGGACAAATGGTAGAGCGAAATGAGCTTGAACCAAAACATTTTGAAAACTGGGTAAACTGGGCTAAAAAAATGAAAGTTGGCTTGGATTATAACCCGACATTATTTTCACATCCATTAGCTAAGGAAGGACTTACACTTGCGCATCCAAATGAAAAAATCCGCAAGTTTTGGATTGATCATTGTGTTGGTAGCCGTAAAATAGCGGCATACTTTGGCGAACAACTAGGTACACCTTGCCTAATGAATATTTGGATTCCAGACGGTTTTAAAGATATTCCATCTGATCGACTAACGCCGAGACAGCGATTAAAGCAATCGCTCGACGCTATATATGCAGAATCGATTAGTGAGGATTTTTTACTGGATGCAGTGGAAAGTAAAGTGTTTGGTATCGGTTCGGAATCATATGTTGTTGGCTCACATGAGTTTTATATGGGGTATGCCTTAAAAAACGATAAGATCTATTTAATGGATACAGGGCATTATCATCCGACTGAAACGGTATCTAATAAAATATCTGCTATGCTACTATTTACAGAGATAGTCGCACTACATGTTTCAAGGCCGGTACGCTGGGATAGTGATCATGTCGTAATTTTAGACGATGAGTTAAAGGAAATTGCAATTGAAATTATTCGTAATGATGCGGTGGATCGAGTGAAAATTGGTTTAGATTTCTTTGATGCGAGCATTAATCGTGTAGCTGCCTGGACAATTGGCACACGCAATATGATTAAGGCATTATTATACGCTTTATTATTGCCACATGACTTATTAAAAAAGCATCAAGATGATGGAAGTTATACGGTGAGGCTAGCATTAATGGAGGAGTTTAAAACCTATCCTTTTGGGGCTGTTTGGGACTATTACTGCCAGGAAATGAATGTACCTGTAGGTGAACAGTGGCTAAAAGATGTAGAGGAATACGAAAAAAATGAATTATTCGTTCGCCAGTAAAAGATAAAAAAGCAACTCGCTCGATGTAGCGAGTTGCTTTTATATTTATTTAATAGTAGACTCCTCCTCTATGGATGGACGCAATTACACTGAGGCGTAATTGATTCTTCAAATAACCGTATAGTCTATTCCTAACAATATCGCCATTTTAGAAAAAATAGAGGCATTATGTCCAATTGACATAGCACAGTGGTGTGTAGGTCCTTCTTTAAATAAAGTATCAAAATAAGCATCAGGATGCCTAGGAAATTTGACAGGTGTTTGGGTGTTACCAATTTGCATAATTGGACCATTTGTTGATTCGCCCTCACTAATAATCCATTTCAAACGTCCGTCTACTGTCTGAGTTAAGAAGAGAAGTGTAATAGGTCCAGTTTTAACCTTAGCTTCAACAGAGATCCCACTTCCTTGCTTGCCATGGTATACGCCCATTCTTCTTAATGAAGGCTTTCCTTCAGCAATTTCGATATGAAAGGGTCCGTCATGTCCGAATAGAATGGTACCTTCTTGATAATCTGTAACCACGATTTCGCAAAAACTGCCGCCACTTTGAATAATGTCACATACTTTCATTGCAATGGCTGTTTTTAAATCTCCTTCCCCCGCACAAGGTATTCCTTGAGCAGTTAAAAGTGAATGACCTACAATAAAATCACTTTGTAATTGTTCAAAGGTACTACCAGGAGCACCATGATAGTAGTAAGCAATGGCATCTAACTTATGATGCTGTACCAATTTTTGCTGTGCTGCTGCTACCTCATAAGCTTGTTGTAGCTGTTGTGCACTTGGCTTTTTTGCAAATTTCTCTGCAGAAGAATCTTCTGCTATAAGAAACATATTTTCAATAGTATTCGCAGTTTGGAGGATATCCTCAACTGTAACAGTTTGTTTAATAGCTTGTAAGTCATCCATTTCTAAGATATCAATATTAATCCCGGTTTGTGCCTGTAACATTGTAAAATCACTATACAAATCAAGCATGCCACTGTAGGTATTCCCTAGAAAACCGAAAGTCGCATTATTTAAATTACGTTTAATTTTAGCGGCTTGTACCCAGTCGGAAATTATTGCCCATGCGTTTTTTGCTTCTGGTAAATGATGAGTTACTTCATTTGAAAGTGCCAATGTTGGACTTTCAAATTGCCCAAGTAAACCATTGATAATTTCATAATGGATATTGGCACGGTGTAGTGCATTTGCGAATTCCGGTACAGGGCAGGCTCCGCAATTGGCTAGCCATTCACCTGTATTTGTCTCACTATAATTTAACTGTGGACTTGGCTGTAAATTTAAAATAATGACTTGTGCATTGCAACGTTGATGTATAGGTAAGATGGTAGCACTTGTTGCATATGTGGCGGCATGTAGAAATATAACATCCACTTGTTGAGTAACAAACCAGTCCCCAGCACGTCTAGCATGATCTATATTGTCGACAAGCCCATAATTAAATACATCGCAAATATCCTCTAACTGTTGTTCAATAAACGAATTATAGATAGTTAATCGCTCCTTTAGGCCGTTAAACTGAGGCCAGTAAGCTTCTAAACCAGTAGAATACAGACCTATACGAGGTTTTACATAGTGCTTCCTTATCATTTGTGGTTGTCCTCCTTTAAGCAAAAAATGTATGATATAAATAATCATAAAATTTTCGGAATTATTAATCATTAGTGAATGTTGGGTATTTATAGGACTATCTTGATGTTTAGGAGTGATGAGAACATTGTGGCAACAGTATGAGGGGAAATGGTCAGCTGATTCTATTTGGATAACAGATAGCCCATCAATAAAGGCCAAAAAATATTTAAACACTTTACATGAATTTGGTACCTTTTTTACGACTTCTGCCTACTACACAGAACGCAAAGGATTAGATATATATTTACTCTTACTAACATTAGATGGAAAAGGGTTTCTTCAGTATGAAGGAGAGTGTCATACCTTACAAAAAGGAAGTGTATTTTTCATTCATTGTGAGCGATATCAAAAGTACTGGACTGATCCGACTGGGACGTGGGATTTTATATGGGTACACATAAATGGATCGATGGTAACGTCTTATTTTGAATTACTAAAAGAATATAACGGTCTAGTGCAGAATATTCATCAATATGAGTATATTGCACGTCAGCTCAAAGAACTCACACCACTTTTAGAGAAGCGTCAATTTTATGATGAAGTGGAAATCTCGCATACTATTCAAAATATATTAGTTGAAATGGTCAGGTTATCGCTTTTTAAACCATCATACAGCGAAAAAATACCAAGCTATGTACTTGAATTACAATCGATATTAAAAAATGAATATACAAGAAAGTGGAAATTAGATTTACTTGCTTCACGACTAATGATTAATAAATTTCAGATGGTAAAGCAATTTAAAAAGTATATTGGCTTCTCGCCGAATGAGTATCTTATTGTTCAGCGTATCCATCATGCAAAAAAACTCCTGCGTAATAGTAATGATACCGTATCAGAGATTGCACGTGCAGTTGGAATTGAAGATGTAAGTCATTTTATCGATTTATTTAAAAAGCGAGAGGGGATTACACCGCTTGTATATCGGACTAGCTGGACATAAGATGGATCATTTGAGTGAGGGATGCTAATGAAGAGGAATTCCAGGATGCTACTGTTCATCGTGGCAATTGTTTGCTGTTTATGTAGCTGTGCACCAAAAGAACGCTATGTTGTACTGTATGAAGCGAAGAAAGTTAAGGAAGAACAGTCATTAAAGGAACAGGAAATACAAAAACATTTTCGTATTGCTTACATTCCTAAGGTAGGAAATATATCATACTTTGAATCGATTTACGAAGGGGTATTAGAGGCAGCTAAGCAATTAAATATTGAACTCATTTACGCATCACCAACGCAAGCAAGTGCAGAGCAACAATTAAAGATAGTAGAAAAAATGATTCTTAAAGAAGTGGATGCTATTGCCGTATCAGTGATTGATAGTAAAAGTCTTTCACCTGTGTTACAGCGTGCCAAAGAGAAAGGAATTAAGGTGGTAACCTGGGATTCAGATAGTGAGCCTACATCAAGAGATTTATTTGTTGATATGGTAGATGCAGAAAAATTAGGACGTCATTTAATGGATCAATTAGCGATGCAAACAAATGAAGTTGGTGATTATGCGATAATGACGGGCTCTTTCTCAGCAAAAAATCATAATGAATGGGTGAAGTGGATTCAATCGCAATGGAAGGACTATTACCCGAATATGAAGTTAGTAGAGGTTGTGTCTACAAACGATGATCCTGCAACCGCATATAAAGTAGCAACTACATTACTAACAACATATCCTTCATTAAAAGGAATTATTGGCAACTCATCTGTTGGGCCACCTGCTGCAGCGCAAGCAGTACTTGATTTAGGTAAGAAAGGGAAAGTCGCAGTTGTGGGGCTATCGACGCCCAATCTAATGAGAACATATTTACATGATGGCTCTGCCCAAGTTGTTACCCTTTGGAGCCCGAAAAAGCTTGGCTATTTAATGATTGCGTTAACCGACTATTTACTAAAGGGACAGCCTATAGAAGATTATAGTTTTATCCAACGAGTTGGTATTATTCGGGTAGAGGCGACGGAAAATCGTGTCATTATGGGCGAACCTATTGATTTTACAAAGGAGAATGTAGATCAATATGAGTTTTAAAAAATTCCGCTTTCATAATTTGAATTTAAAAACTAAATTATTGCTATCTTATATTGTTATTACAATATTACCAACTGCCTTATTAGGGTATATCGCTTATAGCCAGTATGTACTGTCAGTGGAGCGTCAAGTAGGGATTTATGTGCCGAGATTATTAAATCAAGCAAATAATAATTTAGAAAGGCAAATTGATCAATATTATGATGAAATGGGACAAATTTATAATTATCCGGATGTTATAAATGTTCTACGAGATGAATCGTACCAAAATGTTTCGAGTGCGCGCCAGGATTTACATAAAGTCGAAAATTATTTAGCCGGGAATTTTATGGAAGGGAGTAGGAACTATATTATTGGTGCTTTTATCGCATCAAACAATCGGCTTTTTGAATATACGAAAACCACATTTACATCAGGCTACTCTACAAAGGATAAAATTGGGCTGTATGGAAATGCATATAATTTATCGAATGAGGAGCAAATTTTTTTTCCGCATGAGACCGTAGTGCAATTTTATGATAATAAGCCGTATGTGCTATTAGTAAAACAAATTGTTGATTATGAAAATCGCAATAATTTAGGCACTTTATATGTGGCCTTAGACTTGGCCTTTATGGAAAAAACATTAGCAACTGTTGATGAACAGGCAGACGCTATAATGTGGATGTTCGATCAGCAGAATTATTTTATTTATCATACTGATCCAAACTTGATTGGAAGTAGAGATACGGAAATGGCAAATTATCCACTTTCGAATGGAAGCTTTCAGTCAGAGTCTATCTTATTTAGTAGTGCACAAAGCGTCCAGAATCGTTGGACGTTTGTGCATACGATTCCTGTTAGTCATTTAACAGAGGAATCTGATTTTGTTAGAAATTTAACTATTTTTTCGTTTTTTGCAATTATTACACTGGCAATTATTAGTTCGATTTTGCTGGCATGGGGAGTAGCAAAGCCTATTCAACGACTTGTCAAGGAGATGAAGAAAGCAGAAAAGGGAGACTTTAATATTTATTTGCCGGAGGAGTCGGATAATGAAGTAGGGACGTTATCGAAAGCATTTACAAAAATGCTTCATGAAATTGAGGAACTTATTGATGAAAAATATGATATGGAGCTGAAGCAAAAGGAAGCTGAACTTTATGCATTGCAGTCACAAATTAACCCACATTTTATGTATAACACATTAGAAAATATTGCTTTCATGGTGGAGGAAGGGGAGCAGGAATTAGTTGTGGAGATGGTGACTAATCTAGGTCGTATGCTACGTTACTCTTTAGGAAATAGAGACCAAATGGTTCCTTTACAATTGGAGCTTCGCCATGCAGACGATTACTTAATGATTCAAAAAGCACGTTTTGAAGAATCACTATCATATCATATTACGACAAATGGTGATGTATTAGATAATATCACGCCTAAATTTATACTGCAGCCGCTGATTGAGAATTCATTAGAGCATGGATTTATAGCAGGGCAAATGTTAGTTATTCAAATACAAGTTACTGAGAGAGCAGGGATTATGGAAATTATTATCGAAGATAATGGTAGGGGAATGTCTGTTTCACAATTACGTGAAGTAGAGCGGAAACTAAAGATGGAACATACAATCAACAAAGAGGACAGTTTTGGTTTAACGAATGTCAATGGCAGGCTTGTACTTCATTTTGGCAATGATTTTCGCTTGCGAATTGCTAGTACGGAAGGAAGCGGAACAGTAATTACACTAAATATACCTACCTAAGAGAGGTGGTGTTGATGCCATTGAAGGAGCGCATTAAATTTATCATTGTCGATGATGAAAGCCGATTAAGAAAAGGTATTGAACGTTTAATTTTAAGTAATGGTGAGGAATGGGAGATCGTGGGAGCTTACGCAGATGGGCTTGAATGCTTGCAAGCAATTAATAAGGACAAACTAGATTTTGATGTGTTATTTACAGATGTGAAGATGCCAGTAATGAGTGGATTGGAGTTAATAACACGTTTAAATGAACAATCTAAGGTATATCATTCGGTCATCATTAGTGGCTATGATGATTTTGACTATATTCAAAAAGCAATGAGAGAAGGAACGATAGACTATTTATTAAAGCCTGTGGATCGTCTTGAATTACAGAAATGCTTAACGCGAATTAAGACATTGTTTAAAACTGATGTGGACGGTATAGCGATGAATGCCAAAAATGTTTCTATTGAATTGGCGAAGCAGTGGATACTGGAGCATTTAAGTGAAAACTTAACGATTGAGAGAATTGCCAATCAAGTATACATGAATGCTACTTATTTTAGTGAGTATTTTAAGCGAAAAACAGGTGAAACTGTGCTTGATTATGTAACGAAAAAACGTATGGAGAAAGCTTTGTATTTTTTACAGACTACAACGATGAAAGTATATGAAATTGCTGAGGCTATAGGCTATACTGATACAAAGTATTTCAGTAAATTATTTAAAAAATATTACGGGAGACTTCCCTCACAAATACGAAATCATGAAATGAAAGATTAAGGAGGTGTCCAATAAGTCATACGTTGACCTAGTAGGGCACCTCTTTAAATTTGAATGGTGTTCTTGTAAATCAGTTAAAATAAAGATTGTGTGTATGTTGTTGATAAAATGCCTATGTTAAGTGATAGTATACAGACACTAATAGAAAAAGCCGAGAAAATGATAACCATTTTCTCGGCTTTTTTTTATTAATAACCCCAGATCATTGTTAATAGGGAACCAAGGATTGTTACAACACCAACAAATACTGCATATAAAATTGATGTGTAGATTGTATTCTTATCTTCAGATTCACCTGCGTGCATGAATAATACTAATTGAACTGTTGCTTGTGCAAGAGCTGTAACTAGTAAGATAGCGAAGGCAATGTTATAGGACATGTCAAATGTCACTACAGATAGTGCTACAAGTGTTAGTAACAGTGAAAAGCCAAAGCCCATCACATGTTGTTTAGGGAATAGTTCCTTCATCAGCTAATCAGTCCTTTCAGGTAGACGAAGCTGAAGATGAAAATCCAAACAACGTCTAGGAAATGCCAGTACAGTGAGAAGATAAACGCTTTGTTCGCCGTTTTATCATTTAAACCACGTTTTGCAACTTGAATTAAAATCGCAATACCCCAGAATAAACCGAAAGTAACGTGAGCTCCGTGTGTACCTAGTAAAGTCATTAATGCTGATAAGAATGCGCTAGTAGTAATTGTAGCGCCATGACTTACATAAGTGAAGAATTCAAAGATTTCAATACTTAAGAAAGCAAGACCAAGGATAAGCGTAATGATGTAGAAAGACATCATCGCTTTTTTATTGCCAAGGCGCATAGCATGAACACCAAGACCAATTGTAAAACTACTTGTTAATAGTATGAAAGTTTCTAGTAATACTGGCGTTAGTTCGAATATCTCAGCACCAGTTGGGCCACTACCTGTACGGTTTTCCAACACAAAGTAAACAGTGAAAAGTGTGGCGAATAAGGCAATCTCCGCGCCAAGGAAAATCCAGAATCCGAAGATTTTCAGACGATTTTCCTCTGTACTATATTCTAATGGAAGTGAAGAATCGATTTTCATATTATTTGTCACCTCTCAAACGATTCTCAGTTGCAGTAATTTCTTCAACTGAAATGTAACGGCCATCGTCTTTTTCGAATGAACGAACAGCCATGAAACCAAATATACCAATCACGCAAATAATAGCTAATGTCCATGCACTAAATACTGCGAAGAATGCAGCCAGGAAGAAGACACCGCTCATCCAGAATGGTGCAGCAGAGTTATTTGGCATGTGGATTTTTTCATATTTTCCAGCCGTAATGTCACGACCTTCTTTTTTCGCAAACCAGAATTCATCTAAACGATTGATAGTTGGTACTACCGCAAAGTTATATTCAGGTACTGGAGAGTGAGTAGCCCATTCTAATGAACGACCATCCCAAACGTCTGCCTTTTCGTTACGAGGCATGTGTTTCCAGCTGTAGTAAATGTTATATACGATAACCGCGAAACCAGCAGCAAGTCCAAGTGCACCGATAAACGATAGCATACTAAGTGGACCGTAGCCTGTAGATTCAGAGTATGTGTACATACGACGTGCGTAGCCATCTAAACCTTGGATAAACATAGGGAAGAAAGTTACGTTAAAGCTAATTGCGATTAACCAGAAACCAAGCTTACCTAATTTTTCATTTAAACGGAAACCGAACATCTTCGGCCACCAGAAGTGGTAACCTGCAAGTACACCGAATACTGTACCTGGAATTAATACATAGTGGAAGTGGGCAACTAAGAATAACGTATTATGATATTGATAGTCGGCACTTGCCATTGCAAGCATTACCCCTGTAACCCCACCAATCGTAAAGATCGGAATGAAGCCAAGTGTATAAAGCATCGGAGTGGTAAAGACGATTTTACCCTTCCTCATCGTGAGTAACCAGTTGAATATCTTAACACCGGTTGGTACTGCAATCGCCATTGTTGTAATAGAGAATACGCCATTTACCATAGCACCGTGACCCATTGTGTAGAAATGGTGAGCCCATACTATGAATGACAGTAAAGAAATAACAACCATACTCATAACCATTGATTTGTAGCCGTATAAGTTTTTACGGGCAAACGTTGCAATGATTTCAGAGAAAATACCGAAGGCAGGTAGGATAACGATATATACTTCAGGATGTCCCCAAACCCAGAATAGGTTGGCCCAAAGCATATCCATACCACCGTCTGACATAGCAAAGAATTTTGTGCCAAATTGACGGTCTAAAGTCATTAATGCAAGTGCTACAGTTAATACTGGGAAAGCAAATACAATGATAACGTTTGTGATTAATACTGACCACGTGAACATAGGCATTTTCATTAAGCCCATACCTGGTGCACGCATTTTCATAATTGTTGCGATGAAGTTAATACCAGTCATTAAAGTACCAAGACCGGATAATTGTAGTGCGAAAGCGTAATAGTTGTTTCCGACGGTCGGACTAAACTCAAGACCTGCTAGTGGGAAGTAGGCTGTCCATCCAGCATCTGGTGAACCACCGATGATGAATGAAATGTTTAGTAAACCTGCACCAGCTGCGAATAACCAGAAGCTGACTGCGTTTAGACGTGGGAAAGCAACGTCACGTGCACCGATTTGTAATGGAATAACGATGTTCATTAAACCAATAACGAAAGGCATCGCCATAAATAAAATCATGATTAAACCATGTGTTGTGAAAATTTCATTGTAGTGTTGTGCATTTAAAAGTCCGTTATCTGGAACGGCAGTTTGCGCACGCATTAGAAGTGCGTCAACACCACCACGGAATAGCATTAATAGTGCTACCGCGATATACATAATACCGATTTTTTTATGGTCTACTGTTGAGAGCCAGTTGTGATACAGGTTGCCCCATTGTTTGAAATAAGTAAGACCAACTACGATTGCTATAGTACCAAAAATAATACTAAGTGCCGCCATAAAAATCATCGGTTCTTGCATTGGATGGAAAAGTACCTCCATACTCATTGGATGCGCTCCTTTCGTGTTTAGATGTTATTTTGAATTATTTGTGTGATCCATGTTTTCATGGTCCATGTTAGAGTGATCCATTTCTCCGCCGTTTTCATTCATCTCTGAATGTTCCATTGGCGGTGGACTGAACTCTAGGTGAGTAGAAGAATAGCTTGAACGACCAACGTGTTCAGCTTCTAAAAGTTCTTCAAATTTTTCTTCTGTTAATGGTTTTTCATTTGCTTTTACATCAGAAACCCATTGTGCGAAGTCAGCTTGCGTCATAGTTTGTGCTTCGAATTCCATCTGAGCAAAGCCACGACCGTTGAAGTTTGAGTTACGTCCCATAAATGAGCCAACTTCATCTGCTGCAAGGTGGATAGTTGTTAACATGTCACTCATGGCATATTTTTGACCAGCAAGTTGTGGAATCCAGAAACTTGTGATCGGTCCGAAAGAATAAAGTTTGAATTCGATTGGACGGTCTGTCGGAATGTTGACATAGTTTACAGTCTCAACACCCTCTTCTGGATAACTGAAGTGCCATTTCCAGTTTGAAGATGATGCGTAAATAACTAGTGGTTCTGAATGATCGTAGCCTTCAGGCGGCGATTCAACAGTAACTGTAGATTTTACAGTGACAATAGCTAAGAAAGTAACAATAAGGATTGGAATAGCTGTCCATGTAATTTCTAGTACAAGACTACCCTCATCGTGTGGTGGCTCGTAGTCTGCAGGCATTTTTGATGCACGGTATTTTGTTAGCATGAATGCTAAAAGTACGTACACAACAATTAAGATGAAGACCATTGTAATAATGGATAAGATAATTGTGTTTGATAATGTTTCTGCTTGTGGCCCTTTTGGATCGAAGACTGTTAATGGTTCACAGCCACTTAGAATCGCAAGAACGGCGAAAGCTAAAAACATTAAGCGCGTTTTTTTCTTCATGTTTGGCTCCTCTCTATAAACGGCAATTCCTATTAAATAGGTTCGCATTGACAAAGATTTATTCAAGTATGAAATGAATATCTATATTTGATTGGTCAATGCAAGTGTTGGCAAAGTAGACGAATATGTAGGTGAAATATTAATATCGCCTCATAATCTAGCATGTCAGTGAGCTTTGATCCGAATTGTATTCGTCCTCAATGACAATTGGCTTGTCGGTGTTTGCATATAGGATTATACGCCCCGTCCAAGAGGAATAACATTATTTTGTTATAGAATTGTAGGTTAATTGACACTGATTATGAACATTTTTTGAACGAATATTACTATTTTGTAATTGGTATTTTTTACATTACTTCATTTAACACTGTGTAAACGTTGAAAACATTGAGTTTGTGATGTTTAACTAAGTAAATAAAATGTTGATGGAAAATTACACTTCACAATTCAGACGCTAATTTGTAATAAAATCGTTAATTTATAGAGGGGGTCAGTTCAAAAAAGTTGATATTTTTTTTTGAAAAGGGTATGTGAAAACGTTTGTTTATGGATATAAAAGTATATTATTCCTTTGTAAAGGAAAATGTAGATGGTGTTTTTTAGATATTAAAAATAATTATGTCAGTATAATTGGTTGTCTTCAAAATAATACAAATAAAGGGAATTGTTATTTTTGTGGAATAATAAAAGGGTATCCAATTTGTTAGGATACCCTTTGTGGAAAAAATAGGAGTTAATAAGCACCGAGTTTTAACCATTTCGCTATTTGGTTGTATAGGGTATTTTGAAGCTTAGGAGCTTGATTATTCATTTTTAATGCGAAGAATAGAGTTTTCATAACATTTAACGTACATGTTCGTCCGCTAAAAAAACTATTATTATAACCTTGTGTCAGTAGATGCATTTCAAATTTGTCGAAGACTTGTTCTACCCATTCGATTAATACTTCTTCTGAATAGCCACGACTAAGTAATGCTTCAATAATGTTCACTAAGCGTTCTTCTTCGTCATTGACATAGACAACATCTTTCCAAGTTGTTAATTTTAGTGCATGCAAGATAGAAGGTGCGTACTGTAAGTCGAATTTAGGGTGTTTAATGGTCACTGTTGCTAAATCGGCACCATGTGAAATACTATGCGCCCAGCCTTTCCCTTCAACTTGACCACGCGTATCTTTTTCTAATAATAAGTATCGGCCAATTTTTTTAAAGAAAGTATCTAGACCTTTATCCTCTAAAACTAGTAGCTCTGCATCTTTTGCAAGTATTCCTGCAACAAGTAAGGCTGAGAATGAGCGAGTGAAAACACTATCGGTATGTTCTTCCCCGATTAGCGAATACAAAAAATCTTCACTTGTCGCTGTATCAAATAAAAATTGCAATTGATGGGAATGCAACATATTATCGCTAAGTAGAGTGATAAATGTCCGGTAGATGAGCTGATCACGCAACTCAGCATCGGTAGAGCCTATATGTGAAAGCATTTGCTGTAAAAGTGCATCGCCATCCTCGAAGAGGAGTGCCTGACGAGCAGCGAATGTCATTGTTGAAAATGATTGTAACGTTTCCTTAAGTTCCATGTTAAATCCCCCAATAGTAAGTATCTTGTATCATTATACCGTTTTTAACAAAACATTCTCTCGTTCTAGTGAGAGAATAATATAATAAAGAACTCATAATGATTAAATCATCATACAATTATATCTATATATCAAAGTGGTAGTTACTTTCTGCTCCAGCACTAGCTTTCCTGTAGGTGTCTCGCGTTTGGACTACAAGCAACTAATTTCTTTTAAGGGGAGATAGGATATTGACAATGGAGCCCATTTTTATTTGATTTTGATTATATCGAGTAAAGAATAGTTGAATCTGCTATGAGATTTCCAGAAACGATAGAAAATTGATATGATTAACAGGTTAAATACGTGAATAGAGGAAGATATATTAATGAAGAAAATTCAATTATCTATTTTAGATATAGGCATGATTTTACAAGGACAAACTGCGACTGAAGCCCTTGCGCAAACAGTTCGTTTTGTGCAATTAGCAGAAGATTTAGGTTATAAAAGGTATTGGTTTGCGGAGCATCATAATGCGGGAAACCAAATTAGTCCATCACCAGCGATATTAATTGCACATACGGCAGCACAGACGAAAACAATTCGTGTTGGGGCAGGTGGCATCATGTTACCTAACCATAGTCCATTAAAGGTAGCGGAAGATTTTGCATTATTAGCTGCGATACATCCAGGACGTATTGATTTAGGAATCGGACGAGCACCAGGAACAGATGGACTTACAGCACTTGCTTTAAGACGCTCGAGAGAAGCTGTGTATCAATATGATTTTCCAGAAAACTTGGAGGAGTTGTTACATTATTTTCAACGGGACTTTCCAACTGACCATCCATTTGCGCGAATTAAGTTTTCGCCATCACCGGAGCTTCCGAATATATTTATGCTTGGCTCTAGTAATGGTGGTGTGCAATTTGCGGCAAATAAAGGAGTAGGCTTTGCTTTTGCTGCGCATATGTCTCCTGATATTGCGGTTCCGACACTTCGTCATTATAATGAAACATTCCAACCTTCGAATTGGCTAACTGCTCCACATGGAATTTATTCGATTAGTATTATTACTGCTGAGACGGAAGAAGAGGCATATTACTTGGCTAGACCTGCTCAGTTATTTTGGGCTCGTATTTTTTCTGGAACGCCTATTGGGAATTTCCCTACACTTGAGGAAGCACATGCTCATACATTTACACCAGCAGAAGAAAGTGCTGCAACACGCATGGGAAATTCCATGCTCATTGGAACACCTACGAAAATTGCGGAGCAGCTAGAGCGAGTGACAAAAGAGGCTGGCGTAGAAGAAGTGATGATGTTATCGTTTTATCCAACGATTGAATCAAGAGTGAACGGCTACCGATTATTAGCAGAGTCTATGTCATTAACATAAAAAAGACATACTTCCTTTGGAAAGTATGCTAAGGCTTAACTTAAAGAAAGGCTGCGGACTTAATTCCTAATGGCCATTCAGTAATCGTATTTTTATTTGTTTTTACATCTACTAGTATATTGGCGTGTTTAATGGCGTCAACCACCCATTCACTGTAATGAAGAATAGGCTGTGGATGTTGTAAAATTCGTTTCATATCGTTACGATCAATGCATAAAAGCTTATAGCTACATTCAATATGGACAGATTGAGGAACAATCCATAGTGCATTGTCTTGATGACCAAGATCAATAGTACCAGGAATCTTACCTTGAATACTTGTGATGTACGTATTCGCTTCTTGCGCATACGTATTAATCTTGGTGTTTGTAAAAAAATCGAAATCAATTGAGTATTCACGATGTCCACCTATAGCTGTTGAATAGCAGGAAATCTTTATAGGTAGTGTTTGGAACTTAGGAGAGATGCGACTATCGAATTCTTTGATTATATCCATTAATTGCATGTGATTCACTCCTTTAAAGAATTGAATTGCCCAATGAGACAATAACTATCATATAAAAAAGTTCTTCCTCGACTTTGTCTTAAAGGGGATTTTTAATATATAATACGCTTTGTCACAAAATCTGTATATAAAAATGTGGAAAAAATAAACATTATTTGGGTTTGAGCGAGCTATCAAATGATGCATACTAGTAAGAATTTAGAAGTGGGGGTGAGAAGAATGGCTAAACATAAACGACCGATAATTAAACATGATAATATCATTGTTTTTCCAGGAGCAGCACAAAAGTTAATAAAAGAAGGCCACCATTATGCGGAAGAATACCAATATGAGAAAGCTGTAGAATGCTTTGAAAAAGCCTTTTTATATGAAGAAGGTGATGAAACGGCTTTAAGTGCTTATGCATATGCACTCTATGAACTGAAAGAATACGAAAAAGCTAAAGCTGTTTGCGCGCAATTACTAGCAATGGGTACTTCTTTGTATGTAGAAGTGATGGAACTGTATATAACCGTTTCAATGCAGCTAAAGGAATATCATCAAGTAGAGGCGTTGATTGACGCTTTAATAGAAGAAAATGCTTTACCGCCAGCACAACTTGAAAAATTTGAACGTCTTAAGGATTTAAATATTGAGGTTGCTAAAAATCTCCAACAAAAAGAAGATACGCAGACCCTTATTGAAGAACAGGAATATGAGCTAGCTAGATTCTGTGCATTAGAACCAAATAAACAAGCTATGCTTTTGCATCGTCTGATGGATTCGAATATTCGTCAATTAAAACAAGAACTAAAAGAAATTATTGAAAGTGAAAATATTCACCCATTTGTCCAAAGTTTAGCGCTAATTTTACTTGTGGAGCAAGAGGTGTCAATTGAGGTGAATGTCACGAAATTTGCGCAGACAAAAACGGTCAATCCTAGTCAATTGCAATTACCAACTCAATTGCCACAATATGCGCAAGTTAAAGAGTTTGTGGAAAATAAATTAGAACAAGACCCAACGATGCTTGAAATGGTACAATATCTAATGGCAAAGCACGCGATCGTTACTTATCCATTTGAGTGGTTGCCATTTGAAGCCGATGATATCGCTTATAGTTATATAGATTTTGTGCAATCAATGCTAGGTAAAGTACAAGAAATGAACTATGAAATTATCGACTTTTTACAAATGCTTGAAAAGTTAACCGAACTGCAAGATGTGTGAAAAAAGTTGAAACTATACGCATCTATGATATACTAAAATGGTTGTCAAAATCGTAGTTACGAATGAATTGTCTAACATTGGAATTTAACTTTTTTTTACAGGAGTCACCTGTTATTTTATACGAGGTAAGACGAGTGTTAGAGAATAGTTACATTTAGGAGTGCAAAAAAGCACTTTCTAAATAAAAGTAAAGCCTCTGGCAAATGGCATAGATTTTGAAAGACTTGGATAGATGGTAGCCTAATATGTTTCTTACATATGGATGTGGCTTTCTGACTGATTCAAAAACTATTCGAATTCTATACGCATTTAGGCTGAGGTGAATTTGATTATTTGGAGGTTTTTATACATGTCAGCAAAATGGGAAAAACAAGAAGGAAATATCGGTACTCTTACAATTGAAGTACCAGCTGCAGAAGTAGACGCAGCAATGGAACAAGCATTCAAGAAAGTGGTAAAACAAATTAACGTACCAGGTTTCCGTAAAGGGAAAATGCCTCGTAAAATGTTCGAACAACGCTTCGGTATCGAATCTTTATATCAAGATGCATTAGAAATCATCGTGCCAGATTCTTATGCTAAAGCAATCGACGAAGCTGGTATCGCACCAGTAGATTACCCAGAAATCTCTGGTACAGAAAACTTTGTACACGGTCAAGATTTCTCATTTACAGCTCAAGTAACTGTTAAACCAGAACCAAAACTTGGTGACTACAAAGGTCTTGAAGTAGCTAAACTTCCAGTTGAAGTAACTGATGAAGAAGTAGATGCACAAATCCAAGCTCAACTAGCTAAAAAAGCTGAACTTGAACTTAAAGAAGATGAAGCAATCGTTACTGGCGACACTGCTGTTATCGATTTCGAAGGTTTCGTAGGTGAAGAAGCATTCGAAGGTGGTAAAGGCGAAGATTACGCACTAGAAATCGGTTCAGGTTCATTCATTCCTGGATTTGAAGAACAACTTGTAGGTGTTAAAGCTGGCGAAGCTAAAGATGTAGTTGTTACTTTCCCAGAAGAATATCATGCTGAAGAATTAGCTGGTAAAGAAGCTACTTTCAAAGTAACAGTGAAAGAAGTAAAAACAAAAGTTCTTCCAGAATTAAATGATGAGTTCGCTAAAGAAATCGACCCAGAAGTAGAAGGCGTTGATGCTTTACGTACTAAAATCAAAGAACAAACTGCTGCACAAAAACAAGCTGAATCAGACGCTACACTTCGTGACGAATTAGTTGAAAAAGCTGCTGCAAATGCAGAATTTGAAGTGCCAGCTGGTATGATCCAAACTGAAACAGACCGTATGTTACAAGAATTCGGTCAACGTTTACAATCACAAGGTATGAACCTTGAGTTATACTTCCAATTCTCTGGTCAAACAGAAGAAGACTTACGTGGTCAAATGAAAGAAGAAGCAGAAAACCGCGTGCGTGTTTCTCTAACTCTTGAAGCAATTGCTGAAGCAGAGAAAATCGAAGCTACAGAAGCTGACATTGACGCTGAATTAGAAAAAATGGCTGCTCAATTTAACATGACTAAAGAACAAATCACTTCTGCATTAGGTGGAACTGCAGTTCTTGAAAATGATATCAAAATTCAAAAAACTGTTGAACTTTTAGTGGAAAACGCTAAAATCACTGAATAAGATTTGAATATATAGTAAAATGATTATGAGACAAGGTACGGCTTTTTAACCGTGCCTTGTTTTATCACTTATAGATTTTTATCTTCATTCAGCAGATGCTGTTTGTACCGAAAGTGAAGCGACAGGTACAAACAACTCCTGCCTCTATAGGCGGTGAGAGGAATGAGGAATGAGAATTTATCTTTTTTCAGCGGGTGTCTAAACGCCAGCTGAATGAAGATAAAGCCTCCGGCGGGTGTCACAGATTTTGAAAGGAGTTAATTGTGCTTGCACAATTCAAAATCTGGACGCAATTACGCCGAGGCGTAATTTATACATAGTATTGTTGTTTGACTTTGCACACGATGCTAAATTTTAAGCAATCAATATATTTGATAATGATTCAATTATCTTGTAAGATTGTTGCTTGAATAGGGGTGAAACATATTGTTCAAATTTAATGATGAAAAAGGCAATTTAAAATGCTCATTCTGTGGTAAACCACAAGAACAAGTACGTAAATTAGTTGCGGGACCTGGTGTCTATATTTGTGACGAGTGTATCGAACTTTGTTCAGAAATCGTTGTAGAGGAACTAGGTGTTGAGGAAGAAATCGAATTTCAAGATATTCCAAAACCAAAAGAGATCTTAGCGATTTTAGATGAGTACGTAATTGGACAAGAGCGTGCTAAAAAAGCCTTAGCAGTTGCGGTTTATAATCACTACAAACGTATTAATACGAATAGTAAAATTGATGATGTAGAATTAGCAAAATCGAACATTGTGTTAATCGGCCCAACTGGTAGCGGTAAAACATTATTAGCTCAAACATTAGCACGTATATTAAACGTACCTTTTGCTATTGCAGACGCGACTTCTTTAACAGAAGCGGGTTATGTAGGTGAAGACGTAGAAAATATTCTATTAAAACTAATACAATCGGCAGATTATGACATCGAGCGTGCTGAAAAAGGGATCATCTATATTGATGAGATCGATAAAGTAGCACGTAAATCAGAAAATCCATCAATCACTCGTGATGTTTCTGGTGAAGGTGTGCAACAAGCTCTTCTTAAAATTTTAGAAGGTACAGTTGCAAGCGTGCCACCTCAAGGCGGTCGTAAACACCCACATCAAGAATTTTTACAAATCGATACGACAAATATTTTATTTATCGTAGGCGGTGCGTTTGATGGTATCGAATCGATTATTAAACGTCGTCAAGGTGAAAAAATAATTGGTTTTGGTTCTGATCCAAACAAAGTGGAAGTAGAAGAAGGCTCATTGATGGCTAAACTTATTCCAGAAGACTTACTAAAATTCGGTCTAATTCCTGAGTTTATCGGTCGTTTACCAGTATTGGCAAGCTTAGAGCAACTAAATGAGTCTGCCCTTGTACAAATTTTAACGGAGCCGAAAAATGCATTAGCGAAGCAATATCAAAAAATGCTTGAGCTTGATGGTGTTGAACTTGAATTTGATGAAGGTGCACTCTCTGAAATTGCCAAAGAAGCGATAGATCGCAAAACAGGTGCGCGTGGTCTTCGATCAATTATTGAGGCAACAATGCTTGAAGTAATGTATGAACTACCATCGCGTGATGACGTGAAAAAATGTATCATTACAGCAAAAACAATTACGGATAAAGAGAAACCGAAATTGCTTCTTGAAGATGGCACTGAACTCGATGAAGGTAACGATAAAAAAACTTCAGCATAATAGAGAAAACTTCAAAGACATACTAGAAGTTTGACGATCCAATATTATGAGATAAAGAGTAAATTAGCTGGCTTCGATTGTGCAATACTCGCACAGCTCGACAGTCAGCTTTTTGTTCATACATACATTTGTCTATAACTGGATTATGTGGAATTTATGGCTAGTGCGAATAATTAGTGTGAATCAACTATTTAAACACATACTAATATTGCGGGATTATGAACAACAAAATTTCGATGGAGGTGATTGCCCGCATGGTAACGATACAAAAAACATCTAATGTGCCACTATTGCCTTTACGTGGACTGTTAGTATATCCTACTATGGTGTTACATATTGATGTGGGTAGAAGTCGTTCTGTAGCAGCGCTTGAGCAAGCTATGCTAGAAGATCAAATGATTTTATTAGTAACGCAAAAAGAAATGCATGACGAACAACCGGGCGAAAATGATTTATATAAATTAGGCACGATGGCATATGTCAAACAGATGCTAAAATTACCAAATGGAACGCTTCGTATATTAGTGGAAGGCATTGCCCGTGCTTCTTGGTCTAACTACACAGAATTAGAAAATTACACAACTGTTGATATAGATGTTAAAGAAGAATCTACAAATAAAGACGTGGAGACAGAAGCGTTAATGCGTACGCTTCTCACGTATTTTGAAAAGTATGCGAGATCTTCAAATAAGATTACGACAGAAACAATTGATACGGTGGCGGATATTGAAGAACCTAGCAGATTAGCGGATATTATTGCCTCACATTTACCAGTAAAAATTGCAGACAAACAAGAGATTTTAGAGATGTTAAATGTGAAAAAGCGTATCGACCATTTAATTATTCGCTTACATGATGAACAGGAAGTGCTTGATTTAGAGAAAAAAATAAATGCTAAAGTCAAGCAATCGATGGAGCGTACACAAAAAGAGTATTATTTACGTGAACAAATGAAAGCTATTCAAACGGAACTTGGTGACAGTGAGGGTAAAACTGGTGAGGTCGCTGCTTTACGCAAGCGCATAAATGAAGCGGGTATGCCAGAAACAACAAAAGAAGCTGTTTCAAAAGAACTGGATCGCTATGAAAAGCTACCAACAGCAAGTGCCGAAAGTGGCGTTATTCGGAACTATGTCGATTGGATGGTATCACTGCCATGGACTAAAAAGACAGAAGACCGCATGGATATAATACATGCTGAGAAGATTTTAAATAGAGATCATAACGGTCTGGAAAAAGTTAAAGAACGCGTGCTTGAATATTTAGCTGTACGTCAGCTAATGAAATCATTACGCGGACCGATTCTTTGTTTAGCAGGACCTCCAGGTGTCGGTAAAACTTCACTAGCACGTTCGATTGCGGAAAGCTTAGATAGAAAATTTGTCCGTATTTCATTAGGCGGTGTCCGTGATGAATCAGAAATCCGTGGTCACCGTCGTACGTATGTTGGTGCAATGCCAGGACGTATTATTCAAGGTATGAAAAAAGCAGGTACAGTGAATCCGGTTTTCCTACTAGATGAAATCGATAAAATGTCGAATGATTTTAGGGGAGATCCTTCAGCAGCGATGCTTGAAGTATTAGATCCTGAGCAAAATAGTACATTTAGCGATCATTTTATTGAAGAACCTTATAATTTATCGAATGTGTTATTCATTGCAACAGCGAATGATTTAAGTACAATTCCTGGACCGCTTTTAGACCGTATGGAGATAATTTCAATAGCTGGTTATACAGAAATTGAAAAAACAGAGATTACGAAAGACCATTTGATACCAAAGCAACTAGAAGAACACGGCTTGAAAAAAGCACAAGTGATTTTCAAGGATGAAGCGGTACTTGATTTAATCCGTTATTATACACGTGAAGCTGGCGTACGTGGTCTAGAGCGCCAAGTGGCATCAGTATGCCGTAAAGTGGCGAAAATTATCGTTTCCGGTGAAAAAAAACGTGTTACTGTGAATTCTAAATCACTTGAAGAATTCCTAGGTAAACATCGTTATCGTTACGGACAAGCTGAAACAGAAAATCAAGTTGGCGTTGCTACTGGATTAGCATATACGACTGTTGGTGGTGATACACTTCAAATTGAGGTGTCGTTAACGCCAGGTAAGGGTAAATTACAGCTTACTGGTAAGCTTGGTGACGTTATGAAAGAATCAGCGCAAACTGCATTGTCTTATGTACGTTCAAAGACAAAAGAGCTCGGTGTCGATGCAGAGTATTTTGAAACGCATGATATTCATATTCACGTGCCTGAAGGTGCTGTTCCCAAAGATGGACCTTCTGCTGGTATTACGATGGCTACAGCCATTACGTCTGCCATTTTAGATCGACCAATTCGCCGTGAAGTTGGTATGACAGGTGAGATCACATTACGTGGTCGTGTTCTACCAATCGGTGGATTGAAAGAGAAGTCATTGAGTGCGCATCGTGCAGGCTTGACAACAATTATTTGTCCAAAAGACAATGAACGCGACATTGAGGATATTCCTGAAATTGTTCGCGAGCAACTTACATTTAAACTAGTGTCATCAGCTGATGAGGTATTAGCTCTTGCACTAGACGGAGGTTTTTAATCACATGAAAGTCCACAACGTTGAATTGGTCATTAGTGCCGTTAGACCAGAACAATATCCTGAAGATGGACTGCCAGAGTTTGCATTAGCAGGGCGTTCAAATGTTGGAAAATCATCATTCATTAATCGTATGATTGGTCGTAAAAGTATGGCGCGTATTTCTTCTAAACCAGGGAAAACGCAAACGCTAAACTTTTACAAAATCGAGGAGCAGTTATTTTTCGTCGACGTACCAGGCTACGGTTATGCGAAAGTTTCTAAAACTGAACGTGAAGCATGGGGTAAAATGATTGAGCGTTATATTACAGGACGCGAAGAACTAAAGGCGGTCGTACAAATTGTCGATCTTCGCCACCCACCAACTGCCGATGATTGTATGATGTATGATTTCTTAAAGCATTACAATATCCCATGTATTATCATTGCAACGAAGGCAGACAAAATCCCTAAAGGGAAATGGGATAAGCACAAAAAAATCGTCAAAGACACACTTGAAATGGACAAAAATGATCCATTAATCGTATTCTCTTCTGAAAAAGGTTTAGGCTTTGAAGAAGTTTGGCGTGAAATTGAAAAGAAAATGATGTAACAAAAAAACATCTACTTCGTCTAATGGCACTGCCTGTCTTTTTTGAGACAATAAGAAAACACCTTATTGTACAGCCAGTTTACGGTATTTTACCGGAGACTGGCTGTTTAATTTTGTTT